>JBGSSY010000220.1:0-2054 GCA_041736775.1 Bdellovibrionales bacterium | reverse complement strand
TGGTGGGATTCCCAAGGGGTTAATACCAAGGGAGCTGTGGTGAAAAAAATTCTTTGGGGTGGGCTCAAAGAGTCGCGGCCCATTTTAAAATGGATTTTTGTCGGAGTCTTACTCACGGCTTTTATTAAAGAAGTGATCAGCCCTGAACAGTTTGCGGCCTATTTTGGGCCTGATCTTTTAGGGGTCGTTGCCACTCTTTTTGCCGCCACAGTGATCGAAGTTTGTTCAGAAGGGTCGGCCCCTTTAGCGGCCGAATTGGTTCACACCGCCCATGCACCCGGCAACGGTTTTACCTTTCTTATGGCGGGAGTTTCTACAGATTACACCGAAATTATGGCTCTTAAAGAAACCACTCGTAGTTGGAAAATTGCTTTTTTCCTGCCACTGATCACCTTACCCCAAATTATTTTAATTGGAGTTCTACTCAATAGGGCTTTTGGCACTTGAACGCAAAAACTTTACTTCAAACAATCTGGGGTTTTCAAGAATTCCGTCCTCTGCAGGAAGAGGTGATTGAGAATTTAATCAAGGGTCATGACTCTCTTGTTTTAATGCCGACGGGTTCTGGCAAAAGTCTTTGCTATCAGCTTCCGTCTTTTTTACTCGAAGGAATTGTGGTGGTGATATCCCCTTTGATCGCTTTGATGAAAGATCAAGTGGATGAAGCTCGACAAAAAGGTCTTAAAGCTTCCTATGTGAACTCCTCACAAAGTCGAGAAGAGAGAGAAAGTACCTATCGTCGTTTAAGAAAGAATGAAATTAAAATTCTTTATGTCACCCCAGAAAGATTTCGCAAAAATGATTTTTTAGAAATCATCTCAAAACTTAAAGTCAGCCTCATGGCTGTCGACGAAGCCCACTGTATTTCAGAGTGGGGACATGATTTTAGACCCGACTACACCAGGATGAAAGAGATTCGTCTGGCGTTAGGGAGTCCACCCGTCATGGCACTGACGGCCACAGCGACAAAACCTGTGAGTCGGGATATCCTTCGTTGTTTGCAATTAAGCCCCGATACTGCGATTTTTAATACGGGATTTGAGCGACCCAATCTTGAATTAAAGTCGGTCGAAGTTTGTGGTCTCGAAGAAAAAGTGAGAACTTTTATTTATCTCCATCACCAAAACCAAGGTGCAAAAATTGTTTATTTTTCTTTGGTGGATACTCTTAGAAAATTTTCCCACGAGATCTCTCAGCTGGGTATTGAACATTCAATTTATCATGGTCAACTCTCAACCCAAGATCGAAAAAGAAATCAAAAAGCTTTTTTAGGTGATCCAAATGGACTTATTCTTGCGACTCCCGCTTTTGGATTGGGTGTTAATAAAGCTGATATTCGAATGGTGATTCATGCTGAGATCCCGGGTTCAATCGAGGCCTATTACCAAGAGGTGGGGAGAGCGGGGCGTGATGAAAAACCCGCTCAAGCGGTGCTGCTCTACGATCCTGATGATGTCACCATCCAAATGGATTTTATTAAATGGGCCCACCCTGAACCTTCATTTGTGAAACAAGTTTACCACCTCATCAAAGAAAATCCATTGCAAGTTCAACAACAGGGTTATGAATTTCTGAGAGAAAAACTTCTCTTTTACCATAAGAGGGATTTTCGTTTAGAGACTGTCGTTAAGCTTTTTGATCGCTGGGAGATTTTAGAAAACTTTCATCAAGTTAAAAACTGGAAAATCATAGACTCTTTACCAGAGCACTTAGTGAATGAAGTCAGTCATAAAAATCATATGCAAATTCAACAACAAAAACTCTTGCAAATGCTGCAACTGGCGCAGTCTGAGGAAGATCTCAAAAAACAGGTGGTGGATTATTTTGAAATTTCCTGATCCTGAAAAAGCCAATCCTGATGGCCTACTCTGTGTGGGCGGTGAACTGACCAGTGAGGTTTTAATTTCGGCCTATAGCCAAGGGATCTTTCCTTGGCCGCAGGAAGGTTATCCCATGTTATGGTTTAGTCCTCCGCAAAGAGGAGTTCTTTTTTTTGATCAAGTGAAAGTTCCAGAGAGTACAACCCGAGTTCTTAAAAAAAATATTTTTAAAGT
>JBGSSY010000283.1:0-16007 GCA_041736775.1 Bdellovibrionales bacterium | reverse complement strand
AAGAGCCTTTCAGATTTTCAGGACTGGATCTTGCCAGCAAGAAATCAATCATGTTTTGGGCAGGAAGGGCGTGTCCACGATTTTTTTCTTGAACTTGATGAAAGGCTTTTTGTTCGAGGGCTTTTCTGAATTTAAGTCCTCCGAGCAAGTCATTCTTAAACATTTTTTGATGATCAATAGAGACAACGATCGCTGCATTGGCGTAAGGTGAGTTTCTATTAAAATTGCTCATGCCATTGCTGACAACACCCGTTGCCTCTGTTCCACTGGAGAGAACATAGCCCCCAGGGCACATGCAAAAAGAATAAACTCCCACTTCTTCTCTTTTATTGTGATGAGCAAGCTTATAGTTGGCAGCTCCTAATTCAGGATTCTCTGAATGTTCTCGGTATTGGGTTTTGTTCACCCACTTCTGAGAATGCTCGACCCGAAGTCCAAGGGCAAAAGATTTTCCTTCCATCGCCACTTCCGCTTCTTGCAAATGAATAAACATATCTTCGGCCGAGTGACCTGTCGCCAAAACCACAAAAGGGGAGTGGTGAATTTGTTTATTTTCAGTTTTAACCCCAATAACTTGTTTATTCTCAAAAAGCAGTTCATCGACTTTGGTGTTAAAATGGATACGACAACCTTTTGAAATAAGAAATTCTCTTATTTTGGGGATCAGGCGACGGATTTTATTAGAACCGATATGTGGATTTGAAAGATACTCTACCTCTGGCGGCGCTCCAAAATCCACCATCCGTTTCATAACGTAGGACACATGGGGTGATTTGATCCGTGTGATTAACTTACCATCAGAGTAGAGGCCAGCTCCGCCCTCACCAAAACAAACATTATCATTGGGATTAAGTACGCCATAACGCCAGTATTTATTGATTGCTAAAATTCGCTGGTCACTTTGGGAGCCCCGTTCAAAAACATCACAGGCAATACCCCGTTCGGCCAGCCTGAGGGCGGCGAATAAACCGGCTGGCCCAGTACCGATGACAATCGGTCGAATCGAAGACTCAATCGATGGGGGGAGTTCGAAAAGTTCTTTGGGTTTTTCGCCCTCATTAAAAAGTTCAACCGTATAGACCCAATGCAATTTTTGTTTTGTTCGAGCGTCCACGGATTTTTTGAGAATACGATAACGAACAAAATCAGGTTCAGCCAGTTTCAGCTTTTCCTCGAGGTCCTCGCCGACGGCCACTTTGAGATCATTTATCGTTTTTGACATGTGCAAAGTGTAGCGCAATTGGCCAGCAAAAGACAGTTTATATGGGGAGGTTTCTTATTGAAAAATTGTGAAAGGGCCCTAAAAGCAAATTATTGACATCTTTCTGGCTTTAGTCGAAGTTCGATTCATGAGTGTAAACAATATGTTTTATGATCAATTCATGTCTCAGCTCCCCAAGAAATGGCTCAGCCACTATCTTGGCCGTCTTTCTCACTTGCAGGCTCCAAGCCGCCTTAATCAAAATATTATTAAGGCTTTTGCGAATTATTATAAGATTGATCTCGATGAGGCCGAAAAATCGGTCGACCAATACAATTCTTTGGGTGAATTTTTTTCTCGACGTCTCAAAGAGGGTGTGCGGCCGATCGAGGGTGATTTGATTCACCCTTGTGATTCAGCCTTGGTCAGTTCTGGCTTGATCCATGAAGAAACTTTAATACAAGCTAAAGGAAAAACATTTAAACTCAGCGAATTCATTCCTGAAAATCCTTGGTATAAAGAATTTAAGGCAGGATCTTTTTTCACTTATTACCTCGCGCCCCACAATTACCATCGTGTTCACTCTCCGTTCAAAGCCGAAGTTCATTGGTCGACCGTTGTCCCTGGCGAACTCTGGCCGGTTAATAGTTGGAGTGTAAAAACGATTGATCGACTTTATGCCGTGAATGAAAGAGTGGCAGTGGGGCTTTCTTCTCCCAAAGGAAAGGCGATTCTCGTGATGGTCGGAGCCACCAACGTGGGTTCGATGTCCATGAGTTTTGATCCCAATATTCGTACAAACCAACTTCAAAAGAAAGAAGTGGTTCATCGCACTTACTCTGAACCCAGAAACTTAGGAGTTGGTGATGAACTGGGAACCTTTCACCTTGGCAGCACTGTTGTTTTGCTTTTTGAACAGAGTTGGGGTTTTTCCCATCGTCCTAACAAAGAAGTTCTCATGGGTGAAAGGTTCTAAACTCTTTTTATTTCATGAAATGAACTTAATCTTATTTATAAAACACTTTGCTGCCTTATTCTCTGGACTTAAGTTTAAAAGAGAAAGAGTTTGAGTTTACCGAAAGCAACGCCGAAAAGACAGGATGAATCCATCTTTTAAAGAGAACTTTCTTTATTTTGTATTAGCTTTTTTCATCTTTTCAATCCCTATTTTTTTTATGACTGAAAAACCTGTGACTCATACAGGCCCGCTAAAAGCCCAGCTCCTGTGGCCCCAATCAAGTCGTGCACTCGCATCGACTTCGTCTTTCGTTGTTGCAAATAAATCCTGTGAACAAGCTCAAAAATGGCGCTGGAGCTGCAAAGGAAAGGAAGGGAATTGGGCCTGTCGAAAAGATCAGCAGCAAAATTATCAAATCTGCAAAACCCAATAATTGAAAATTCTCCTTGGTCTAGACCCATATTGGTGCTTTCAAAGTTAAGAAAATTATCAGTCAAGACCAGTCAGTCTGACAAATATTCTAACCAATGAAAATTCTCTAAAATTGAAAAATTCTTCGACAGCCCAAAAAAATAAAAAATAGACTGAAAAGTGTTAATCATGTTTAATAGATAGCTGAAACACGACTCATTTAATATTTTTAAATCCTGGGTTTTTTATCTTAATTTTAGAGGTTGATCATGTTATTTGCCCGGTTCATTGATACAAATACAAAAAGGATCTGTCTGTGAAGATTTTTTTGCCTATTCTCTTTATTTTCCTTCTCTCTTCTTGTGCACAAAAAGGTAAAATCAGCGAAGAAGAGATCAAACTGCAGCAAGAGCAAAAGCTGCAACAAATGATTGCTGAATCGAACGAAGATATCAAAAAAGATCTTAAACTTTTTATAAGAGAAGAAGTTCTACCCAAAGTTCAAGGTTTAAACTACGTTCCTAAAGAAGTTCGAGAAAAACAGATCAGCGCCAAAAAAGTCGCTTCTGATCGAGTTGTGCTAGGAAGAGTCGAGTGGGTGACAATCAGCTCTCAAAACATTAGGGTTAAAGCTCGAATCGATTCAGGTGCGGCGACATCTTCGATTCATGCCACAAAAATTGAAGAAAAAACCATGGACGGAAAACGTTATGTCCAGTTCGAAACTCTTGACGAAGATAATAAGCCCTACGTTCTTCTTAAAGAAGTGATTAAAAGTGCTCGTATCAAAAGTGCGACGGGTGGTATGGAGTCTCGTTACGTCGTTTCCATGAAGATTAATATTGGTAATCAGGATCATGACATCAAAGTCAACCTGACTAATCGAGATCATATGAAATACAAGTTTCTAGTCGGTCGTAATCTCTTGATCGGTAATTTTGTTGTGGATGTTTCCCAATCAAGATTACTCGGAAAGTAAATCTCATGAAGTCCTCTAAAACTCTCTATCTTGCTCTTATCATATTAGCCCCATTTCTTCTGATTTTTTATAAAGTCGGAATTAAAAAGATATCATTCATTCCACAAACATCCTCACACCAATGGAATGTCGAGCTTGTTTACGATTTGAAACCCATCCTTGAGGAGAATGAAAAAAGCCGAGTTATCAGTCTGCCGATGATCTCTTCATGGCATAATCAAAAAATCGATGTGAAAGAAATTGTTTCGCCCTACGAGTACACCCTGACGACAGCTTATGGCACTCGCTCGCTTGATATCATGAGCAGTGATATCAAAAATACCACAAACCCTGGTAAAATCAGCGTATTTGCTACATTTGCAAAAAAACCAACGGCCCAAGGCAAACAAATAAGAACAAAGACCTATGCGGATAAAAATGATATTAAAAAGAAATACACCTCTCGCGCTGGTTTAAAAGATGAACACTATGCTTTGCTAGAGGATCTCAGTCAGAAAATTATTGGCTCTGATGATGATACTTTTGAAAAAGTTCGTAAGATTTACTATTATGTCACAGAAGAGATTCTCACTAACTCCAGTGTTGATTCCATAGAAGAGGCTCTTTCATTAGGTGAAGGCTCTGATTGGGTTCGCGCCCAAGTTTTTACCCATCTTGCTCGCATTAATAAAATTCCAACTCGAATTAATCTGGTCTATCGATACGAAAAGCCCACAATGAAAACTCAGATGAGTCCTCTGAAAAGAAATTATCTTCCTGAAGTGGCCATTGGAGATTATTGGTATCCAGTGGATATAATCAATAATACTTTTATGAAAGTTCCGGCCAGTCATTTTATCGTTTACCAAGACGCGGAGGCTGTTCGCAAATATTTTATTAACAAAAGTATTTATCTCAACATAGCACCTATTATGGTGAATAAAGTCGACTCCGATGTTTATAAAAACAAGTTAGCTTCAGTCAGTCGAATACTTTCTTATTTTTCACTTCACACACTTCCACTTTCTCAACAGTCATTATTTTATGTCATTCTGCTTATTCCGATTGGTACCCTCATCCTTTCCATCAGTCGAAATATGATTGGAATCAACAGTTTTGGAATTTTCACACCCATTCTTCTGAGTTTATTTTTCGTGGAATCATCGTTATTGATTGGTTTTATCTTTTTTGCTGTGATTGTGCTCATAGGATTTGCACAAAGATATATTTTGGATAAATTTTATTTGTTGGCGGTTCCAAGGCTTTCGATTTTACTCACTCTTGTTATTCTTGTTTATATGCTTTTCACTCTGGTTTTTTATCAGCAGTTTTTTATGAAGGCTGATAGTGGTTCTCTCAGTTATTTTCCCATCGTTATTATTACTGTTTTTATTGAGCGTTTTAGTGTTAATTTTATTGAAGAGGGGATGAGAGCAACCCTTAAAACTTTATTGGGGACTTTTATCGTTTCTGTTTTTTGTTATCTCATCTTCCAAAGTGAAATTCTAAAACTCACTTTGTTCAATCACCCTGAGCTTCTGTTTTCTGTGATTGGTCTGAATTTTATTGTGGGTAGTTATAAAGGCTACCGTCTCACTGAGATTTTGCGTTTTAAAGAGCTCACAGAAGGCACACATGTTTGAACGTTTAAAAGCCCTCGGAATCCTTGGCATCAATCGTCGCATTGGCGAGTTCATTCTTCCTTACAACCCTCGTTCGCTCTACCCCTTAGTGGACAGCAAAATTATCACCAATGAACTTTGTGTTAAACATAACATTCCAACGCCTGCTCTTTACTGGCATATCGATTCTTATGGGCAGTTGAAAAAAATGGGTGAGAGTCTTAAACAATATAAAGAATTCGTTATAAAACCCAGCCGAGGAGCGATGGGAAACGGTATTCTCATTATTAATCAGGTCAATTGGCAAGATCCCCCGGATCAATGGATCTTTCAAACCTCTAAAGGCGAGTTTACTAAAAAAGATATTGAACATTTTATTTCAGACATTCTCAGCGGAATGTATTCACTGAATGGCTCTCCTGATACAGCCATTATTCAAGAAAAGCTCATTCCCCATCCTGAATTGGCTCGGTTTTCCTATAAAGGTATTCCTGATATTCGAGTCATCGTTTTTAAAGGATATCCTGTAATGTCGATGCTTCGTCTGCCAACTAGTCTCTCTCGAGGCAGAGCCAACCTTCATCAGGGGGCAATCGGTTGCGGTGTCGAACTTTCAACTGGCAAAGTGAATAATGCTATTTGGAAAAACAAAAAAATAAAATTCCATCCCGATACCGATCAGGAGTTTACAACTTTACAGGTTCCCTTTTGGGATCAGGTTTTACTGATGGCCGTTCAATGTTTTGATATGACGGGAATGGGTTATCTAGGTGTTGATATTGTTCTTGATGAAAAACGGGGACCACTTTTGCTTGAAATCAATGCTAGGCCCGGTCTTGCTATTCAAACCGCCAACATGAAAGGGCTTCTTCTTAATCTCAACAAAGTGAAAGAACTTTCTGCCAATGTTGATGGACATTCTAAGGTAGAATACGCCGTCCGTAATTTTTAAGAGCCCGATTTGTTGGCTACACAGTTTTTTTAATCTAAGAGATAAAGAACTTTATGCAACCATTCTTGGCTGTTGGTATCAGCTTCTAGACACAAATTGACTTGGTAGCCATCTTCAAGGTCCTCCCAACAGTTGATTTTGTGAATGGTGTTTGGCTTCGGAAGACGACTGCAGACCGCAATGATATAGGGGTCATTGGTTTTTGTTCCATCTTCCAGACAATTAAAAGTTCCCTCTGTTCCATCTTCATTAAAAGTTTTAATGGCTGAACACAATTGAGCATCAACACCATCTTCGATGATACTTAGACAATTGATAGACTCGACTTTGCTCAAATCAATGACTTGAGTACAAAGGAATTTGTCTTCATTTTTATCAAGGCAATTGATGATGGCGGCATTGGATAAAGAACATCCGAATAGAATAATCAAAGCTAAGATTGATTTCATTTTTTTCTCCATGAGATTTGTTTCTTGAGACTTTTGTAATCGACAATGTTCATCGTGTAAATCACATCCTTTGACAAGTTCCATAGTTTTTTGTCAGCCTTGTATAGCGAACCTAGCCCTGGTCACGGAGTAGGATACTTAAGATTGATTGCAACTCATTGAGCTTGTTCGAGATCCCAACCCCAAAGGTGTAGAGATCATTTTTTATCTCGATTTTAGTAGAGCTTTTCTCAAGGTTTCTTAAAAAAATCCTAAATAAGGGGTCTAATGTATATTTTTTTTACGCCGATAAGTTATTGTTCGTACAAGGAGTGCAACATGATTAAGTTGATTTCAGTTTTCATGATGAGTTCACTAATGGTTGCTTGTGCATCTGATGGAAGATCACCTGCAAGTTCACGTGCTGGACGCGCTTATGAAGAGCCAAGGGCGATGAACCATCGCAGTCTTGATACAGAGACTCTTTATCAAGCCTGTTTACGCGAGAGACCAGAAACTTCATGTCGTAATCGGATGGGTCGGTAACTAGACCTAGGACCTAAAGCGCATCAAAAAACAGTGAAACAAAGCATAACAAATTGTTTCATTGGAAAATCCAACCTACTCTTATAAGTGGGACGGGCGATGGGCTTTAGGATGAAGAAATGTAGCAGGAAGCTGCATCATCGCCTTTTTTAATACCTCTTTTTTTCAAATCAATTTTCTCCCTGAAAATTTCTCATAAAACCTCTAGCTAAATTTTTTTCAAAACAATTTCTTAATTGAACTTCATATTAGCTAACTTCCATTTTTCTCTTCAAACCCGCATCGATTCATTGGAGGCCTCGTTTCTTAATCCATTTCAAAAGCCCCCCATGAATTGACCCCGGCTCCTGCCTAACCTTAATTTCGCCCTTCGGGCGAAAACGCATTCGCTTTAAGGAGATCAATTCATGGGGGGCTTTTGAAATGGATTAAGAAAAGATCTTTCTGCATTCATTGGGTTTTTAGTTCAATTTGGAATTGGGATTTTGGGGAATAGGAATTTCTGTGAATGAGTCTGTTTAAAGTGTTTTGAGAAAGTGTCTATTTATAAAATTTTGTATTTCATACCGATAACTGACCAATGTTCATACTGATCTTTCAATTGATCTGAACCGACAGATCTATTCGGGCAGGCTCCCCGATCTAAGTCCCAGTAAATTGTTCTCGGCTTCTGAAAAATATTTAAGTGAGTTACTTTTGCCTTCATTTTTTTGTTTGGGATTATTTTTTATTTTGGTGAGCGACGATGAAGTTGAGTTGGTTCATTTTTTTTGCCTAAGGAAGGGAAGCTCAGCAATAATTCTTTTGTTAGCTATCGAGTCAGATGGTTTGTTTGAACGAGGATTTTTTTAGGCTTTATGGAAAGTTTTTGGCGCCCATGGAGAGTTTGAGAGAGGGAATAAAACAGATCTCCTTCAAGCGTGACGCGTTTTTGCCCGTAGGGCAAAATGAAGGTGAGGCAGGAGCCGGGGGCTGTTTTATTCCCTCTCTCAAACTCTCCATGGGAAACGAGACCTCTTATAAAAGGCTTCAAAATAGGAGAGAAAGGATGGTTTCTGTACAAAATGAAACTTCTGAATTATGAAGAGATCAAAATAAATGAATCAAGAGAACGGGGTTTTTGTGCAGAAATTGGTGTTGCTTCGCCATGGTCAAAGTCAGTGGAACTTAGAGAATCGATTTACCGGCTGGGTAGATACTCCTTTGACAGCTCTAGGAAGACAAGAGGCACAACGGGCAGGGCAACTCTTAGCCCAAAGTGGTATTCAGTTTGAGAGGGCTTATACCTCTTATCTTCAAAGGGCCATTTGCACCCTTTGGATCGTGCTTGAGGAAATTCAACAAACCTGGATACCGGTGGTTAAACATTGGCGGCTGAACGAAAGACATTATGGAGGGCTACAAGGCCTCAATAAGCAAGAGACCCGAGATCAGTATGGTGATGAGAAGGTCTTCCAGTGGCGCCGATCCTACGCCACTTTACCGCCTCCTGCGACCGGACCCTTGCAAGAGCAGCAAATGAAAGATCCGCGCTATAAAGATATTAAGCCCGAAGATTTTCCAAAAGCCGAAGCCTTAAAACACACCTTTGATCGGGTTGAACCCTATTGGAACGATGAGATTCTCCCGCAAATAAAAAAAGGCGGGGACACTCTGATTGTGGCCCATGGTAATAGTTTAAGAGCACTCTTTAAATTACTCTCTGGAATGGATAATGAAGCCATTACTCAGTTTGAATTTGAGACAGGTGTGCCGTTGGTTTGTGAGCTGACTTCTGACTATAAAATTAAAAACCATCATTGGCTAAAGGCTGAGAAAAATTAAACGGGTAACTTTGTTTTATCCAAATTTGTGACAAGATGAGCCCCATTTTTAGGCAAGAAGTAGAGTGTCAAAGGTCTTGTATAAGCCACTGTAATGGCTCAGATAATTTTAAATGACTTACCTTTTTTGCCCACCTTGGTTATTCTGATTTTGACTTTCTAAAGTCAGAGAGGAGGTGGTGCCAATGACAGTCAATTTTAATCATTTCGGCGCCCTCTACGGAGGGTTCCTTTAACCAATTTTCAGGCGGTAAGGACAACTTACCGCCTCTCTTTCTTGACACATCTCATTAAAAGCCCTTATAACTCCCACCATGCTTATTGATTTATTAGCCCTTGATGAAAACGGAAAAGATTTTGATTTTGACCAGATGAGTGACGAGCTCAGTGGGGCATTCACTGATTTGATTGGGAAAACCCCTTTTCAAATTCATCTTGAGATTAAACCTCTTGGGAATACTTTTTTGGTGCAAGGCTCACTTAAATCTCAATATCCTGAGGTTTGCTCACGTTGTGGTTTTGATATCGATGTCCCACTTTTTAATCGGATCAATGAAATCGTCGTGGTTGAAAAAGAAAGACCTCGCAACACTCAAGTGTCCCAGAGTCGACAAAACTTTGATGCCGCTGACCCTTCTGTGACTTACATCAATCATCCTCAATTTGATCTCAAAGAATTTCTCCATGAAATGATGGCGGCCTCTTTTCAACTTTATCCGGTTTGTACTGACAAAAATAAATGTGAAGAGCAACGTCCAAAGTTTATTCAAGAAGAAGCCCCTGTGGTCAAAGGTCATCCTGGTTTTGAAGCTTTAAAAAATTTAAAACTCAATAACTAAAAGTCGATTTTACAAACAGACCCTCATAACAATAAGACAAATCTCAATAATGAGTGATCAAGCCGTTAGACACATTGTCATTCTTGAAGTGAATGGTTAAGAACCCGATTGGGCTTGGTAGCGTTCAAAGAATTTTTTATTCAGATTTCTAAGATCAAGAATTGTTAAAAAATCGGCACACTGAAATTCGACATCAAGTGCGGGAAAGCCATGAACTTTGCTGCCGGCATGCAAGTAAGAACGAAGTAAAGGGGGGAGTGCTCTGATCACTCCCGGTTGAACTTGGGCGTGGTCAAAATGCAGTTGAGCATTTTTAAATTCATATTTCTCTGTCGGTTTAATTTCGTAGGAAAAACTCAAATCTTCTTTTTCAAAAAGTGAGCGAGTGATTGAAAAAATAAATTCTGGGTCTGTGGATTGCACACTGGAGCAGCCAAAAAGAAAGCGGGTTTTGGTCATATTGATATAGCGTGAAAGACCTTGCCAGAGTAAATCAACTGTTCGGCCCGAGCGGTAATCAATATGGGTGCATGCTCTTCCCAGCTCGAGTTTAGTTCCATCTTCAGCTAAGAATTTTTCCAATTGAAATTCGCTTTGAGAATAAAAAAGATCAGAAAAAGAAGATTGGATTAAACGATAGGTTCCCACCACTAGATTTTTTGATTTGTCGATGATGAGAAGGTGATCGGCTTTGAGATCAAAGGCATCAAACTCTAGGCCCGTCTCATGAGATTTATTAAGACCTTCTTCGAGAAAGACTTGGTGCCGCAGTTTTAAAGCCCCGTTAAGGTCCTCAATGTTCTCTGCTGTTTTGACGATAAAACCATCATTTTCAATGGTAAAAAGAACTTTGGGTTTGAATGCAGAGAGATGAGAAATTTCCATAGGGAAGGTTTAGAAATCTTAGACACCCTTGTCCATGTAAAGTTATTAGTGCATTGAGTTATGAGGGGGAGCTATCCAAGAAATTATTTGGATTCAATCTTCCAACTCTCAGCATTTGCAGTGACAATAAAGTGGGCGGCTTTGTTGAGACGATCGAGCAGGCTTTCCCATAAGTCATTGCCCCAATTCTTTTGCACAACCAAGTAGATGGGTTGCTGGTTTCGCGAAAACTCTCTTAAATTTTTATAGAGGTTGCGAGCTGCGATTTCAGGGCTCAAGTCAAGAGTCCACAATTTTATTGGATTTCCAGCTGTTTGACTCATTTGATCGATTAAATTTGGGGGAATGGAAGAGGAGTGAAAACCATAAAGAAGAAAAAAGGGAACTTGAGGTTGGTAGTGGTTTTTTAAATTACCCGGTGAATTTTCTGCGCGAACCACTTCAACCTGTATTTTCTTATCCCACTTTTTCAATTCAGAAAGAATTTCTGTGGGACTAATCACTCCGGGTCGAAGTATTCTTAGTTTATTTTCATTTTGTATATACTCAACCACAGTTGATTCAATTCCAGCAGAACACTCTCCTCCGTCGACGACGCTCACTAAGCTGTTAAACTCCTCTTCAACATGAAGAGCAGAAGTGGGGCTGGTCTGTCCAAACTTATTAGCACTTGGTGCAGCCAGAGGTGAATCAAGTTTATTAAGAATTTGTAAAAACAGCGGGTGGTGGGGCTGTCTTAATGCAACGGTGGGTCCACCATGAGTAATAAAGTCGGACACATTATTTTTTTTAGGAAGAACCAGAGTGAGGGGGCCAGGCCAGAATCGCTCGGCCAATTTCAAACTGAACTTGTCCCAATGGGCATAGTCTTTGGCTTGTTCAAGGTTTTTAACATGGACAATCAGTGGATCAAAAAACGGACGGGCTTTAGTGGAAAATATTTTTTTTAAAGCCGACTCATCATTGATTTTTCCAGCGAGTCCATAAACAGTTTCTGTCGGAAGAGCAACAACCTCACCTTGATCAAGAAGATCGGTGGCTTGTGCAACACTCACTAGTGACACTAGACACTACTCTTTAGACTAACTTTTTTACGGTAGCGCATATTGATCATCTCAACGGATAAGGAGAAAAACATGGCAAAATAAATGTAACCTTTACCCACATGTCCACCCATGCCTTCGACAATAAGAACAACACCGATGAGGATTAAAAATGAAAGTGCTAAAATTTTAATGGTGGGATGTTTTTCTACAAAACCACTAATATGTTCAGCCGAGAGAAGCATCACGACCATAGCAATTATCATGGCAACTACCATAATCGGTATGTCTTTCACCATTCCAATGGCTGTAATCACAGAATCCAGTGAGAAAACAATATCAAGCACCATAATCTGAGCAAGAATGATTAAAAGTTTATTGGCATGACTGTGGGAGGCTGCAGCAACACCCTCATCGCCATCGCCTTCCACTTTATGATGGATTTCGAAAGTGGCTTTACCCACTAAGAAAAGTCCACCAATCAGTAAGATGAGATCGCGCAAAGAAAAACCATGATTGAAGAGACTAAAGAGTGGCTCGGTCATTCCCATCAGCCATGAAAGTGAGAAAAGAAGAAGAATTCGAGTCAACAAAGCCATGGTTAGTCCAAGACGGCGAGCCATGGGCTGTTGTTCTTTTGGTAGGCGGCCGGTCAGAATACTAATAAAAATAATATTATCGATTCCAAGAACGATTTCCATCAGTGAAAGAGTTAAAAGTGCGGTCAAACCTTCTGCAGAAAAGAGACTATCCATAGCCTTATTTCTCCTGTAGTCTTTGAGCCAAGTCAAGAGAGGTGTTATATGAAAAGATTAAACCTATTGCTTCTTTTTCTAGTGTCCGGCCCAATTTTTCTAGTCTCCTGTCAAACCACACCGGGCAGTCAATCGGTTACGGTGAGCGATAATCAACCGCCTAAAAACTGTCGTGAGATTGGTCCAGTGATTGGAACATCGGGTTCTCGTCATGATGCCCGAGAAAAATCTTTAGAAGATCTTCGTTATGAAGCTTCACTAAAAATGGCAAATTACGTCAAAGTTGAGGCGATTTCTGCCCATGGTGGTTCAGCTCGTGGAGTTGCTTACCGTTGTGAGTAGTTTTATTTATTTGTTGGTTCGTTAAGGAGAGAAGAGTGTCAGAAATTAAATCCTCTTCTTTTTATAACCTAACAGTCGACCTGATTTTTAAGGTGAGTGAACAGTGTGGTTTTCAACCCACTGGACAATACTTTCAGCTCAATTCCTATGAAAACAGAGTGTTTGACCTTTTTTTAGAGCCCAACAAAAAACACACCGAAATGACTCATGTTATTTCAAAAATTTATCGACCCCATCGTTGGTCAAAAAAAGCCATCCAAGAAGAACATGAGTTTCTTTTCGAACTCAAAGAGCAGGGGATCCCGGTCGTGGCTCCTCTTCTCATCAATCAACAAAGCATCATAGAGTCTGAGGGGATGTTTTTTAGCTTTTTTCCTAAAGCCATGGGTCGCATGCCTCAAGAGTTAAGTCCCAAGGATTACCGTCATGTGGGCCGACAGCTAGCCAAACTTCACAATGTGGGTTCACAAAAAAAAGCACTTCATCGTCCGAATTTTGATATTGAAACTCTCGGCTGGAAAAGTCTTGATCTCCTTGTCGACTGGGTCGCTCCCGAAGTTTGGGAGAGGTATGAAAAAGCCAGCGAAACCATTTTTTATTACCTTGAAAATCAGATCCACAACCCCTCATTGATCCGCATCCATGGTGACTGCCATCGCGGTAATATTTTACAAACTGACCCCGTGGATGGCCAACAAGAAATGTTTTTTGTGGATTTTGATGATTTTATCAATGGACTTCCGGTTCAAGATTTTTGGATGCTTCTTTCCGGCGATGAAAAAGAAAGTCAAGAAGAGCTATCGGATTTACTCAGCGGTTATGAAGACCTTCGACACTTTGATCACTCAAGTCTTAAACTCATCCCGGCTTTGAGAGGATTAAGAATTATTCACTACGCCGCTTGGATCGCTCGCCGCTGGGAGGACCCTTCCTTTCCAAAGCTTTTCCCGGAATTTGAAAACTATATTTATTGGGCTGAAGAAGTTGAAGCCCTCGAACGACTCTCTTGGCCATTGGAGTAAGTTTTTGAAATTGAGTTCTTACACCGATGAAATTCTTTTAAAATCGCTTGATCTTGTCTTTGATCATTGGCCAAGATCAACTCCTGACCCTGAGCAGATAAAGAAAGTGCAGTTGGTGGCTCATCGCGGACATTGGAATAGGGGGGATCGCATTGAAAACACGATGAATGCTTTTATGCCTCTTTTAAAAAGTGAGATTGAAGCTGTCGAGTTCGATGTGCGTTGGACCCGTGATCATCAGGCCATAGTTCATCATGACAGTGATTTAAAGCGACTTTTTGGTTTGGAACAAAAGATCGAGGATTTAACATTAGAAAAATTAAAAGAAATTTGCCCCCTCATTCCCACTTTAACTGAGGTTTTAAATCAGCTTGGAAAAAAGAAGCACCTTTTTATTGAAATCAAAACTCCACTCACTCACTTACAAAAAATACAGTTTCAGTCTGACCTTAAGTTTTTCACTCCTAAAAAAGATTTTCACATCATGAGTCTGAGTCTCAAAGCCCTTTCCGAATTAGAGCTCTTTCAGTCAAAGGCGTTGGTTTCAGTCGCTCGAATGAACATGACTGAAGTTTTTAATAAGACAATTGAAATGAACTGGGGAGGATTAACTGGACACTATTTACTTTTAACATCAACAATGATTGGTCAGTGTCATGAGAGAGAAATTCAAGTGGGCACAGGCTTTCCACAATCTCAAAATTGCTTTTACCGTGAAGTTCATAGAGGTGTGGATTGGGTTTTCAGCAATAAGGCTATGGATCTAGCCTCTCTTCAAAGAACGTCAGCTTCTAAAGCTTAATTTTGACACTGAAATTCAAAACGAATTTTTGTACCAGGTGGTAAACCGGCCGAAAAAAGAATTTCATTCTGATTGAGATTTTTTGTAACTTCAACATTGAATGAAGGCTGGGGATTATAAGTGATCTTCACCTCTCCACCGATGGGAGAGCATGGCAGAACTTCACGAGTTTGGGAAACCGCTTGACCAATCTCTTGCAATTGCGAGGTGTAAGTCGAAGCACAAATGTTTCCACGAATTCCTGAAGTTAAGAGACTCAAGTCTGCATAAACTTGTCCGTACTGACCAATAGGGCCAGGGCCAAGAGATTGCTGATTAAAACAATTAACTCCTGAAGAAAGGCCCGGTTGAATGATAATAGAATGAAACTTTAAAGATTTATTGGGGTAGAGATTTCTAAAGTAGCTAAAAAATTGTGGGGGTTGTTCTCGGGAATCAATCAAGTTTCCATAACCGTCTGAACCTTCATCTTCATCAGAAAGTAAAACGATAGCCATGTGACCAGTGGGGCGAACAAAACCCTCTTGAGTACGACTGATGGTCATGGCCGATGCGAGAATTCCTCTTTCGTCTCCAGAGGGGCAAAAGGCTCTTTCATATCCATTTCTTTCACAAATCAAGGTCTCTTGACGACGAACTGTCTGCTGAAACAAATTCTGAGCGGTTTCAACGGGGACAGTGCGATCAAGGAAGGCAGCGCCATTTTGAAAAGGAATCAATCGACCATCCTGAAATGCGCCATAACCATTGTTGGGGTTTGGTCCATTTAGAGAGTTAGAAATATCAGTGGTGGTAACAGCAAGGCGATAATCAACATTTTTGAGAGTCTCAAGAAAGCTTGGAAATTTAGAGCTCATTTCAGCTTGTTCTTCTGACATAGATCCGGAGTTATCAACCACAAAAAGGACATCAGTCACTTGTGACTGGGCATCAACAACGTAATCAAATTTTTTAAGACATTGACCATCAGTACAAGTCACTTGACATTTAACCTCAGGTCGAACGTCAACACACTGTTGACCAACAGTACCGCTTGAAGCATTAAAGCTTTTTTTAGAGCAAGCTCCTAAGAGAGCGACACTGGTCGCTAAGACTGTTAAAAACAATGTCACGTTTTGGGTTTTCATTTTACACCTTCCCGTTCAAGACAGTGAGCAAGTCTAATGCCAGAAAAAAAGGGCTTTTTTGTAGTTAGAATCGATCTTGAGCAGATTGAATAATCATTGAGCCTAAAAGTGACAAAAATTGTTAGACACTTTTTGGCATTCATCCTAGTTGCTAGGTCTTTCTAGTTTTTGTGGGAGCTCTAAATGGCTGGTAGTAGAGATCCATGGTATTTTGAATTCAAATAACCGCACTTCTGTAGGATCTTTAGGGCAAAGTATTGCATATCCCTGTATCCATAGGCCTGCCACTTTAA
>JBGSSY010000281.1:0-2473 GCA_041736775.1 Bdellovibrionales bacterium | reverse complement strand
TTAAAAATGGTTTTTTGGGCGCGAACCAACAGGCCGGGCGTTGAAAGCCAAAAATCCCTTTTTAAACCCTAGAGTTTATGTTAGGTCTAACTCTAATTTCCTAGGGGGGAATATGAAATTACTTCTTTTAATACCTGTTTTACTTTTGTCACTTCAAAGCCAAGCTATTCAATGTGAAGTGATCTTCATCACACAAGAAGTCACAACCAGCGAAACTTTTCCAGTATCATCTTCGAGCCAAGGCCATGATGTGCCAGAAATGACTTTCACTGCCCAAAACCATGAAGTCACAGCTATGGCCGATGGAAAGTGGTTAGGACTCAGCTGGAGAAAAGACACAGTGCTTGTCGCCGAATCAATTTCACTCATTCGCGATGTGACCACTCAGCCCCGAGTTTTGATTATGTACAATCCGGCCAACGTGGATGAGCAGGTTTCTATAAATTGTGCTGATTAATTTTTTTCTCTACTTAGTATATTTTCCTGTTTATATTTTGTTCGTGACCCCGTTTAAATGAGCCACCTCCTCACCAGGAGTCCGTTGTGGTCAAAGTTGTTATGGAGTTGATTTTTAAACTGATTAAACAAAAAAACCACTGCTTTAGGCCGTGGTTTTTTATTTTACAGGGGTATAAATTGATTATTTACCAGTGCGACAGCTTCTGATACCTTTTTGATCAATTTCAACTTTTACGTTGTTAAAAAACTCAATAATTTGTCCACCATTAGAAAGAACTTCTTCATCCACAGAGGCTTCTTCAGCAACTAGATTAAAAGTTTTTACTTCGCCATTGCCATAACGAATATTGAGGTAGATCGAACGTGAAGATACGCTGTCTTTTGTTCCTTTACTCACGGTCGATGAATTCACCAAATCCATTAATTTTTGTTGAATGGCTTGAAAGGTGACATCATCTGCACTTGAAGAGATTCCCTCAAAGCAATTGGCACTGGTGTTAACAAAGATGTTACCGTTAAGACTGGACCAAATGATCGGGTTACTATTGCCGTCGTCAAATTGGATTTCACTGGCGTTGGATGTTCTCGCAGAATCCGGAGCCACAGCTCCTCCGCCACCATTATTCTTTTTTCCGCAGTTTGTAACCGAGAAAGACAAGGCCATCACTGCAATAAGGGTTATTAATTTATTCATTTTGGCCTCCTTAAGGCAAATTATAATTCATCGTTAATGTCATTAAAGAAAGCGATTAGAACTTTGTAACCGCTGACTTCAAGCGCTCCTGAACTTAAATAAGCAGGATCCGCCTCTCCGTTTCTTGGAAGAAAGCTTGGAACCTTTCCCCAATAATCCAATTTTGTTCCAGCAAGGCAATTTTGTGAGAGTTTTCCGGTAATGGTGTCAAACAGACATTTTGCTTTATCACGATAGAGTCGGATACAACCGCCCGAATCCCTGCGACCCAGTTTTTCGGTGAGGTATGTGCCGTGAAGAGCAACACCCGTTTGGCTGCCATTTTGATACTGATGATAAAGAAACATGGTTTCATGCATCTCAGCGTCTTCAAAAAGTTTTGAATAGTAATTGCTATAAATTCTTGTGGGATCGAGTTTAAAAACACCAGTGAAAGTCTCAATTTTTTTCCCACAGGGGATGCCCGAGGAAATCGGCCAAACTTCGAGGCGCTTCCAAGTTTTAAGATCATTACTGCTGCTGGTTCTCACTAACACTTGCATTCTTTGAGCACTTTTTGAACTGGGAGTCGAATCCGAACGGGGACTGATATTGGCTAAAAGAAGCATATCAAAATAATGGAGCATCTCAACCGGTCGACGAAGCTCTGGTGACCAAACATGACGATCCACTAAATCGAGAATTTCAGATTTACTCTGTCTCCAACTTCCTCTTAAAGGAAAGCTTTGACCGAGACTTGAATACAGCATGGGAAATTGCTGTTCGACCACACTCTGTTGTTGAGTCGATGAATTATTCAGAGATGAGCGAAACTGCACATAGCTTAAAGGATTTTCACTTTTGTATCCCTCATCGCAAGTTTCAAATTCTTGGGCAAGAATATCTTCTCCCCCTGAAGTCTCTTCAATAATGGCTTCATTGTGGCTTGGACGATCGCTACAGGCCGAAAGCAAAAGGGTCATACCCGCAGCGGCTATTAAGATCGTTCTATAAATAAGGGTAGTGACATTCCACTTCATCAATTCAGTGACATTACAGTTTTTATGCCAAGGAATTTTGAATTTTAGATTTTAAAACGGGCCTTTAGCGTCTGTGACGGATGGTTTCATAATATTGGCATAGGGGAGTAATCAGTATGACAAAAATTGTAAACAGCTGCTAAAGATTTATTCGATAGGATAGGTCTTTCTAGTTTTTGTGGGAGCTCTAAATGGCTGGTAGTAGAGATCCATGGTATTTTGAATTCAAATAACCGCACTTCTGTAGGATCTTTAGGGCAAAGTATTGCATATCCCTGTATCCATAGGCCTGCCACTTTAA
>JBGSSY010000280.1:0-11079 GCA_041736775.1 Bdellovibrionales bacterium | reverse complement strand
TAGAGTTCATTGTAGTAGTAAGTCGGAGTGTTGGTGCCGAATGCAAATGCGTTGGCATCAACTTTATCTGGATTCGCTCGCAAACTTCCGAATTGATCACGATTCCCGGTAAGAAATGCAGAGAGCTTCGAACTTTGTGTTTCTAGGCGAGGTGTCACATGGAATCCTCTTGTCGCCCCTTCTTGAGAGTGACAGCCCGAGCAAGTTCGAATAGCAAAAGCATGACGTTTCTTTTCGCGGACGACAGAGTCGTTTTCATTTAATGCATCCAGCCGCCAACGGGGTCCGGGGCCTTTGATTCTTGTGTTTTCGGGGAGCATATAGATCCGATCGTCCCCATTGACACCAGTACGTTTCATCCTGAATGGTAATTGACTATTGAGTGTTCCACATGTCCCAGACAACCAAATTAACTTATTACCACCCACAGTATTAAGAGGATTCTCAACCGTGTCATTGCGGAGTAACTCGCGAAAATTGTCCCGTAAAACCTCATAACCGGCTCTATATTGATCAAATCTTCCACTTTCACTATAATCGAAATTTCGTGTTTCGATATTTAAATCCAGAGCTTCTTGAGTTGGATCGATATCTTCCCAATAATAGTTCACTATCTTTGCGAGTTCCGGTGAGGGAGCCATACAACGAAAAGGTTCACGGCGTAAACTGCGAGGTATGAGTTGGTGATTGCCGCTGAACACGTACCAGCTGTTCAATTCAAATTCGTCATTATAAATCTGGGTATTCGATTCTACAGTCAAAAAGTCTTCCACTCGTGTGGCTAATGTCAGAATGTTCTTAAGACGTAATTGAAATTGACTATCTGTCGTTTTGAAATTGGAGAGTCCTGCCCAGAGTTGGGCCCAAATCTGCATCTTTTCTCTCCAAAGCTCATTGTTAAGAACCAAATCTCTGTGTCCTATGCCGCTGGTGTCAAAAATAACTCCACTCGTGGTCTTTTCGAGTATGGGCAATCGGTATTTCATTGCAAAAACCATTGGATAAGCTTTTCCTGGATTGGATCTTTCGTAATCTTTATCCACGAGAGAGTAGAGGAGATGGATTTCCCCCATAGAGCGTGGGTCTATTGTGATTTCATTTTGAGTGCGAGGGTCATAGTCGCCCGCTAAATCCATACGATTCGCCACGGCTAGTAAGCGAAATGGCCCACCCTTTAAATCAGTAATGTTGGGAATGGAGATTTGACGGATTGCCGTCCTCTTGCCTTGAGAGGTACGTAATTTATTCCAAGTATCAAGAACGTGTTTCATACTCCTGTTCTCAGGAACGGCCCGAGGCTTTTCATCTGTTCCAGTATATATATTTAAATAATAATCAGCTTCTTCCATCTGCCGTTCGTACATAATGTTAAATGTTTCTTCGACAAATTCACCGGGGAGGATGGGATTATCCACTAATTTTTGTTGAGAAACACCAAAGAGACCCAGCATGTGACCAAAATCAAAATCCACTTGAATACTATTCAAAACATTAGGGTCAACAATCATCAGACTTTGAGTCTCTTGAATGATATTTCCATTGAAGTTGGTAAAGTATTCTGGAGCCTCTATTTTTGTTAAAGCCAAAGAGCTTGTTAAATCTGCGGATTCAACATCATAAGCTGTTGGAAGCGAAGACATCGGGCTACAATTTTGAAAAGAAACACCAATAAGGATAAGCATTGAGAAAAAAATCAACTTATACACGTACAGCCCCCAAAAATGGAATAACTACCAATAATGATAACAAGAAAACCACCACCCCATTACTTTTTTAAATAAGCATTTCAAAACGAGATGAATGAATTAAGTTTAGATCATTATGAGACAGGGAGTTGGAAGAATATAAAAGTCAATTCCATTGTTCTTAAATCGATAAAGAAAATTTTAAAAAAATTTTTTGCTTTAAGTCGAAATATCGAAGCTTAAGAATAAAAAAGTAAACTCACTATCCCAAATAGTGAATTACAAAAAAATAGTTCACTGGCAGACTGTTATTCAACAATAGAGAACCAATAATTTACTCATTCACCAGCTCAGGCCTTTTGAGGGACTGGTAAAGTTTCATGTTCGGATCTTTTCTAAGGGCTTCATGAAGCCACTTCTTCCTGTAGTAAAGTTCGTCATAGAAGTAAGTGGGAGCGTTATCTCCGAAGCTAAAAGCATTGGGTACCGCATTGGGTCTGTAAGGAGAAGCACGTAATGCACCAAATTTATCTCTATAGCCTGTGAGGAAACCCGATAACTTTGAACTTTCATTGGCGAGACGGGGAGAAACATGGAACCCACTTGTGGCCCCTTCTTGAGAGTGGCAACCCGAGCAAGTTCGGATCGCAAAGGCGTGACGTTTCTTTTCGCGAAGATCTCGATTGCTTTCACTTAAAGGATCAAGTCGCCAACGGGGGCCCGGCAATTGTATGCGTGCGTTTCCTGAGAGCATAAATATCCGTCCCACTCCATTGGAGCCAGAACGTTTCATGTCATAGGGCATTTCATTATTAAAAGTTCCACAAGTCCCAGACTTCCAATACAAATTATTCCCAGGTTGATCTGGGTTTATACCAACAACTTCATCATTATCGAGCAAATCCCGTTCATTGTTCTGAAGAACATCATAGCCTGCTTTATATTGGTCATCGACTCCAGCCCTGAAATTTCTCGATTCCATATCTAGATCTAAATCTTTCCAATAGTAATTAACAATCAGAGCAAGCTCTGCTGAAGGTCCCATGCAACGAATGGGTTCACGACGCATACTGCGAGGTTCAAGTTGACGATTGCCGTCAAAAACATACCAGCTATTCAATTCAAATTCGTTATCATAAATTTGTGTGTTCGATTCTAAAGCAAAAAAGTCTTCTGGTCGTGTGGCTAATGTCAGTATGTTCTCAAGTCGTAATCGAAAATCTCGTCGGCTTTTATTGTCAGTAATTTTTATGTTCGAGAGCCCCGCCCAGAGTTGGGCCCAAATCTGCATTTTGTCTCTCCAAAGCTCATTATTAGCAGGATCAACCAAATCTCTAAATCCAATACCACTGGTGTCAATAATTGTCCCAATCGAGTTTTTTTCGAGAATGGGCAATCGGTATTTCAATGCAAAAACCATTGGATAAGCTTTTCCTGGGTTATCTCTCTCGAAAGTTTTATCGACGAAGGAATAAAGAAGGTGCAATTCGCCAAGAGATCGAGGATCACGGGTGATCTCGTTTTGAGTACGCGGATCATGGTCGCCAGCCAAATCCATTCGATTCACCACGGCCAAAAGGCGAAACGGGCCACCCCTTAAATCATTAATATTAGGAACAGTGATGTCTTCAAGTGCTGATTGGGGAGGTATTTGGGATTGACGTAAGCTCTCCCAAGTTTCAAATACGTGAGCCATGCTTCTATTTTTTGGAACGACTCGTGGCTTCTCTGGTCCACCAGCATTTTTATAGTATTCGGCTTCCTTCGTTTGTCTCTCAACCAGAGTGAGAAATGTTCGTTTGACAAAATCACCTGGGGTAAAGGGATTATTCTTACCATCAACCTTTACTTTCATGGTGTATTGTTGATACTCACCCACTTTACCGAGAAGGCGACCAAAATCAAATTCCACCTGAACGGCGTTCAAAACAGCGGGGTCGACAATCATCAAACTTTGTGTCTCTTCAATAACGTTTCCAGCAAAGTTGGTAAAATAGGAATCCTCTATTTTTGTTAAAACCGCAGAGCTTGATAAATCATTCGATTCAACATCTGAAGTCGTTGGAAGCGAAGACATCGGGCTACAATTCTGAAAGGAAATACTAATAAGAATTACGATTAAGAAAACAATCAGCTTAGACAACGTACAACCCCCAGAAAAAGACTTAAAGTAATTAATCAATTTTAACAGAGGCTCTTGCCAACCCCAATTTTTCTAAAAAAAGTATTTCAAAACGATAAAAAAGGGACTCAAGCCGGTTTATTTTGGATCACAGAGAACGATCGTCTTAAAATAAGAAAGTGCATCAAAAGAACAATTAAGGAGTGCTTTCAATCGAGAAAATAGAATGGTTTTCGGGCTAAAGAGAGATAGAGCAGCCCTATTGAAACGTCCCAGTTTTAACCTTGATGGACTTACAAATCAAGGTTGAGTCATGGAGCAATTTATCCCATTTTAAGGAAACCCCTCCTCTTGCCTCTCTAAAAAGATGAAATTTGACTCTTTTGGAGTACAGAATTGAATGAGTGTAAATGGGCTACTTAATGACTCAATTCTCCTGTAAGAGACTCTTTGTGATAACTCGAAAGTTTCTGTACCCTGTTTTCAATTCTCTATTTTTTCTAAGCCTGATCTTACCATTTTCTAAAGGCTTCGCAGAAGTGCTAGAAGTTGAGGAGGACGCGGCTCCCCTGATTGTCGAAAAACCTATTGGTGAAGCTTTTGCTTTTTATATTGAAAATGACTCCCGATTTGTCGGTGGACCCGGGACTGATAATGGTTATTCAAATGGTCTAAAAGTATCCTACATCTATGCACAAAATAGAATACCCAACTGGTCAAGAAGGCTGGTTGAACGCACCCCTTTCTTGGATCAGAAACTTAAGATTGCAAAAGTCAATTTTGGAATCTCTTTAGGGCACCAAATTTTCACTCCTTCTGACACCCAAGCAGAAGAATTAGTCGTTAATGACCGACCTTATGCAGGTTTTCTCTATTTGGGTTTTGCTTTAAGTCTTAAAAAGGAATTTTCTGAACAATTTTTTGAAGTTGCACTTGGAACTGTGGGACCAAGCTCTTTAGCTGAAACGGTTCAAAACGGTTACCATAGATTGATTGATATTCCCCAATCTCGCGGCTGGAAAAATGGACTCAATGATGAGCCGGTGATCCGAGTGAATTATCAGCATCGGATAAAAACAATTAAAAAAGAACATATCGAATTTATACCCTTTTATGGCCTTGGCATTGGAAATGTTATGGTTGCGGCCCATGCGGGTGGATTGGTTCGTCTTGGGTTTCATCTTCCCAATACTTTTGGATCCAGCAGACCCTCTGCGAGTAATGGAAATAGTTTTATATCTTCGAGTCTCAGAGATGATTCTAAAAAAACCAGTTATTATATCTTTGGCGGCCTTCGTGGCAACTTAGTCGCACGAAATTTATTTCTCGATGGAAATACTTTACGAAACAGTCATCGGGTCACAAAATACCCCGTCAATTATGAAACTGAACTGGGCGCGGGTCTTCAAACTGAAAAATGGGGTCTGGTGTGGAGCTTCGTTGTTCAGTCCCCAGAGTTTGAAGAGAGAAGCCGCTACAATAGTTTCGGCTCCATCAGTCTGGTTTATATATTTTAATTCTTGTTGAACCTCGAATCATTTTTTTCTGTTGATTTATTTAGAACTTAAGTAAAAATAGTGGTTGGTAGAGTTGAACCCAGATTAAACGCAGATCGGAATCATTTTGAATCGCACCATACTGATAAGTCTCATTTTAGTTTTCGTTTCACACCAAGCTTTTGCGAAAAGTTTTTTTGTCCATGAAGCCGATACTCCTCAAGCTTATATTTTAAAAAAGCCCTATCCCGGAGTCTATTTGGGATCCATGCTGAGAGAGCTTGATTTAGAACCCAACTGGCAAAATCGCCAATGGATTCGCATCATTCATCAAGCCAATCCCGGTGTGGTCGATGCTCAAGGAGAAATTCTTGTTCATGATAATGAAATCAAGATTCCTCTCGCGGCGATGAAAAGTCTCAAAGGTTATAAGACACTCGAGAATTATTTCACAGCAACACCTCCACCTGTTGTTGAAGAGCCAGTGGTGGCCGAAACGGTTGAGCCCGTAGCTGAAACACCAACGACTCAAGTGGAAGAAGTAGCCCCATCAGCCCCAATGGAAGATTCTTCAGCCGTGTCTACTTATAAAATTGATTTTTTAGTGGGTGGGGGAGCCGAGGAGCTTTTAGGTGATAATGGAATCGGAAACGATGCCAACTTATCGAGCGAAGCTAATTTTATTTCATACTTGGGCTTTGTGAGCCAGGTCGCCGATAACCATCAAATTATGATTTCAACTCAAGTTCAGTATAAGACCTATATTTTCCCACCGAGTATCAATGTGTCTGAGGATTTAACTTTGTTGATTCAGTTTCAGTACGGCTATGGATACCGTTTATTTAACCATTTTTATGTCAGGCTTATGGGGCAAAGTCATCAGGTTAATTTTATCCAATTCACCGGTGCCATTATTGATCTCGCTAGCCTTTGGGTTCATTCATTTGGTCTTCAAGTCGATTCACCCCTTTTCGACGTCAGTTACAAACAAGTTTCTTTCGATTTATCAGGTCTTTATTCAATTGTTCCCACTTCAGATTTTGATGTGGAGCCCGGTTATCGATTGAGTGTCGGTTTAAAACTTGAGCCACAAAATTTTGAAAGTGGATGGATGATCAGTTTGCGCGGAATTTATCACAATCAAGTTCCAAGCAACTTTACTTCTCAAACATCAACAGAAGGTTTAGCAGCCATTGGCTATTCTTTTTAAATAAAAATCTGTGTTGTTTAAAATTAATAAAAGTGCACAAGGCTTAAGAAGAATCGTAGCATCTGTTTTATAGTGCTACTTAATTGAAAAACAAGTTTTCTGAAATTTAAAACAACATACTTTTCTAAAAATTTACATTTCACTGGCAGATACAGTTTCAGCAATGTCTTGACCAACTGTTATAGCCACCGGCAGTGTGTCTGCGGAATTAGCTATGATAGTCGCAATGGCTTCTCTTCCCTCAATGAGTGCAGATTTAAAAGTAGCTCCAATGCTCACAGAGAGTACTCCTAAGAGCACAGATTCTATGGCTCTTTCTCCACCGAGTTGTGCATATTCACGAGACTTGTGAAGATGTTCAATGGCTAATTCTTTATCCCCAGCTTCAAGGGCTTTTTCAGCCAAATCATATTCATGCAGTGAGAGGGCGGTATTGTAGCTTAGCATTCCTAAAGAATAAGCCTGTGCGACACCAACTCCAAAACTTGTGACGGAAAGAAGAACTTGGGAACCTAAACGAGGCAATACATAGACTGTTCCCGTGAGTCCAAGACCAATACTACCTCCCACGAGGGCGGCATTAAAATAGGGGCTTACACCTTGAGATTTCCAAATTTCAAATTGTTTATTGAGTTCGCAGGCATGAGATGTACGATTATTTAAACTTTCAGTTCTTGCGCGTCCTAGAGCTCTCGTCGTATCGATCGCTAATCTTCCTGCAGGGGCTCCGATGGCACCGAGTGCACCACCGGCAACAGCTTGACCACCCGCTTGGGCAATTTTTGCGGCTTGAGCCGCCCGGGCTAAATGAGAAGCAACAATGACATCAGTCGCATAGACTCGAGCGATAGTCCCTGCCACTGCTATAATCGGTCCGGCATAAATTGTACCAGCAATCAAGACACCGGCACTAGCAATTCGAATCAGATTAAGAGCAAGCCCAGCTCTAAAAGCCTCTCGGTGTTGACGAGCGATTTCGTTATGAATGTAACGAACTCTTTCCACGCTGGTGTACATCGTGGCAATTTGGGCAGCTACACGAGATTTTTGTAATCCGGCTTCTTCGGTTGAATAATTTCGTCGTGCAAAGTGACGAGATGAGCGAGGTCCAACATTTTTGACCGCTTTGAGAAGATCTTCGGTGATCCTTGCAAATCGGCGTTGATCTTTATCATCGCCCCCTTTTTTATAAATAAGTACACTTCGCATTTCTCTTTGAAAAGTGACCCAAGCCGGGTGAGCTAAACCAATAGTTCTTTCAACGGCATCTTCAAGATATTTCACATCGATGTGATAAAGGGCCATCTCCATAAAAAAGGGTGAAACATCAATGATTTTCTTCTCTGGGTTCAGTCGACTGAGAACTTCTTGGAGGCGTTTTTCGAAACGTTCTTTGCCATAGGCGCCGTCAACATGAAGTAGTTTAAAATCAAATTCCTTGAGAGCTCGGTTTTCTGCACCTGTAAGCTCATAGTTCACCGGACAGGTTTGGTCTTCTATTGGTGAAATAGGGGTACCCGTGGTGTCTTGGGCCCAGCTCAAGATCGAAACCATTTGGATAAAAATAAATAAGGATAGAACATTCCGTAATTTCACAAGTGGGTCTATGAGCATAAAGGATACCAATTCAAACCCACCGTTAAATAGAATGGGTTTGAGATGGCTTAAAAAAATTAACTCTTTTGATTAGGGGCTATCGAAGGAGGCTCTTTTTTGCTAACAGGGAGCGTTTTTTGGCACTGGTATTGCTAAATGCTTGTGATAGTTAGTGTACAGAATTCAGTTGAGGGAAGGTCCAGAGATCATGAAGAAATTACTGTGTGTGTTCATTCTTTTTACGACGTCTACTCTTATTGCCAATGATAATAACCAGTTCTACTTTGAATCTGTCGCCTGTGAATCGGGTGTAAAAATCAACCCCCAGGTCCTTAAAAAAAATCCTCTCCCGACAGGCCTTTCTCTCAGTAAAGACCTCTCTGAATTGACAGTGTACAAACTCAATAATATTGATGACAGTACCACAGAAAATAATTTTAGTTTACGCATCATGGGTAAAGACGCTTACCTGGCAATCCCAGAGGAACTCACCGGCGAAATGAACAATTTCTTTATCAGAACCAACTCCACCTCCAGCGTGGCTCAAATTTATAGAAAAGAGACCAAGGCCAACTTGTGCGGCAATGGCCTTGTGATCATCACTTTTGTGAAATCAGCTCTCTAACTGATTCTATAAAGTTCTCTAACTGATTCTATAAAGTATCTAGGGCATCCGGTAAAATCGCAATCAGTCCGATTAAATACAGGCAACCTTGATCATTCGAATCGGCTGACTTTTTTTATTTTTAGGCAGAAACAGGTAAAGGACTCCATTGATATAAAGTGATCTTATCTCTTCATTGCGCGAAAACATCCTAAACAATGTCTGTCGACCTTGGGGATTTTCAGATCGGCAATCCACATTAATCTTAAATTTTGAGGTAAAAACTTGAGTATCAACGGCAGGGATGGTTGGAATATCCAGCGCTAGAATATAATAACTCTCAGTTTCCTCTAATGAAAACATCGCTGGGTCAAACTGTGTAACATATTCTGATGAGACTTCGATGGGCTTAATTGTTTCAACTTCGACGCTTTGGTTCATGATTTCTCCTCTGGTGTTATCAATTTTGACGTATAAAATTGCAAAGCAGAGGCCAATAAGGCACTTTTCATTTTAATTCTTTGTGAGTTTTAAATTTAAATTTCGATAATTTTATTTTTTGTTCAGATTAAATACAAAAGTTCTCATCAACAATTCTTAATATTTAATTTTTCATCTCTGATTCTGAGACCATTAACATAAATTGTGTCTGTAAAATAAATGGAAAAAATAGATTCTTCAATCAAAGCCAGGGACTAAATGACCCTCCCATTTATGGACTAAAACCCAATATGACCCTTGAAGTGGAGTTCTAAAGGCTCTCTTTTTAATCTTGTTTATAATTTCTGCTGGCATATATTCTGCACACTTCTCGTTTTGTTCACTAGCAGCGAAGCTAGTCAAAACCCAAGCGGGTGAGAGTCCCGACAACAGAATTTTCCAGTTACTGTTGAAGCCTGGATCAACAGGAGAATGAAAACTCCTGTCAGCTGATCGACAAAGTTTTTAATAGGTTCGTGTTAAAAACTTGGCAATTCGGCAGGTTGTAACGAAAGTGAACCTTAAAAAGTTCCATCGGCCTTTGAACGTTCGGAACGAACAACGTGAGGCTGAAAGAGAAGGTCGAGCCTTGGAACACGGCGAAGACTAATATTGTTGCCGAAGCACTGGATATTTGCAGGCAGCAACATCTCTTGAGGAATGAAGGACGACATGTCGAAAATGGGTTTTGGTGAAAGCACGGAACCACTGATGAGTTGATGATGTTTTTCTCTGACATTATCAAAAGGAGGATGACAAGTATGCGATGTTTATTGTTTTTAACAATAAATGGTGTTTACGAAACTAACTTCGAAGCTTGGCAGTGTGGGCGGATAAGACCGATAAGCTCAGTCAAACGGGCGAGGGTCTTTGGAGGAGTAAGTTCTTTAAACGAGTTTTAAAGAAGTAGACGAGGAGTGATTAAGACCTCAGGGTTTGTTTCACTCTAAGGGTTTATTTCAACTTTGATTTATTTTTATGTATGCTGAGAGAAAGGCTTAAGTAATAAATGAATTAAAGAAATGGACTAATCTGAACGTCTCCTCTTGAGCTGTTCTGGGGAAATCCCAATGGGCAGTTCTTCACAAACCAGTGGCGGAATCGCTCGATGACGACGTTAAACGAGTCATTGGGTGCGCCACCACTGTTTTTTAATGATTATTTTTTCTGTTCAATGAATTGACGGATAGATAAAAGAAAATCTTCAGCAAGATCAATAAATCTCATGCCATAGTAAATTTGATCGTTAGCATCTTTGAGATGGTAAAGGATTTCGGCTTGGGTAATTACGGATGAGGAATTAGAGAGTAAAAAACAAAGTTCAAGAACAGTACCTTTAGGATAGTCTTGATTACTTCTAAGAAGTCCCCCGCCTTCACTGATCTCAACGATCTTATCGTGAAGATAATCACCAAGATAACAGACACTGGTCGGTAAATCGACCTGGCATCTCTTATGCTGGCGTCTCTCATGATTGAGTGACCCATTATTAGTTAGACCCATAAAAAGATTCCTCTTTGTTCTTATAGTCTAAAATAATTATGTTTATTCCACAAGAATAGAGAGTCAGATCTTCGTTAAGAAGCCATTTTTGTCTCACCTGTGTATGAATGTATACAGATGTTTTATTAGATATCAAATTATTCAACACTTAAGTCCTTTTATGAGACATGACAAAAGTGGCTTTAAGTAAAAAAAAGAGAATGATAAAGACTTGGTCATTTTGTCTGCCAATGACATTAAGTCAGGTCTTTCTAGTTTTTGTGGGAGCTCTAAATGGCTGGTAGTAGAGATCCATGGTATTTTGAATTCAAATAACCGCACTTCTGTAGGATCTTTAGGGCAAAGTATTGCATATCCCTGTATCCATAGGCCTGCCACTTTAA
>JBGSSY010000279.1:0-9948 GCA_041736775.1 Bdellovibrionales bacterium | reverse complement strand
TTAAAGTGGCAGGCCTATGGATACAGGGATATGCAATACTTTGCCCTAAAGATCCTACAGAAGTGCGGTTATTTGAATTCAAAATACCATGGATCTCTACTACCAGCCATTTAGAGCTCCCACAAAAACTAGAAAGACCTGTGGAATTAGCTACACTTTAGACATTGAACTGACAAAAGTTGGCGACCTTCCTTTAAAAGTCGAATAAAAATCAATCAATGTGTGTAAGCTATTGAAATGAGGTGGGATTTTATGTCTCATTTTGGTCCCTGACTTGCAAAAAGGCTGGTGTGAGCTTTTAAGGAGACCCCAATGAGAAAGATAAATATGATGATCGCATGCTTAACAATGTTAGGACTTGTTGCAGCCTGCGGAGAAGGTTTTAAGGCGGCTAAAACAGATATATCAAGCGAAACTGGTGGTAACAATATCCAAGAACAGGTTTTGGTTGAAGAAGAAGCTGCGGTTGCAGCGGTAGGAGAAACTCCTGTTTCTGTGGATCAATCAATTTTGAACTCTTATTCTTCAGAGTTCAATAACATAAGTTCAAATCTTATAAGTCAACTGGCTGGAGAGATTAAGGCTTTTGAATTAAATATCACAAGTTCTATGTCTTCAAGTAATGTCAATTTGGCTTTGAAAATGAATCTTTCTTGTAATCAACAAATGGAGTTTCGTAAATCTGTTAGTCTGAATGAATTGACCAGCGGTGCAAAAATCTCACTTGGTTTTCAAGGTCTCTATGACGTTCGTGTCCAATGTGCTAATAATAATTGTTCTGAAATGGTGGCTGCCGTTAAAAAGTCTAATAGACAGACAGACGTTGTTGTTCTTATAGGTCTTAAAGAAGCTGGAAATAGTACAACCCCTTCTACAGCGACGACTCGTTATATCTCTCGCTCGGTTTCGATTAATCCCCAGTTTGCCTCTGGAATTTCTTCTGTCAATGTTTACACCCTTCGTTGTGGTCGTGAAGCTCAAATGGCGACCAGTAGTGGTACGGGAACAATCATTGATCCCACTTCAGGAGTAACCTCTGGGACACAAAGTGCAGTGGTTACGCCAACGCCCAATTCTCAATGGAATTGGTCACAAGGTCCTCTTTAATTTAAAAACATAAATCCTTAAAATCTTGATAGCAGCTTCTCAAAGAAGCTGCTTTTTTTTTATGAGCTGACAAAACTTTTCTGTTTGTGGAATAATCACTTTTGTGTTGTCCATGAGCGAAAATGAAATTGATCTGAGTTTAAATAATTGTCGACCACTTCTTGAAAATGCAGTGATTGATCATTTTTCATATGACGAAAAAGCCTTGCAAATTCACTTCTCAAAAAATAAGAAAAATCTCTCTCTGTTAATTTCATTAAAGCCTGGAAACCCCTATTTTTTTGTATCAGAGCAAAATACAAGACCGGTTAAAGCCCTTAAAAAACCCCTTGCGCTTTTTTTAAAGACCCATTTTCAAGGTTTAAAGGTAAAAGAAATCAGAAGAGATTTGGTCAAGGGTCGATGTTTGATCATCGAGTTTTATGACTTTGTTGGAGAGATGCGCATCTCTTTAATTCCCGGCTCAGCGAATATTGAAGTGCAAAAGGAAAACAAACTGGTCTTTGCCTACAAACCGAGAAAGATCACCACTCACCAAAAAAAAGAATCTTTGGCCCAAGCTCGCGACAATGAGTTTTTTAGAGAGCTTTGGCAATCCCAAGCAAAGTCAGTGACTCAAGCCACTGTTGATATTGAAAAGATTTTGGCCAAAAAGATTTCTGGCCTCGAGAAAATGCAATTAAAACTCAATGAGATGAATGAAACCTCATGGTCATCCGCTGGAGAATGGTTAAAAGTCCATTCACATTACGATGAAGTTCCCCTTGAATTTAAAGAACTCATAGATCCCGCAAAAAGTCTGTCGTGGAATTTAGAGAATTGTTTTGAAAAAGCGAAAAAAAATAAAAGTAAAATTGAAGGGACTTTACAAAGAATTAAACAGCTCGAAGAAGAGATTCAAAGACTGAAAAATGGAAAAACCCAGGCCCCCTCCGCGAGTAAAGGTTCCTCTTCGCCAAAAATCACTAATCTTCATAAGCATTCTCAGAGCCAAGGAAGGACGATTGATCTCGGTCAATATCGCCTTTATATTGGTCGTTCCGGAGAAGATAATCTACGTCTCCTCAGAAAAGCGAAAGCTTGGTACATCTGGCTCCATATTAAAGACTATCCTGGTGCCCATGGTATCCTTGAAAGGCCCCGCAGCTCAGTACCCATTGAAATAGAAGTGATAAAAAAAGCAGCCCTTGCTGTGATTAAACAATCGGTTTCTTCAGAGAAGTCAGGAGTTTTTGATGCAATCTATGCCGAATGTCGTTATGTGCGACCAGTTAGGGGGGCTAAAGCTGGACAAGTCACACTTTCCCATGAAAAAGTAGTATCCGTTAGGATATAAAATCATGATCGAAGTCAAAAATCTTTGCAAAAAATTTGGCGGTGAGTGGGCGCTCAGAAACAACAGCTGGTCGTTGCAAAAAAATCATATTCTTGGACTTCTTGGGCCCAATGGGGCGGGTAAATCCACCACCTTAAAACTTTTGGTGGGACTTCTTTGTCCCAGTTTTGGTGAGGTTTTAATCGATGGAGAAAATATTCAAACCAACCCAATTACAGCTAAAAGTAAAATGGGATTTCTTCCAGAAATTCCTCCACTCTATGAAGATCTTAAAGTCTATGATCAATTAGATTTTATCTGTGGGCTCAAATCGATTTCACCCACCAACAGGCCCACACAAATCGATCGAGCGATTGAAAAACTAAAATTGAATGAAGTGGCATTTAAATCAATTTCAAAACTTTCCAAAGGCTTCCGCCAAAGAGTGGGAATTGCGCAAACCTTATTGGGCGATCCAGCTCTATTAATTTTTGATGAGCCTTCAGTTGGACTCGATCCCCATCAAGTCTTTGAGCTCAGAAACATCATCAAAAGCTTAAAAGCCGATCACACGGTTGTTCTCTCCTCCCATGTTCTTTCTGAGGTTGAGCAAATCTGCGATCAAGTTGTTATTCTCGATCGGGGAGAAGTAAAAGCTTTTGGACCCTTAGAACAAATCCTTAATGATAAACAGGGAGTTTCAATTTTAGAGATTAAAGTGGATCGTGTGAACGAGGATCTTCTGACGTCTCTTAAAAAGCTTCCCATGGTCAAAGAAGTTCTTTTCAATAAGGGTCAACTTGAGATTTCACTGACAGAGAAAGATGTAAAAGATATTAATCCTTATTTACAAGAAATTTTAAAGCAGGGGATTGTTGTGCAATCGATTCACCACAGACGCCCCCATCTTGAAGATGTGTTTATTGAGGTGACCCAATGATCATACCTCTTAAGGCCATTGTTAAAAAAGACTTAAAAGATCGATTGTCTTCACCTTCTTTTTGGATGATCATAGGCCTATCAAGCCTTCTATGGTCTTTGTTTTATATTTTTGGTGTATTTACTTACGTGACTCAGTCGATGCAACTCTCGACTCAATCCCATTCTGTAGGACTTAATATACACCAACATATGATTTCGAATTACATAGTCGTTCTTCACTATGTTCTTGTTTTTGTGGTCTCTACCCTAAGTATTTATTTTTTTACCGAAGAGAAAAAAATGAAAACTTTCTCGCTTTATTTGACCAGCCCTCTTACTTCTTGGCAAATTGTTGCCGCTAAATGGTTTGCGGGCGCCTCCGTCATTTTTGTCATTCTTTTTCTCTCAGCTCTTTTACCACTTTCTCTGTTGTTTTTTACTTCTCTTCCTGCGGGACTCTTTTTACTTTCATACGGTGGCGTTTTCCTTTTGCTCTGTATTTATATGAGTGTTGGAATTTTGGCCTCAGCCTTAACGGACTCAACTGTTCTGTGTGTGATTCTCACTCTTGTTTTAAATATTTTGCTCCTTCTTATGGGTGTTGGTCGTGAATTGAGTGACATCCAAATTTTGCAAGAGCTTTTTCACTTTTTGTCTTTTGATTATCATTTTGCCCAGTTTAGAAAAGGAATTTTTAACCTCTCCTCTCTTCTTTATTTAATCAGTTGGTCTTTTTTCATCAGTCTCATCACCGAAAGAGTGATTGAGTTTCATCGGTGGCGCTAATGAATCGATTGGGTAAGATTTCACTGCTTTTGTCCCTTCTTTGTTTTTTCACCACCTTTGCGATTAAGCTCGCTCTTTCAGGTTGGATGCCCTTTCTCAGTTTTGGTTTGGGTTTTGGTTTTTTCTTTTTACTGTTTGCGGTGTTCACTAATTTAAAATTTTTTGCGCATGCCTTTCGTTCAGAGTCTTTGCGTTTTATTGGAGTGAGCGTCCTTGCCCTGTTAATGAGCTTAGTTATCCTGGGGGCCCTCAATTTTATCGTTTACAAAAAAAATCTCACTTTTGATTTAACCGAAGGCGACGTTAACAGTGTTTCAGAACTCACCCTTGATCTTTTAAAAAAACTGAAAGGGCCGGTTGAATTTTATTATTTCCATGTGGGATCTGACCAATCTCTCCAATTTGAAAAAGTGATTCGTTTGGAACTTGAAAAGTATCGTCAAGCCAGTGATCAAGTGCGCTTTCAAAGTCACTCCATCTTTAAACGACCAGATTTAGCTGAGAAATTTAAGGTGGGGCAAGAAGAGTCATCTTTATTTATTGAAAACCAAGGTAAGATTCAAAGAGTAACAGATATTGAAGAGAGTGCCATCGTTAACGGCTTATTGAAGTTGAGTAAAGATCCCAAAAAAATCTATTTTTGGAATCAAAATGGTGAGAGAGAGCTCACCGATACGAAAACTTTTGGCCTCAGTGGGCTAAAAGAGCAGATCGAACGGCTTCATTACCAACTCGCTACACTGACTCGATTGGATGAACTACCAGAGGATATGGCTCTACTTGCGATCATTGGTAGTGAAGATAAAGTGAATCCTAAAGATTTTGAAACGCTAAAGAACTATTTTTTATCAGGTGGAAACATCTTATTGGCTCTTGATCCCGATTCAGACCACAATTTTAATGATTTTCTCAAACAGTTTGGGCTGACTCTGAATCCACTTTTTATTTTCAATGAGCAACCCATGGTGGGAGGTTCAAAACTTTTGGCTTTCACCCACGCTGGCGAGAAGCCCCATGAAATTATGAATCAGATTGAGGATGGTCAAGGACCTGTCCTCTTTATGGCCACCTCGATTGAGCTTGATCCACTCAATCAAGAAAACTACAAAATAACACCTCTCCTTGAATTTTTACCAACAAGTCTTGGACGAAAAACAGTTGAAGAAGAGAGTGAAATATTGGGCCGAGGCCGACAATTAGCCTCTGTATTAGTGGAGGGACAAAAACAACCCACAGGACGAATGATTGTCATTGGCGACAGTGATTTTTTAAACAATCAATTTTTTGCTCATCCGAATCAATTTGATTTTATTTTGGGACTTTTCTCTTTTCTTTCAAAAGATGAAGATCTTCTTAAACTCGCCTCGCCAAAAGAAAAACCTCATTTTTTAATTCTGACTCAAAGCCAAATGAATCTCTACTTTCTCTTTTATGTTCTTCCTCTTTCAGCTCTCTTTTTTATTCTCGCCTTCTTTTTTAAGCTCAGGAGATTGTATTAAAAAATTAGGGATCCTTCTTTTTTTAATGCTTTCTTTACTTTCTCTAGCCATTTTTATTGCGACCCAAAATAAATCTCTTGAAAAGCACTCATCTGTTGAGATTCTTATTCCCAATAAGCCCCTATCATCACTTTCAATAACCAGCCCTCACTTTGAAGTCGAACTTATTTTTAAAGAAAATCTTTGGTGGATGAGTAAGCCCCATGTTTATTTAGCGGACCAAGATTTTATAGCTAACAATATTCAAGTTATGCTTGAAACTCAGCCGATCGAACAATTTCAGCTCGAAGAAGATCATTTTAAAGTAAACCCAGGAAAAGCTTTTTTTGATTTTGTTTTTCAGGACGGAGAGCGACTTCGTCTCATCATTGGTGCTCTTGAAACCAACGACAATAATCTTTATGTCTATAATAAGGATCTCAATCGGATTTTTGTTGTCCATAATATTTGGGGTCAATTTCTGTATTATTCATTGAATGAATATTATCACAAGTCGCTCCCCATTTTAGGTGAGCAAGTGAAGAGCGCAGAGCTTAAAAATCAGTCGAATAAAACCATCTGGCGTGTAGGTTCTATTGATTCTAAACAGGCGAAAGTCTTTTTTAATGACAAAGAATATAAGGTTTTAAAAAGTCAGTTGGTTCTATTTTTTAAAACACTCGGAGAGTTTTCTTTGCAAGATCTTGAGTTCAATCAAAAACTCACTGAAAAAAACGATTTTGAACTGATTGTACAAACAGAAAAAGGTAACATAACATTTCCTTGGTTTAGTCAGACAGGTCGAATTTTTGTTCCCCATTTTAATGTCTTTGCGAAGCAAGGGGAATCTTCGCTAAACTCATTAACAACAGAGTTAGAGAAGGTGATCAAAAATGAGCAAAAATGAAATCTTCATAGAGTCTCCCACTCGAATCGATTTCGCCGGCGGTACTTTGGATTGTTGGCCGATCAATGCGATCATGGGGGATGTCACCACCATTAATGTGGCCATTAGTATTTACACGCGATGCCGTTTAGTAAAAAGAGCGGATCAAAAAATAAAAATAACTTCAAGAGAAATGAAAAAAACTTTTGAGTTTAATAATCTTGAAGAACTCAAAAAATATGAAGAAAGAGATTTTTATTTTTTTCGTGAACATATCTCCTTTTGGAGCCCTCCCTTTGGCTTCGAACTCTCGGCAGAAAGTGAAAGCCCGGTGGGTGGTGGATTGGGGGGAAGCTCTAGTCTCTCGGTTTCAATCTTTAAGGCCTTTAATCAACTTATGGAAAAATCTTTTGATGAGTATGAAACTGTTCGTTTTTGCTCGGGCATTGAGGCTCAAATTCTAAAAACTCCGACCGGAACCCAAGATTACTTTCCGCCCCTACAGGGTGGAATCAATATTATTGATTATCGATCTGGTTGGCCCACTGTCCAACGTCTTCCCGTCAAAGACTTAGGGCTTGATCAAAACATCTCCGTCTTTTTTACTGGTAAATCCCATCACTCCGGAATTAATAATTGGCAAGTGATGAAAAAATTTGTCGATGGTGATAGCCAAACTATAAAAGCCCTTGAATTGATTAAAGAGGTGGCCCAAGAAACAAGGCAAGCTGTTTTGTCTCGCGACTTCTCACAGATGCCTCATCTTTTTAAAAAAGAGTATAGTGCACGCATGGAGTTGGCAGAAAGTTTTTCTTCTCCAGAAATTGAAAAACTCACCGAAATTGCACTGGCTCACGGAGGCGAGGCCCTTAAAATTTGTGGAGCCGGAGGAGGAGGCTGTGTTTTTGTTTGGTCAAAGCCAGAGCAAAAAGCAAGAGTGATTAAAGCCTGTACCTCTGAAGGTTTTAAACATTTGGACGTGCACTTGGTATGAAGCCAAGCGGTGAGAGTTTTGATGTCATAAAATTTGCAGGACTCACTCTCGGTGGTGGCAAGGGTCGAAAAACCTGTCTTTGTATTTTAGAATACTATGTTAAACAAGAAAGACTTTTTCTCTCTGAGTTTCACGAAAATATTGAAGAAAAACCTCGCCTGACGGCTGATACACAAATTATAAAATATCTTGAGAAACACAAAGGAAGTTTAGCGATTGTGGGCATTGATGCTCCCCTCAAGTTACCCAAATGTATGCGCTGTAAACTCCCTTGCCCGGGCCTTGAAAAATGCGAAGAACCAGAGATCCGATGGATGTGGAAGTGGCATAAGAAGCGCTCTCCCCAAAAAAGACCTAACAAAATTTTTACCGCCTATACTGAAAGATGTGTTGAACAATACATCTCCACCGAAATTAAAGCTGAAATTTATCCCGACCACGCTTTTGGCAGCAATAAGGGACCTCTCAGCGCCAGGGCTTTTTTTCTTAAACGACGTATGGGAAATATCCCAGCAGTCGAAGTCATGCCAAAGCTCAGTACCTGGGTTTTAGGACATGATATCGGGCTTAGACCCAGTCAAATTCTCTTTTATAAAAACACCACAGAAGGCACCTCCGTTCGACAAAATTTTTTAAATTTATGGAATGAAAAAGAAAAAAGTTTTATCTACCAGAAGGATTTCAAATTGATGGTGAAGGATGTTTTTGCTTTTGAAGCCTTTATTTGCGCTTATACCGCTTTTCTCAGTTATCACAACTTGTGTGAACCAAGACCCAAAGGCTTTCCAAAGAATGAAGCATGGATCGCTTTTCCCACTTTAAAAGCAGAACTCAAGTAATTTCTAAGTTCTGTAAGATGGAGTGTTGTTTAAGTCTTCGCTTTTATAATTAAGGACACTCAACCGTTGTCGGCAAAGACTGAGCGCGGGTCACGAGAACTTCCACAGCTTGTTTTATTGCCATGGCTTGCGCCTCAGAAATGATAGCTCCCCCACGGTAAGTTTGAGCAGAGACCTGATCTAAAAGAAAATGCCAGTCACCCTCTTCGCCAACATTTTTATAAGTGATTTCACTCACCGGAGCATCAGCAATCTGAGCATCAGTGATTAAAACCTCGTAGTTAATACCAGAGGCTGGAAAGAAAGCAGCCACTTCTGCGGGATTAACAAAAACATCAGGATTACAAAAAGTTTTAGCATTCCCACTGTTTTTGTAACGGATTTTGCTTTTTGCATTTTTATAATCAATCTCACGAAATTGAGAATTGAGGGCCGTGGTGAAGCCACTATTGGATCGGTACTTCCACTCGGTGCTATTCCACACATAAGTTGCAAAGTTATTACAGGCCATGGTGAGATTTTGTACACGATTCAGCTCCGCATTAAAGACACCTTTTACAGCATCGGCGCCTTGGGAAGCAAAAAATTGACCATCAGGAACACAGACTTTGTCGGTCAAGGAAACTTCAAAAGTATTTTTAGAAGTGTAGAAGAATAAACGAGGGTCATTACAGTCACTCATCATAGGGTCAGCCGGGGTTACTTCACGAGTTATGAAAAACATGGAGTTGATCGCCTGAAGTGCAGTATTAATTTCTTCGCCGCTCAATCTTTTTTGCCAATGACAACGGATGGGTTGATTGGGTTCGTGGCAGCCTATTCCTAAACAAGTCATGCGGTCGATATGTTGACAGTGGGGAAGAGCAGAGTCAGCACAATAACCGGAGGAGAGATCAGGATCGAGAACAGTGCCTGCTGGGTGATAAATGATACTCTCCATGTTGGTCGAGAAAAGCTTTGAATAAATTCGAGCCGAGCGAAGATTTAATGAAAGGCCACCACCGTTGAGATAAAAAATATTATCCCCTTTGCCAAGTTCAATGGAAAAACTGGTGTTTCCTCCATTACCATCACCTCCCCCATCGGGGCCATCAGGATTATCTGGGGTGACAACCACTTGTAAGCCATCTTTTCCAGAACTATTGGCTTGAATGGAGCTCTCACCACAGCTTTGGTAAAAAAATGACATTGATAGGCTGAGAATAAAAAGTGTAATTAATCCAAAGACATTTTTCATAATTCCCCCAAAAAAAAGACACCCTTATTGTAAACTGAATAGACGCTAAAATCCAAAGGGAATCTCATTCTGAAACAAACTCACTTCAAATATCACGGGAATGGTCATAAGACTCTTTTAAAAATGTGTTTTTGAGAGTGGATTCATAGATACATGAGCAAAGAAGGATTTCACTCTTGTTCTTCTATAACTTAAAGCTTTCAACAAAATTTTTGTGGTCAGGCCTTATCGGTAGTCGTGCATGTAATCAATGCGTTCAGGCACCCAAGGTTCAAGTTCTCCCTCGACCCCAAAAATTCGATCACCAATTTGTGATTCAACCTTTGATGGAGAAACAGAAGGGTGAAAATCGGAGGTAATCACTTGATTCTCTTGTAAGATTGGG
>JBGSSY010000218.1:0-5387 GCA_041736775.1 Bdellovibrionales bacterium | reverse complement strand
ATTTAGGAACTCAAACTTCTAAGCTATCAATGCTGGAAAAAGAAGTTTCAATTTTTAAAAATCCAAATGTCAATTATCTGAGTAATAGTGATACAATCGAATCAAAAAATGCAAACTATGGAAAGAGAAATTCTTTGGACTCTGGAAATGAAGTGATTAATGCTGAGGTTCACTTTAGACCCTTTATCAAAGGTTTTATTCTCACCGAGAAAAAAGAATTACTGGATACCATGAAACCTTATTTGAACGGCTTGAGTGGATGCAGCAGTGCCAATAGCCATGAAGAGATTGCAGAATGCGTTGCCCCCAAAATATTTGCTCATCTTTTAAAAACCGGCAACTTGCCCAATGGCTCAGGCTTTTGGGGAACAGTGGGCGGAGCGAAGCTCATCTACTCGAGCGCTCAACGGATAATGCGCGAGATGAAAGCGACACCGAAAAATGTTTTGGGAGTTTTCTCCGCCCTCAGCCAGATCAATTCACAAGCTCAAATTGCGAATGTTAAAACTTTCTTAACTGATTATTTTGAACAACTCTATTCTGAATTGGATCAGGATGAAGCCCCAGAGTGTCGACATCGCAGTGAAAATTATTTCTGTTTATGGGCCCGTCTCATTTTCTGTAACGAACCAGTCAATGCTGACCTTTATAAATGGATGAAAGAAAACAAATATCGACTTTTCCCTGAACAAGAGTTCTTAGAAGATCCTGAGACGGCGGTCTTAAAAACCATGGATCTGTTTAATGATACTTTTATGACCCATCAACGTTTTTCAACTCAGTGCAGTTTTCCTAAGCTGGATGATGAAAAGAATTTTCAAACCTCTGAACTTGAGGAAGAAACTCCGATCAGTCGACCTGATCCAGTGACTGAACCTGCTGAAGAAAACGGTTATTTAAAAGGAATCAAAGATCTCTGGAATCGTTTCTAATTGGCTTTTGGACTTATTAAATTAGGCTGACTTGGCTAACTCATCTTTGTAGATAAGTTCCGAGAGCAACCGTTTATTTTTTCCACTCATTTTGATAAATTCAATACCAATGCCGTGGGGTGGGTGAGTTCCCTGTTCAAGATTGTGACGAACCACACGGGCTTGACATTCAATCTGGCGAAAGCGCCCTAGGTAAATCTTGATATCAATCTTGTCGCCGACTTTAATGCCAGTTCGTTTTCCTATAAGGCTGGTAAAAGTCATACTTTGCTTGAGGTCTTCAGCGGACAAAAAAGCACCGCTCAAAGAAATATCATAGGTATTGATCGAAAACTCTTGGGTGACCGGTGTATTGATGAGGAGCGGGAGAGACATTTTCTTTCTCTCTTCGCGATTTTTGAGAAGATTTTTTCTTTTTTTCGAATTTCTTTGATGACGGGAGAGGCCAAGAACGACGAGGCCCAGTAAGATCATTTCTGGCCAATGTTCAACCCAAGAGAGCTCAGGATTGAGGCTTAAAAAATTGGAACTATGGATTGGGTCAAAGGGTGTCATAGGTGTCCATTCCTTTTCTGTATCGACACTTTTTGGAAAAACTTGAAAAATTAATAGGTAATGACCTTACAGGTGAAGCAGTGCAAGAGATCTTTTTACACTAAACTTCGTTATAAAGTGGTTGCGTTTCATTCAACAAGGGAGACTCATTTGTCCATTAATGATATTTGGAGACAAAGTGCAGACGTGCTCTATTCAAAAATGCCTCGATTACAGCCCCATCGTCTGGTCAAAGAATTAGATCTCGATCCCATCTATTTTTCGGATAATCATTCCTTCTCGACCCCCCTGTTTCAAAGCGAGACAGATTATTGGAATATTTGTGAATGGCTTCCTGAAGAAAAATCAGCTTTTTTACAGGATCCACTGTTCGCCCTCTTTGTAGGACACGATTATAAAGGAGAGGGGTTAAGTGAAATTAAACGTTTTTATTTTAAAAGCTCACCCCTATTAACAACTTCTAAAATTGAACTCTGCGAACGTATTGATTCCAATAACCTGGTTGATGTTGGTGTCGAGCCTTACACCCTTGGTTTATGGAAGTCTCAACTTTATCCATCTAAGCTTGATCTAAAATCCTATCAAAAAATAAAAAATTCAAATTGGAGACTTTTTCGCTTATCGACACTCGCTTTTGATCTTGCCGGTGCGAGTGCGACACAGCAAGTGGCCGTTTTGATGACCTCTATGGTTCAGCTGATTGAAGATTATCGTGGTGAAATCGAAGTCGAAGATTTATTCAAGACCCTTTCTCTTGAAGTGTCTCTCACTTCTCACCTTATGAGTGACTCTATTAAGATTGAAGCTACCAAATTGCTTTTTGCAAAACTCGTTGAAGTCTATGGGGGTGATGAGTCCTGGATGCCAAAGATTTATTGCATTCCATCGCCTCGTTACCTGAGTGCACGTGAACCCTGGACCAATCTTCTTCGCTTCTCAACGATGAATATGGCCTCAGTGATGGCTCAAGCCTCAGGATTTACCCATTTGCCCTTTGATATTTTCTCAAAAAACTCTCAACACCGCATCTCTAGGAATATTGATCTCATCAACCGACATGAGGCTTTTTTAGACAAAGTCGCTCAGCCTTGGTCGGGGAGTGGGGCTTTCCAAATTTTTCTCGATCGTTTTTGTGATAAGTCTTGGCTCTTGTTTCAAGAACTTTCTCAAAAAGGCGGTTTGATCTCGGCCCTTCGTTCCGGTTGGATACAAACCGAGATAGAAATGGAAAATCGGATGGAGATAGAATCCTTTCTGAATCGAAGTTTGCTCCTCACGGGCGTGAACCAATACGTCCTCGCAGATTCTTTGGGAGAAGACTATCCCCTGACATCTCAAATGGAAAAAAAATCAATCGAATCTTGGTGGGTTCAAGAGAAAGACAGTATCGAAGTTGAACCACTTTGCGAAGTCAAAAAACTGATTCCTCTTTGTTTGAGTGATTTTTATGAGAAGTGGCAGTTGAAGTCAGACAACTATAAGCAAAACAAAAATAAACCTTTAAAAGCACTGCTGCATATCGAAAAGGGTCTTGAGCAAAACCCAAAAATTTCACTGGTCAAGGCTCGACTTAATCTAGCAGCGATTGGAACGAGCACCCAGGGCCCATTGGCTGACTATCCTATTCATGTGGTTATGGCCGCCGATCCAGAGGGAGAGTTCGCACAAACAAAATTAAAAGAACTTAAGAGTTTACCGGTTTATCGACTTTGGGGTGGGGAAAAAAAGATGACTGATTATCACCACTCTTTAGGAGCAACCACTGACATGACTGAAGTTTTTGACAATCTTTTTTCTCACCTCGGGGAGGTCTAAAGTGAGTATCGACTTTTCTCAAATCCCATGGCGAAGAGAGCGAGAGCAAGGGCCTCTCAAAAAAAGCCAGTGGACGACTCCAGAAGGTTTTTCATTTAAAAATTTTTACACCTTAAAAGATCAAGAGAAGGTTGGCTTCGTGGACTCAGCACCGGGGCACTCACCCTTTCTTCGCGGCCCCTATCCAACAATGTACACCACTCAGCCCTGGACGATTCGTCAATATGCCGGTTTTTCTACCGCAGCCGACAGTAATGCTTTTTACCGTAGAAATTTAGCGGCGGGACAAAAGGGACTTTCAGTCGCGTTTGATTTGGCCACCCACCGAGGTTACGATTCCGACCATCCTCGGGTGATCGCCGATGTTGGTATGGCCGGTGTTGCCATCGATTCCATTCTTGATATGAGAAAACTTTTTGACGGTATTCCTCTGGATCAAATGAGTGTTTCTATGACAATGAATGGAGCGGTGTTGCCGATTTTGGCACTTTATATCGTCGCTGCAGAAGAGCAAAATGTCAGTCCGGAAAAGCTTTCTGGCACCATCCAAAACGATATTCTTAAAGAGTTCATGGTGCGCAACACCTATATTTATCCACCTCAACCATCGATGCGCATTATCGCCGACATTTTTAAATTCACCTCTCAGAATATGCCTCGCTTTAACAGTATTAGTATTTCGGGTTATCATATGCAAGAAGCAGGGGCGACAGCTGATATTGAGCTCGCTTATACCTTGGCCGACGGTATTGAGTACGTAAAAACAGGTATTGAAGCGGGTCTTAAAGTCGATGATTTCGCTCCTCGACTTTCCTTCTTTTTTGCTATCGGGATGAACTATTATCTCGAGGTGGCAAAGCTCAGAGCCGCACGCACGCTTTGGTCTGAAATGATGGGAAAATTCAAACCTCAATCCGATAAATCGCTTTGTTTAAGAACCCACTGTCAGACATCGGGTTGGAGTTTAACAGCTAAAGATGTTTTTAATAATGTGTCTCGCACTTGCCTAGAGGCCATGGCGGCTACCCATGGTGGCACCCAGTCTCTTCACACCAATTCTTTAGATGAAGCTCTCGCATTGCCGACTGATTTTAGTGCCCGTATCGCAAGAAACACCCAATTGTTTTTGCAAAATGAAGCTGGCCTTTGTGACTTTATTGATCCTTGGGGGGGGAGTTATTTTATTGAAACTCTCACCCAAGAGCTGATTGAAAAAGCAAAAGTTCATATTCATGAAGTGGAGCAGTTGGGCGGAATGTCGGCCGCTATTGAACAAGGCTTGCCAAAACTGAAAATTGAAGAGGCCGCGGCTCGCACCCAAGCTCGCATTGATTCAGGTCACCAAGCTGTGATTGGTGTGAATCAGTTTAAGTTTCAAGATCACAAAGAAATTCCTGTTCTCAAGGTCGATAATGCACAGGTTAGAATGCAACAGCTCGAACAACTCAAACAACTTAAGGCCGATAGAAATTCTCAAAAGGTCAATGAGTCCTTAAAACGTTTGACCGAAGCGGCTTCCCAGGGTCACAATTTACTGGAGGCTTGCATTGATTGTGCTCGACAAAAAGCCACTTTGGGTGAAATGAGTTTAGCCCTTGAGACTGTTTTTGGTCGTCATCAGGCGCGCATCCAAAGCTTAAGTGGAGTGTATCATTCAGAAATGACAGATTCGAATCTCTTTAAAACTGCAAAAGATCGAGTGAAAAAATTCACTGAAAATGAAGGAAGACCTCCGCGTATTCTCTTGGCGAAAATGGGTCAAGACGGACATGATCGAGGCCAAAAAGTAGTTGCCACAGGTTTTGCTGATCTCGGTTTTGATGTGGATATTGGTCCTCTCTTTCAGACTCCTGAAGAGTCAGCCAAACAAGCCGCTGAAAACGACGTTCATATTATAGGTGTTAGCAGTTTAGCCGCTGGCCATTTGCAATTAGTCCCAGAACTTAAGAAACAACTTCAATCTTACCAACGGGATGATATGTTGATTGTCGTTGGTGGTGTTATACCTCCGCAAGATTATGAAGAACTGAAGAGGCGGGGAGCGGCCGCTATATTTGGTCCGGGAACTGTGATTGCAGAAGCTGT
>JBGSSY010000211.1:0-5354 GCA_041736775.1 Bdellovibrionales bacterium | reverse complement strand
TTTTCGAACATGCTGTCCTTGAGGGATCACGATTTTACCCCTCAAAATCTAATTTTTTTCATCTTGCAAACTCATCGGTGGCGAGTTTTATCAATGCGATGACCAGTTCTGTGAATACTCTGTATCCCTTTGTGACTCGTTCGCAGAAAGATTTTGATAATCTTTTGCCGGTTTATCTGGATGCCGTGTTTTTTCCGAGCGTTTTAAAAGACCCTCGCATCATTTCTCGCGAAGGCTGGAGATATGAGGTCAATCCAGAAACCAAAAAAATGTCGATTAACGGAATTGTTCTCAGCGAAATGAAGGGGGCTTTCTCAAGCCCCTACCGCTCTTTATGGTATCAAGTCTCTAAAGGTTTACTCCCCGACACTCCGTTTGCTTACTCCAGCGGTGGCCTTCCAGAGAAGGTCGCCACACTTACCTTTGAGCAAATTGTTGAAGCTCATAAAAAATACTACCATCCACAAAATTCAGTGATCTACCTTTATGGAGATGTTGATTACAAAAAGGCTCTTAAAACCATAGACAAAGATTTTCTCAGCCATTTTCAAAGAGAACAGAACTTTAAATCTCCAGATATTCCAACTCAAACAAACTTCGATTACTCAACGCCCCTCGTTCAAGCCACTTACCCTGGTGAAAAAGGCGCGCAAAAAGATTTTATTTCTTATGGCATGGTGATTGGCACTCAATTGACACCCGTAGAAAAAAACGTTCTCAATGTTTTAGTTTCAGCCTTTATTGATAATGATGCCTCTCCCCTTAAACTTCGTTTACTCAAAGAAGGATTGGCCCAATCCGCTTTTAGTATGAATGTCGGTGGAAATGACAATGGTTTGGCTTTTGTCTTAGAGGGCTCTGACCTGGCTCAACTGGAAAAAATTAAAACAGTCATCGATGAAGAACTGCAAAGAGTCGTGCAAGAGGGGATTGACCCTGAACTGCTTAATTCAATTCTTAATAAGTATGAATTTTCCTTTAAAGAGAAAAACAGTAACGGGTCTCATCGTGGTCTGCAAATGGCTTTCCTTGTTCTTGAGAATTGGACTTACCAAAATCAACCTCTTAAAAAAGATCTCGATTTTGTCACACAATTCAAAGAGCTCAGAAAAGCTTTAGCCGATCAAGATTATATTAAAAGTTTTTTCAAGAAAAACTTTCTTGAAAATTCCAAAAAACGTTGGGTGGTCTTGCAACCTGACCCTGAGTTTTCACAAAAGTTCAATGCGGGTCTTGATCGTCAAATAGAACAAGCTCTCAAAGACAAGCCGATTGATGAGTATTTGAAAGAACAAAAAGAATATGAAGAATGGGTTGCTGCTAAAGAGTCTGACGAGATTCTTTCTAAAACTCCCACCCTTAAAATTTCAGACATCAACGATGATGAAAAACCGATTCCTTCCACAACCACTCGCCTCGGCCAAACTGAACTGATCATGTATCCACAAAACACCAGTGGTATTTCTTACGTTAATCTTTATTTTGACCTGACTGGAATTTCTCAAGAAAGACTCAAAAATTTAGAACTCTTTCAACAACTGATCCGTAAAACTGATACCAAAAATATCGGCTTTAAAGAACTTTCTAAACAGATCGACACTTCGATTGGTGGGTTGGGCTTTGCTGTCAGAAGTTATCAGTCCACAAAAGACCCACAAAAATTCAAACCGACCCTTGAAGTTGGATTGAGCTTTCTGCTTGAAAACCGTGAAAAGACTTTCTCGCTGCTTAAAGAAATTTTAACAGCCAGCCAATTCACGCCGATTGACCGAGTGGATAACCTGATCAAAGAAATGAAAACGAGTATGGCCAGTAGTATCTCCAACCGAGCTCCCGGCTTATCAGCCAGCGCAGCAACCAAATCATTTTTTCCGCAACTTGGGTCTTTTAACGATGAAATTTCTGGTGCCAGTTTTGAAAATTACATCGCTCAAAATCAAATCAAACCCGATGCACTCTCAACTGAGATGCAGGCCTTGTTAAAAGATATTTTCAATCAAAATAGACTTTTTCTTGCAACTGTTACTGCTGATCAAACCGATCTCAATCAACTTAAAACCGATCTGTCCTCTTTGCGCGAAGCCCTTCCCGCAGAAGGTTCAACCGATCAAGTTTGGGATTTTTCAAAACAAGTTAATTTTGATGGCTTTATTATTCCTGGAGAAGTTCAGTATGTCTCCCAAGCTTCTTCTTTTTCAAAACACATGCCTTACCATGGCTCAATGCTGGTTTACTCACGTTATTTAAATAACAACTATATGACTCCGAAATTGCGTGAACAGGCTGGAGCTTACGGCGGCGGGGCTACTTTCAGCCGTAACGGTCTCTTTACCATGACCACCTACCGCGACCCTAACCTGCAAAAAAGTCTTGAGATTTTTTCTAAGGCACTTGATTTTATGAAGAGTGAGAAGTTTACGGCCGACAAACTTCGACCAGCCATTCTAGGCTCACTCAAACCCTACTATAGTGACAAATCAGTAGCCGATAAGTCAAATTTCATGACCACTCTTTATTTGACCGAACAAACTTGGGACGACTATCTCAAACTTAAAAAAGAGATTCTCTCCACCGATGCAAAAAATATTGAGGCCATCACCACAGCCCTCGAAAAATCTTTGGATCAACTCCAAAAAGCCGTGGCCGGAAACGCCCAAAAAATAAAGAGCGAAGGAACCTTCCTTAAAAACACTTTAGTCATTAAGTAAATAAAGTAATAAGTGAACCTGTTAATTCGTCATTTTGACGCCATAACAGGTTTACTAAAAATTTTTATCCTGTTTCTTAAGTCGGCATTCTGACGCCGTAACAAGTGTAAAATGGAAGCCCTCAATCCAACCATTTTAAATATAAACAAGCCTTCTCAGGTGGGCTTTTTTTATTTAATGTCTTTCTGTGGATCATTGAGATTTTGTGAGACTCCAGGAAGCGTGACGCGTTTTTTGCCCGCAGGGCAAAAATCCTGGCGAAGGCAGGAGCCTGCTCTCACAAAATCTCAATGATCCACAGAAAGCCAAGATCTAGTAAAAGCCCCTACCCTGACGGCATGTAATTTTAAGTGTGTACCGAGTGTTTTCACCTTCGTAATAAGGCCGAACACGATTATTAACAAGATAGCCATCCGGACAAAGTTGTTCCGCTTTTTTATAACAGATCATCATTTTATTGAGACAATCAACAGTGTGCTGTCCATTGTTCATGGGGGTTGAACAACCGATAAGGGATGTGAGGAGTGTCAGATAACGAAGCTTAGATCTCAAAGTTTAAAACCATCAAGCATGGTCTTTGAAGTGGTGTTTTCAGAAAGCATTTGGCTCAGACGCAAACACTCTCCTTTAAGATCAGGAGTCCCTTCAAATAAAGCCATCTCAATGGTTTTTTCGTAAGGTTCAACTAATTCCTTGAGCTCTTCTTTAAAAAGATTGTCGCTGCTGTCGCTCAGATGAAAATAAAGATAAAATAGTGCACAAGCTTTCCACGCTTGTTGAGTCCAGTCACTTTGTGCAGCCAATTCAAGATTGGTCATAGCTTGTTTAAAATCAAACCATTGACTCTGTTGAAGGTGAATCAAAGAAGGACGACAAAGGCATAAAGTAGCTTCAAGAGCATATTGAGGTGTGCTTGAAAACATAAGACCTGTAATATGATCTTTTCGCTCAGAGCTTTGAAAACCTTTATTCCAAGAATTCATATGAGCGAGATCGCGTATAAATAAAAAGGGATGTTCTTTTTCGTAATAAAGAGAGAGTTTTTCTTCGTCAAAAGCAGAGTACTTTTCACTGGAATAGAGATTTTTTAGCCAAACCATAATGTTATCGTTAAACGGAAAGTACTCTCGCATTTCTTCTTCAAAGAGATGATCGTAATCTTTCACTCTCAGGTGACTGGTGACAATTTGAAGGTCTCGATACAAAAATTGAACGGCATCAGATTGTTTCATTACTCTCAATCCTACCTAGAGAATGAGAGTTCCGACAATCAAGAGGCCTTACCTTGGTCTAGCTATTGCCAAAAAAAAACCACACCTTTGAGGGGTGTGGTGGTTTTTGGGTTTTCACCAATTTCTCTTCTTAAGCCTTTTTTATCGTCGCCCAGATTTAATTTTAACTTGTAGTTTTGCAATAAGATGAACTGCCATTTTTTCATGAACTTTACACATTTTAAGCTCATCTTTACGGTAAGAGCGTTGGCTCGGTGTTAAAGTCCCAGTTTCAAGCTCCATCTCGTAGTCCATTTTGTTGGCACGAATGCCCTCAAGTTCTTTAGTTTGTCTTTTGAAAAGTTTACTCACTCCACTCAAGGGAGCCACTTCAATCCACTCTTCTTTAGTACGATACCAGCTCACCATTCTTAAAAAACGAGCTTTATTTTTGGCCAGGGTAAAGAGGGGGTAATCCGACTCATTCAACTCAAGAATATTATCGAATTTATCTAGGTTAAGGTCATCCATGTCATGAAAGGCCACACTATTCTCAATTTCTGCACCAACAACTGTGCTATCAATAAACGTATCCACGATCCCAATCCTCCTTCATTTCCAACTTTATAACACAGAATTTAAATTTTGGGTGACTTAGGATAAAAAAAGCACAATTTTCCGAAAACCCTGAAAAAAATCACTATACTGACCAAGATTTCGCTCCAATCCCTCCCCATCCCCCAAAAAAAAGTTGATCCACCCCAATTTCCAACCAGAAAGAAGATAAAGAGGCGAAAAAAGAAAGAACAACAGAGGAGAGAACGAGATGGAAGAGATAGAGATAGAACTCTAAAGTGAGTAATACAAATTAAAAATAGAAAAGAAAAAAACTCAATAATTAATTAAATGCAAGAATGCCGAAAGAACTTACTTAATCCTTTGCAAAAGCCCCCCATAAATTGATCTCCTCCAAGCAAAGGCGCTTTTGCCCGTAGGGCAAAATGGAGGTTAGGCAGGAGCCGGGGTCAATTTATGGGGGGCTTTTGAAAAGGTTTAAGCAACGAGCTCTCAAATGTCTAGAGTCTTTTACGCAAGACCGAATCCTGACTCACCTTCTTAGTGAGTTCAAGAATTCGAGCTTGATTGCTCTGAATTTTCCTCTCAAGTGTTCTTTTTTTCTGCAGCTCATCAATTGTCAATTTTTGAGGAGAGGATTGAGAATATGAAGAGAATTGTCGAAGTTCTTCTTGGAGTCCCCTATTTTGGGATTCATAATCAAATATTTGGCGTCCCAACTGATAGGCCGCCATAAAGTTCTCTTCCTGACCGGCAGGACAAACTCCTGTATAACTTTGACCCGATTTGCCAACAACATAGCCATGATCAGGAGTGCAGTAGTCTATAATTCCAGCATACCAGCCGTTAATGTAACTTT
>JBGSSY010000207.1:0-3082 GCA_041736775.1 Bdellovibrionales bacterium | reverse complement strand
AAAAACAAAAAAGATAGATTCTAAATAATAAAGGATAGAGGCAAGGGAGCGAATTTCTCCAAGATCGTAAGCCTTTTGTGTAATCACTCCACCGCGAGAAGCGTATTCGAGGGTCACTAAAAACTCATCTTTTTCTTTATTATTGGCTTGGGTCCAAAAAGTGTTTACAGCTTTCAGGTGACTAAAATACTGAGAAAAATTTTGCTTGAGGGAGTTTCTAAAACAATCAGCCTTAATGACGTAAGTAAAGAGAACATCCTTATAATCCAAGAAACATCGGCTTGGAGTATCTTTATGAATTCGGTCCGCCAATTGACCGGCAGAAATCGCCATAGCAAGATATTCATAAATTTCAAAGTAATCGAACTGATTGTTATTTCTTTTTTGGGTCGTAAAGTTATTGGCTTCTTTAAAAGTTCTTCGACCTGAGTCGTAAACTCGAGAATCCATAAAAGCCATTTCGATCCCAAGAATTCTTAAAATTTCATAGACCTCTTGGGTCTGATCTATGTTCAGCTTATAATCGGTGGTTTCTTTTACTCCCAGGTTATAGGGTCTCAGAAAGAGCTCAATAAGAATTTGCTTAGAATTACTAACAGTCAACTCCTCATAAGAGAGCTGATTCAAGCTTTTGCTAAAACGAGCTTGAATTTTAGTCTTATCCCACTGAAAAATTGCTATTTTTTCAAAAAGACGCGACCATCTCACCAGTTGTCGAGGACGGTTCGATTGGTTGAGAATCGAAAGAAAAGAAATTTCTTTTCTCGTTTCTGATTGGCTAAAAACCTTATTGAGCATTGACTGTCGTTCATGCCATTGAAGAAAAAGAGTCTTCATGTAACTGATTTTTTCAGGGGTGAGGTTTGAATGGGTTGTTATCGGCATGAGCCACTGGCTCGAAAATTTCTCAATAAAAAAGTTGAGAGTCTCTGCTGTCAAGCCACCTTTCATCACCCCAGTTATCTGAAGAGATTTAAATAAATCAGAAATTCTCTCAAAAGGGATTTCTCGATCTGGCTTTCTTTGTGCAGAATAAGAAAGAAGGACTTCACTCATTTCAAAGACATCTTTTAAAGAGTCCAAGGTGACACCTTTAAAGACTTCAGCCCCTTTGATTTGTTGGGGAATATTCGCAAAAAAAGTAGCAATGTGCCCAATATTTGAGAATATCTGACCATCGTAAATAAAGTTTGTAAATTGAAGGTAAGCCTCATAAGTGAGAGCCATTTGCCGAAGAAAAATCGCTAAATCTTCTCTTGATAAAGTTTCTTTCGGATTATTTAAAGCGAGTTTTTTAAAAGCAATCAGAAGATCAATATATTTTGCTTTCTCATCGAGAGAATCGGGATAAAAATCGGTCAAAATCAGCTGACCAAGGGCTTTAAGATCAATCTCCTGTTTTTGTTGGTAAGGGGCAAGAAGATTGAGGAAAATTTGAAGGTTCTTTTTAAAGACTTTAAATCCATCTTTAAAGGTTTTATATCCTTCCTCATTTCTTTCAAGTACAGCTTGACCAAGAATAATTTGACGATAGGGCAAAATAGAAATCATTAATTCTGAGAGAGCCGGAAGAAGATCATGCAGAATTTGTAATTCTCTTTTGGATATGGTTTTTGCATTGCCACCAATGAGGATTTTTTTAATGAAAATATAGGATTCTAACTTTAAAACACTGATTTCAACCTCGGGATGAAGTCTTCTAAAAAGCAAATGAATATTATCTGCCGAATAGTCATCTGAATCGAGACGACCACTTTTTGTATGAGTGATAAAGGAATCGATCGAGGTACGATAACACTCGCTCACTTGGAGAAGTTCTGGTTGAGCAACATTTTTTTCTGAATCAAAGAAGGCTTTTAAAACGCGATTGGCATCGCCCACACAAGATCCCGCATTTTCATTATAACTCACTTCAACAGCTTTTTCTTTTTTGTTAAAGAAATAAGAGCAGCTTGAAAGACCGAACAAAAGACTGAGAGTGATGAGTCTATTGAGGGAGGGTTTAAAACGCATAATGCCCTCCGACTAAACAGCGATCGTTATTTTGATAAGCGCTTAGGAAATCAACGGCGACCACTGTTTTTTCTGAACCACCAAAAAAATCGCAATGGGTGAATAGCTCTAGACCCTTGTAAACCGACCAGTTGACTTCAGCACTGAGCCAGATATTGTCTCTGAGTAAGCTCTGATTATAGGCTAAGGTCGTTTGCACTTGGTATTGGTTAGAAGTGCGGTAGAGTAAGCCCTCCCATTTAATCCTTATCGCCTCTTCAAAACGATTCCGATTGGCGAAGGCGGTTAAATTTGAACTTTGAAAAACGCCTCCTATGGTGGTTGGGTTTCGATCAACATTGATATAGGCAATCCACAGTCTCTGAGCGCGAGAGAGTCTTATGAGTTGATTCAGAGAAAATATATGTTGTTCTGGGAGTATAGGATAAGTGGTGTTAGCAATGGGTTGATAGTCGACTTCCGATTCGTAGATCCATGAGAACACAGTTTTATAATCAGTAAAATTCCAACCCAAATCAATTCCAGCCAAATGGTGACGAGCCACTTGCGGTTTCACCGTAATATCACCGTTGAAGGTGGAAAGGTTAAGAACACCCTCAAAAGGCAGCATCAAATCGTTTTTAGGTTTATTGAGATAAAATACATTAAAAAGCAGGTCTTTTTTGTTAGTCGCCGTCGAGAGTTGAAAGCCATAGGACTCTTTAAAAACCACATCTTGGGTTCTTGGAATATCAATATCAAAATTGAGATTCGCTTTTTGGCCTGACAAATTCAGAACTTCAACCGGCGAAGCAAACCAAGGGTTACTTGAGGTTAAACGTCCATTGATCAATTGATAGGTCGGCCCTTGAGTTGGAATAAATAGATAAGACGCAAAAAGAGTGGCTTGCCATTGATTTTTCAAAAAAGGGATTTTCAAAAATAGCCCAGACAAACCCTGTTGCTCGGGCATAGCTTCGTTCCAACGAAAGATCGGCTGAGTCAGGCCGAGGTTCCAGAACTGATCACTGTCCGACCACTCCTGTTTCGCTCGTCCAATAATGAGGTGAGTTCTATCATCAGCTCCCAT
>JBGSSY010000193.1:0-10710 GCA_041736775.1 Bdellovibrionales bacterium | reverse complement strand
CAGTGCAGCAGATTGAGAATCAACTGTCTAACTCACCTCGTCTGACTAAAGACTCTTCACCAAAGTCCAATTAGAGACTCCTGTTATTCCCAAGCGATTCTGACCACCTTTAATTCCCAAGGGACTTTGACCACTTATGTGTGTCAGTTTGATACAATCAACATCTTAAAATACTGAGGGAGGTGTTTTTTCATAAAAAAAGCCAACGATCACGTTGGCTTTGCTATTTAACACTCTACTCAATCTGAGATTTAATTTATTGGAGAGCTTTTTTTAATTTTTGTGCCATCGTGATTTGAAGGAGGGGTAGACCCATGGAAAAACCTTCATCAGCATTCCAGACACTTTGACCCATGAGTACTGTTCGCGCATCTATTAATGACGATTGAACGGAGTCAAGGTCATCTTTCTCTAGGCCGACTACACTTTGAATAACAACCAAGGATTGACCTTCAGAGTATTGGTGAACAGAGATCACCACTTTAGTGTATTGAATCAGAACATTCGACAAAAAGCCATTTTGAATAAGTACATTTCCTGCTGAATAAGGGATTGAATCAATCTCTGGTGAAGATAATTGAAACTCTGAGTTACTTTGTTGAACCAATTCAGAATAAACCTCTATATTGGTTGGGATCTCCATAGAGGAACTCATCAAAAGAGAACTCACGTTTTCAATAATATCCATCAGCTCACTGTCAAAAGTGACCAAAGAACGAATACAGCTGGTATTCGATTCAGAACACCATCTTTTTTCTCGAAGAGTTTGATAGAGTTGATCCAGATTAACTTGAGCATTATTAAATTGGCTTTCAGAGATGGGATCAGAAAAACGGTTCAACTTATCGGTCAGGACTTGGTTAGACGAGTTGTAAGCCCCTTTTATGGCTTTTTGGTAAATCTTGTTAGCATCTTTTGCAGAAAGAACTTTGTGGCTAAAACCTTCATCCATCAGATTCAGTATGTCGACCGCTTTTTGTCTATTAAAAAAAGCGGCTGTTTTTTTAGAATTGGCAATAAAAGCCACTTCCGATTTGAAAATTTCGAGATTTTCACTGTTCTCTACGGGATTATAGTTTTCAAGAGAAACATAGTTCCGTGAAGGTCTAAAAATTTGATCTTGTCTTTGACCTAACCACTCTGAGTCTTTCACAAGAGTCGAAGAATAATAAAGCTCATCACTGCTTATATTTTGTTTTGAGAATATAAAACCTGATTCTTTTTCAACCACATCCATAGAATAGAGCGGCGCTGAGAAAAAAGTTATGAAAAATAAGGTTAACCATTGTATGAGGTACATAAAAACTAATCTCCTTCGTTTGTTAAATTCATTAATTGATCTCTTTTTCGTTTTAGTCTCTGTAAAGAATCCTCTTTTAAAACTTCAATAACTTCAGCACTGGGGCTGTCGACATCTTCGGTTGATTCATTCAATGCGATGCTCTCTTTTGAGTCCTGTTCATTCACAGGGTCCGAAAATGATGAACGAGCCACAGAAGTGGCAGAGTCTGTGGGAGGAGTTTCAGTTTCAGTTTCTTTTTCATCAGGATCGATGGAGTACCACGGCTCCTCATTTTGTTGAAAACCAGCAACCTGATTGTCATTAAATTGTTGAGCCAAAACCTGTTCAGGCCAGATTTGATTGAAGGCATACTGACTCGGTTGATAGTTGAGTGGAGTGGCCGGATCGAGAGCTGAGACTTGCTCTGTACGAGGAGTAAAGAGAGCATTAAAGATATCACCCACTAAAGGTGCGACCAAGCGACCACCGGTGCTATTTTCGCCCATATTTAAATAAATGTTTTGGCCGTTGATTCCTTTGATTCGATCGGTATCATATCCGATCCAAGCGGCAACCACATGATGATTGCTGTAGCCCACAAACCACACGTCTCGAGCAGCATTTGAAGTTCCTGTTTTTCCAGCTATGATTCCACCATACTGTTTAAGGGCTTCACCGGTTCCCTCTGTAACAACTTTGGATAAAATTTGGCTGAGAGTTCCGATCGAAAGGGCATCCGTTTTACTCAGCCGTCTTCCATTAAAAGTTTTTTCTGTATTTTTTAGAAAAGTGGGTTTCATGAGCCAGCCTCCGTTGGCTATTGCGGCATAGGCATTAGCCAATCGAAGGAGAGAAACATCATTTGAACCTAAAATGATGGGGTAACAGATTCGATCATCCTCGGAATAATCATAGAGTCCAAAATCCAACATGATGTTGTAAACATACTCCAGTGATTGTTGGGGCTCGCTATAAATCGAATAAAGTAGGTTCGCTGTTAAGCGGTTATTGGAATGGACCAAGCCACTTTCAAAACTCATAGCACTGGTATTACTCCTGTCACCACCCGAACCCGGAGACCAAGCGTTACATCCTGGTTTTTTTCGAAAATGAACCGGACCCTTTGAAACCAAATCATCAACCTTCATTCCACTATTCAGAGCGGCTAAATAAGTAAACGGTTTTACGGTTGAACCCGGTTGTCGAATTGATTTTATCGCTCGATTATAGGGCGATAAGGAGTAATCAAAACCTCCTGAGAGGGCTTTCACTTCGCCGGTGTTAACATCCATAACAACAACACTGCTTTGCAAAGTGGGAGGAACTCTAAAGAAATGGAGTTCCCCTTTTTGTTGGGCAAAAATAACATCACCCGTTTGGAGTCGATTTCGAATCGAGGTCGACCAGGTACCAACATCGCCAAAGGATAAATTTTTGACCTCAGCTTCGCCCGAAGCATTGATTCGTCCTATTTTAATTTCACCCTGAGTACTCAAGACAACAACAACGTCCCAATTGACACCAGGAAATAAACTCTGGCTTTTGATTAATTCGTTTTTCCAAATTGAAGTTTCTTCAAGAATGGAGGGACGTTCTTCTAAATTCTCCCATAAATAGGAAATATTTCTCAGCGGACCACGCCAGTAAACTTTTCCGGATGTCATTTCAAAATTAGAGAGCTTCTCTTGGACGAGACTGTTCACCTGGTTTTGTAAATACGTGTCTTGAGTGCTGATGATTTTTTGCGGGGTCTCAGTATCTTGTGGAGTCGTCTTTAAATACTCTTCTGAAACCGCCGCTTGAAAGTAACTCATTCTTGGAAAGACAAGGGGTGCAAAGGGAAGATCTTTTTCTAAACTGGCTTTTGCCTCAGCTTCTGAGATCATTTTCGCTTGGATCATTTGTTTAAGAACATAACTTTGTCGCGTTTTGATCCTTGAAATCGGTGTCGAGATGGGATTGTAGCGAGTCGGGCTATGGGTCAGCCCTGCAAAATAAGAGGCTTCGTTCAAAGTCATGTCGCGAACAGAAAAGTTCGAACCAAAATATCTTTTCACGGCCGTACCAATACCTTGAGCTCCCCGTCCGAGGTTTACGATATTGAGGTAGGCTTCTAGAATTTCTTCCTTATTGATTCTATTTTCGACCCTTCTGGCCAGTAGCATTTCACGAGACTTTCTCTCTAAGGATATATCATTACCGATGATTAAGTTTTTGACCAACTGTTGGGTGATTGTTGATCCCCCTTCAATGGAACCATCTTTAAGATATTTAAAAAAACCTCTTAAAACGCCTTGGGGTTCAACTCCGCGATGTTTATAAAAGTTCTTATCTTCAGCGGCTACGAAAGCCTGCTTTAAGACATCAGGAATATCTTTTGAGGGAACGAAATCAACGACCTTGCCTTGATCGATAAAGGGCCCCATCCAACGACCTTGATCATCGTAAATATCGGCGCCACGGCTGGTTCTGAACTGATCCAGAAACGAGAGATCCACTTTTTCTGTTTCTGAAAGAAGCTCATTGTACTGACGAGCTATTTCTAAATACTGAATGTTGGAAGGCAAAGGTTCATTGGGGGTGTTCTCACAAAAATAATCCCAAAACTCAATAAGATCCGGAAGTCTAAAATCCGCAAATATTTTAAGTTGATTTTCGAGGGCGTCCTCTTGTTCCGAACCAAACTCCTTAGAAAAATCCGCCAGAGCTTCCTCGTTATCACAAACAAAAGGTTCTTCTTTGACTTCTTCTTCTTCTTCTTCTTCTTTGACTTCTTCTTCTTCTTCTTCTTCTTTGACTTCAACGACTTCTTCAACTTCTTCTTTTTCGACTTCAACCTCTTTAATTTCCTCTTTAACTTCTTCTGTTACTTCTTCGACGGCAATCTGTTCAACTTCGGGCTGAACTTCTACAATCTCTTTTTCGACGACGGCTTCTTTTTCTTCAGATTCTTCAAGAGGACCTTCGGCTTGAGCGACAGCGGTCTCTTTTTCTTGTTGAGGAGTCTTTTCTTCTGTTTCAGGAGATTGAATTTCAGTTTCGACTGCTTGTTCATCACTCTCTGGATTTTCAGTTTCAACTGTTTGTTCAACCCGCTCTGGATTTTCAGTTTCCGTTGCAGATACTAACGAATCCTTCGGCTGATTTTGAATATCTTTATCTAACTCTTTTGAGTCATTGGCTGAAACTTCAACTTCCCTTTGGGATTCATAAGGTGGTCTTTGTATTACTAATCCAGGAGCTCTGTGGCGCTTCGGTGGTGTTTGAAATTCTATGCCAGTGTCATTGGATGGTGTTTCAGAAGCTAACTCCAAATCATTGAAGGTCGGTCTCACTGCATTGTAAACAGTTTGGGGTGTCTTTGCTTCCTGATCGAAGGAGTTTTTTCTTTCTGTCTCTCTAATGGGTAATTCAACTCCATTCGTTGGTGGCTCTCCCTGAACTGTTTTCAACTCTAAACCTAAAGCCGTTATCTCGAATTCAGGAATTTGATTTTTAATTTCGAGATTTTTTAATTCAGCCAATTGAACATTTTTATCCGCTAAGGATGAATCCTCTTTTGGGATCTCAACAAGATGACGAGTTAAATCGGTCAACAACTGAGGTTCATTTCGGGGCTCTAAGTTTTGAGAAATCAATGATCGACTTTGATGTTCTTTTTTCTGTTTCTCGCAATGATTTTTAACAAACTCTTGTTTTTTTCTTTCAAGCCGGATCAGGCTTTTTCTTTGAAACTCAATAATCTGTTTAAAATTGATATCGGCCAGGGGGCCAGCTTTGGAAAGGTCGGTACAACTGACTTTCAGAGCTTGAGAAACATCTTCCTTTGTTTTTAACTCTGTCAGAGGAGTCTCCCCGACTTGATGGGAAAGTTGACCAAGGATAATAAAGATGAGAAACACTGAGGTTGATGTAAATGACATGGATCACCTCTCCGCTTTGCAATCGATGATGAGAGAGTTTGCGCCCAAAGAAAATTGATAGTCGGCCTTTTGATAAAAGCGATCGGTCAGCGCACTGGCGATCTCAATCTGAGTTTTCGGTTTATAAACTTGCAGATTAATAAAATATTTGGTGACTTTATATTGAATATCAAAATCTTCAGTCTCTTTAATGAGAGTCAGTGGAGTTTTTTGGGAGTTGAGTCGAAAAGAAAAAGTTTGATCTTTTTTGTTTTTATTTTTTATTTGAGCTCGACATTTTTTGGGTCGCCCCACAAAGTTTCTAAAGATTTTAATATCTCCAGTGCATTGGACCCAGCCACCGGAAGTCTCTGAAAAAACAGAACCATCAATAAATCCATAAAAAGGAAATTGACGAATCGAAAAGAGATTCTCTCCCGTTTTGCTGTGGTTTAAGCGAATACCATAGGTTTTTTGATCGGATTCAAGGTAACTTCTAAGAATTTGGTCAGTATCCGTTAAATCCACTCGATTATTGTCTTTGATAAAATCTTTGGACATAAGGGTTTGGTTATAGACCGTGAGTGGATCTTGACTGTTAGCCCCCAGAATATTTTCACCTTCGCAAATGACTTGATCTGGAAAGCCCGTATTCTGTAGGACATCCTCTTTAAAGGGAATAACGGCCTCTTGCGGGAGTGGGCTTGTGAGATTGGCGTAGGACTGCCGGTCTGAGCAATTCATCAAAAAAACGGAACACAGAGCTGTGTAAATCACCATCAGTGACTTTGATCTTTGAGCGTCTAACATGGAGCAGCTTTTAAGACTCTTGGCTCTTTGCGTCAACGGCTTTTCGACTTCATGAACAATCTACAGGCTTTGGGGCATAAAAGGCCCTAATAACAGAGTTTTTTACTATTCTATAGGGTGCGTGGATCCCTTTGACTTTACGCCAAGATGAGAACATCAAGACTCCATATTTGACCCTTTGGAGAGTGGCTATGAATAAACTTTTGATGACGATCCTCTTTTTTTTACCCCAATTGAGTTTAGCCAATTTTTATTTAGAAGCCGATCTACTCCACCCGACTTTTAAATTTATGAATGTGATCTCATCGGATGTTTATGACTTTCGTGCCGGCTGGATTCATAACAAGTGGGATTTTTCTCTTCGCTATCATCAGGCCCAAGGAGTCGATTGGTCAGGTGGAATCGTAGGTACAGGGGTGAGTATTTCTAAGGCTGAAGACAGTTATATTTCAGGAAGATTGAGTTATGACCTCTACTATTTTAATCTTGGTTTTGGCTTAGGTTCCTACAGCCGAAGCTTTAACACCAATATTAATGGTTCGATGCAATGGTATAACGACAGAAGTTTAGGAAAAGAGCTTTTTATTGCCTCTCGATACCAGTGGGATTGGGTCTATCTCAAATCAGAACTCAATATCACCAGTCCAGATATTCTTGATCAAGCCGCTCGTGCCTCGGGGCCAGCATCTTATAATATTAAATATCCCCAATCCGAAGTTCGTTTTTTCTTAGCTTTGGGTATTCAGATCTAGCAACTCTAGCCCCAACAAGATCTTTAAAAATTGTGAATCAAAGGTTCGCTTCAACAGGGGTTGAGTCGGGAGTGGTGAACAACTTATTCTCTTGGGGTGATAAGAACAGAATGATCTGATCGTAATTCTCAGCTTCTTCCCTAATAAAGTCATTGATTTGTCTCATCCGCCAAGGTTTGAGATCACCCACGTAAGGAATTAGGTCAGTGTTTTTACTAATCTCTTTACACAAAATCTTGGAACGAGTGGTGAGACCATCAAAAAAATCTATAAGAGTTTCACCTCTGGCCAGATGACTGTGGAAGTTGGCCATCACAAGCCTGTGAGAACCTTTGTCGAGCGTTCGCATTAAATCATCGAAAATGGCAAGATCACTTTTGTGATTGTTGGGGTTAGAGAAGGTCACGAATTTGATTTTAGGCTCAACGACTCTCTCAACAGGTTGAGTGACAAAGTCCATTCTCTCATCCATTTCAAATTGTACCGGATTGGTGAATTTGCCATTCTCTAAAGACTCTTGTTTAACCAAGGATTCTCTGTCGGTTGTGATCGATGTTAAAGCTTGATGATTGACAATTGGTTTTGGTCGTAAAAAATCCATCAGCCCATCAATCGTCATCCCCGTGAGGACTATTTGGGTGAACACAAAGTAAGCCAACAGGCCTAAGGAATGACTATTCACAAACCACAAGAGGAAGGCTGTGTTTAACAGTGTCGCACTGGCGCTAACAAGTAAATACATCAATTCAAAACCTCAATATCCCTTTTTTCACGTAGGGCTTTGGCAAAGGCTGTTTCACTGAATTTTTCAATTCGGAAACGACCCTGGACCTGCTCGGATCCGTCACTCAAGTTCCATGCTACCTCGCCGCTTGTATTTTCAGCAAATGGAAACCGAATAACTGGAACTTTGCCGGGGGCAAATCGTTTTTCAAATAGGGAATGACCATTGATGCGAACAGAGATTAAACAACTTTCCCAACACTTCACCTTCGGAAGAAGAATAAAACTTGTACTCCCCTTAAAAAAAAGAACCTGGTCCTGACGGGGGTAGGGTGCCGAGTAACTGACTCCTCCAATGATAATGGGCGATTTTTTTCGCAACCCCTTTTTGGCTTCTTTATCGGCCAGGTGGATCATCTGTTTTGACGACTCTGGAATGACTTCACGACTTTGGGACAAGTTCTCTTCAAATCCTTGGGAACTGGATTTTCCTTGCTCTTTATCGGGATTTTTAGTGTTGGTGACTTTTGCGGCGTCCTCTTTGTTCTGTGAGGCAGGACCTTTTTTACGTAAATTTCTGGTCATATCAACACTGCCAAGACTAAGGCCAAACTGTGGGAGATAACGTAAAGTGAACTCGCTGACCTCTTTTCCGTCGAGAATCAATGACTCCTCATCGGTTTGAAACTCAAGAATTGATTTTTCATCAATAGTGCCTGAGATATTGCCTTTTTTAACTTGTATGTTGTAGCCATTCTCGCGCTTGCGAATCACTATTAAAGTTTCCTCCTCAAGACTAATTATATTTTGTTCATCGAGACGAACGGCTCCCCTGGATCGTTTTCCACTGAAAAGGGTGTCACCATTACCAACCACACTCCCTTTGAGGATTGTCAGGAACTCAAAACGATCTGGAACTCGACGTTTCATATCGCCAAAGGTCGACAGCATTTCTCCAACCACATCTCTGGGATCGATTTCGGCTTTCATAAAAATGTCTTCAAACTTAACCAATAAGGTCACTGACCCAACAAAGATTAAACTCGCAATAAAAACTGCGATTTTTTCTCTCGTACTAAATTGTGTCCATTTTCCCATAGATATCAATTTAACAAAGGCTGTCTCTGTTATCACCAACTGATTTGAAAAAAATAATTTCACCAATCTGGCCTTTGGTCGCAGCAGCGGCCTTAAAGTTTTTCTCAAATTGAACCGTTAAGTCAGTATGATCATGCGAAAACTGTTAATCAGTTCAACACTTTTACTCCTGGGATGTGCCAGTGGACGGCTCAATGTCGACTCTTCACCCAAACAGAGTGATGTCTATGTTAAAGCCGCTGGCGGTAATAAATATGTTTCGTTTGGTAAAACTCCTCTCAGTGAGATTGTCTCGGAAGTGATTAATCGCGTCGGTGGCGAGAGAACAATCGTGGTTGAAACTCGTAAACTAGGATACTTGCCTAAGTCAGTTCTCGTCACTGATGTGGATAGTCTCTCTGATATCAAACTCAATCTTGAAATGTCCTCTATCGAGAGTTTTTTAGCGGGCAAAGATCCCAGCATGAGCGATGCACAGAAAGCGATTTTGGTTGAAATTAGTGAGAAACAGACCATGGAAACCAACAAAATGGTCGATGAAATTTTTGAGGCTCAGAGATTAGTTCAAGTCGGTCGTCTGGGTGATGCTGAAGCTAAGTTAAAATTGATTGAAAAAGAATTCCCCAATCTGTCTTCGATCTATGAGATCCGCGGTGGTATCGCAATCATGCAAAAGGATTTTCCAAAAGCCCTTGATGAATACCAAAAGGCGGCACGTGCTAACCCCGATAATATCGAAATTTTAAATGTTAAAAAATATTTGGAACGTAAATTGGCTTCTGGCTCTTCTGGCCCGCTGGAGGATCAGCAATGAAATTGATCTTCTTGATCTTAGTTTTTCAACTTCTTGCCTTCAACAGCCAGGCCCAAGTCATCTCCATTGATCGTCCCGAGATCGAAGCGCAGAGAAGGCAATATGAGGAACATCTTTATAATCGAGTCTATCGAGTCTTGAGTACAATTCTTGAACCGGATTCGTTTGTCATTAATGTTGGTGTTCAATTAAAAACCTTGGCCGTTGAAAATGTTCAATCCCTCGATCCCGTCGAAGAAACCCCATCGGGTCTTGAGATCAGTAAGGCTTTCAATCAAGAAGAGGGCGTTTTACCTCTGAGTAAACTCGGAGTCTGGAAAGCTCCAAGAACTCAAAAAGAGCGGGAGTTAGGTTATGCTCGTCGTCTTCGCAACTTTAGTGAGTTAATTCAATCGATCAATGTCGATGTAGTTGTTGATCAAGACCGTATCCCCGCTTCAAAACGACAAACAGCGCGACAAGTGTTACAAAGATTTCTCAGTGGCTCACTTCCAGTGGTCGCTCGATTGCGCTTAGAGGCCCTACCCATTGCAACCGCTGACCGAGCCAAAGAACAATTGAAAGAGGAAATCATCAGTAAAATTGATGAAAAAGTTGAGAAACTGCGTAAAGAGCAGAATGATGTCATGGCAAAGCGTGAAATTGCCTCCACAGAAAAAGTAAAAGAAAAGACTTTAATCGAAATTGCTACGGATTTTAAAGAGGTCATTGCCACTCTGTTAACAAGTTTACCTTTGGGCTTCTGGCCGCAGGAACCTATCGAAGAGTTCAGGAGAAGAGAATCAAAATGGAGGAGGCTCTCGCTTTTAGAGGTGCCAGTGGTGATTCCAATTCAACGAGTGACACCACGGTGAACAATCTCGGTAGTCTTGGTCTTAACTCCTCTCAATCAGCAGAAGGCGAAGTTCACCAGACGGGATTCCAGCAGCTGGGCCATATCATTGATCAATCGGCTGAGAGAGCTGCTTTCCTCATTAAGCAGTGGCTTTACAGTGAGGATTTACCAACAAGAGAACTTCTCACGGTGATCCCCCGTCAACTCGGACTTGAACAACTCAACCGCGTTCTCTCTCTCCTCAATCAAGAAGATCGTAAGCGTTGGAAACCTCCTTGAAGAGCGCTTCCGAGTCCTTGCTTCCGGGATTGAGGTCGGGGTGCAATTTTTTCGCGAGCCGCCGGTAGGCCTTGCGAACCTCGTCGGCCGTCGCCGACCGCTCGATCTCCAGAACTTTGTAAGGGTCGCTCAACGGCGCATCATTCGGCCAGGCTTATCTCAGACGAAAGTGCCACCGTCTAAGGCGGCGGCGGTAGGCACGCACAGATGTGAAC
>JBGSSY010000177.1:0-5674 GCA_041736775.1 Bdellovibrionales bacterium | reverse complement strand
CTGGGATAAGAACATAACACCAAGAAGAAGGAGTTCCTTTGGAATCTTCAAAGTAGGGCAAACTAAAAGTCGGAGCTCTTTCGGTCGTATCGGTGAAGACTGTGGTCGAGAAAGCCCTTGGTGTGTACATCACAAAAGACTTTTCTTGGTAAATATCGGCCTCTTTTTCAATCATTGGTTTGAGGACTGAATAATTAATGCCCTTAATGATCCTGATAAAATCATCGATGAGAATGAGAGGATCTTCATCTTCAAGAAGACAAAGTCCAATGGCGAGCTGTAACACTGTGCTCGCCTGTAACCTAGTACTCCCCGCTAGAGCCATAGGCCCCACACAAAGACTGAGGCTATTAATGAGTTTGTTATTAAGAAGATTTCGTGATCGTTCAACCGTCTGCAATAATAAATCGGTTGGATTACAAAATAAAAAATAGGGATTTTTTTTTGAAATTTTTGCCGCAGCCTCGACGGCACCAATGACATAAGGTGTTTCACCCCCTTCACTGCTTGCTACTAAAAGATCGCCCTCTCTAAAACCCAATTGAAGCAGGTGACGCTCGCCATATTGAGGGTAATCTTCAAAACCCTCTAAGGAGTGAACCATGGCCACGTCTCCACCGGCCATCATGGAAACGACATTATCTCGATTTGTTTTCTGACGCCAGAGTGATTCTAAAAGCAATGAAAGACGTCCCGTTGCTCCGCAACCACAGAGAAACACCTTTTTCCCTTCATTCAGTGTTTGGTGAATTGCTTCTTTGAGGGGAGTCAGTTGTGCTATTTGATTTTTAAAAAGCTCTAAAGCTCCAAGGTCTACTTTTTGAAAAGTTTGAAGAGCGTGAGCAAGATCTTCATGACAGTGGTTCGACAGGCCTTGAGTCAGCGGGTGGGTTTGCTCAGTCACCAAGTGGCCAAGCTGGTACTTTTCATACTGACTGAGAAAAAAATCTTTGTTCAAAAACACCTCTCTCCGTTAAATTGTAGCGGCCCTTGTCGAGAGAGTCCAACAATCAATAATGAGAACGTTTTTCCATAAAGAGCAACAAAAAGTGGCTCGTGAGTGCTCCACCCATGTGCCAAAGCCAGTGTGTACCCCAGGGATAATTATTTTGAATCCATGGGTGGTCGTCGAGCACTCTCATCGTTAGTGCTATTGAAATCAAAATGAGGGGGATAAAAACTGAAACCACAAATTTCCATCGCGTATTATAGAGATCAATGAGAATGGGCAAAAGACAGGGAACGACTAATGAAATATATCCAAAGGTTATCTTATGGGAAAATTCTGAATAAAAGGTCCAGAGAATAATGTTGGGTAATAAGAACAGAACAAGAAAGGCCATGAAAATTAACTTTTTGCTCACATTCACCAGGCCCCAAAGATAAAGTGCCGTGAGCCATCCAATCAAATAAATCGGCAAAACGTCCATCAACATCCATAGCCAGTGGGCTCTGGTGGCATGATACAAAGTTCCTCCGAGATAACCGATCAATAGAAGGGGAAGAGCTCTTTTTAAATAAGTTTTAAAAGAAGAGTTGGAAATATGTTTGAGCTTTAGAAACCAATAGAGACAGACAAAAAGAAATAAAAGGTTAGAAAAGGTGTTTAATGGCTCAACAGGAAACTGATCGAAATTTGTTTCAGTGTAGCGTGGCCCAAAATCGGGAAGGATTTGACTCATGTTCTTAGGCTTGAACAACCTTCTGGTCGATGGTTCCAAACAAACTCTGACCAAAACGATCCTTCATGGTCATTTTGACTCGATCTCCAACCTTCATAAAGGGAGTCTTAAATACACCATCATTGATTTTTTCAATCATGCGTCTTTCTAATATGCAGCTTGAGCCCACCTCAGGATTGTCATTGGAAATTGTACCACTGCCGATAATTGTTCCAGGCATAAGATTTCTTGTTTTTGCAGCATGGGCGATGAGTTCACCAAAGTGAAAATGCATTTCTTTCGCATTGGCTTTACCAAAAAACTCACCATTAAACTCAATCTCCAAAGGAAGTTCGATGCGCCCGTGGTTCCAAGCGGAGCCTAATTCGTCTGGTGTCACGGCTATAGGGGCAAAGGCCGATGAGGGTTTGCCATGAAAAAAACCAAAGCCCGCTTGGAGCTCAGCCGGAATGAGCCCGCGAAGAGAAACATCATTGATAATCACGCAAAAAAGAATGTGTTTGAGTGCGGTTTCAGCATCACAGCCCATAGGAACAAAATCGGTAATCACACCCACTTCCCCCTCAAAATCAGTGCCATGGGAAAAATCGATCTGAGGAATATCTTCTCGGGGATTGAGAAAACTATCACTTCCCCCTTGATACATTAGTGGAACTTGATAAAGACTTTCCGGCATTTCAGCATTTCGTGAAAGGCGAACTAATTTAACGTGATGAAGAAAGGCCGAACCATCAGCCCACTGAAAAGATCTTGGTAGTGGTGAATGAAATAACGTTTCATCCAAGGGCTCACCTTTGAGTTGGCCTGAACTGAGATCTTCATAGACTTTTTTAAGACGGTCTTTGCAATGGGCCCAACTTTCAATAGCCTCGCGAAAACTGGGTGCAATTTCGGGAACTTTTATAAACTGAGAATTATCTTGGCTCACAACCACCAAGGTACCGTCATTGCTCTTTGATTTGAGTGTACCTAATCTCATGTTCATTCTCCGATCGCTACGGTTAAAACTCGTGTAGCCTTTTATTTATCGGAATTTGAGGTTGCGCGCAACCCCAAAGCTAAGATACAAATTATTGATATGATTAAACTTTATAGCTACTTCCGTTCATCGAGTTCATACCGTGTGCGCATTGCTTTGGGCCTTAAGGAACTTGATTTCACGATTGAACCTGTTCATCTTTTGAAACAAGGTGGTGAGCAATTCTTCGCTGATTTTACACAAAAGAATGCCGCCGCTAAAATTCCCGTGCTCGATCATGATGGTCTGATTATCGCTCAATCCATGGCTATTCTCGAATATCTTGAAGAAACCTTTCCAACAAAACCCCTTTTACCAAAAAACCCCTATCAAAGGGCTCTCAACCGACAACTTTGTGAAATTATTAATAGTGATATACAGCCCCTACAAAACTTGAGTGTTTTGGGTCGACTCACAGGAACCTTAGGAATCAGTGAGGACGATAAACTGAAATGGGTTCAACATTGGATAAGGCTTGGGTTAAAGTCCTTTGAAACTCTCGCCCAAAAAACAGCGGGTCAGTTTTCAATGGGTGATCAACCGACCATGGCCGATTGTTTTTTGATCCCACAAGTTTACAATGCCAACCGCTTCTCCGTCGATCTTACGCCCTACCCCACCATTGAAAAAATTCAAAAAAATTCTTTGAATTGGCCTGCCTTTCAAAAGGCCCATCCTGACCAACAGATTGATTCTCCAAAGCCCTAAATTCAAGCCCATTTTTGTTCCTAGCTAAGAAGAGAGTTTCTCGTGTTGCACTTTACCTGCAGTAAAGTTTTCTAGTTGAAATGCACTTTCCTTGCATAAAAATTTTTTTGGTTGCGAATGGTGTTTACCTGCAAAAAGCTTTTCTGATCTTTAAGAAATTATCAGTCTGTCTTGATCATATATTGTAGAGCCGTCCAGAGGGACTTAAGACCGCTTTACTTAGCGATTGAATTATTAAGTGAAACGATTTTTAAGTGAAAAATGGAGCCGCAAAAGAAAGAGAAGAATGGTTAAGGCCATGGCCAAGTGGAATACGCTTAAAAAAGGCGGCATCAGATATTTTAAATTCATGACGCCAATAAAAATTTGAGTCAGAACCAGCATAAAAATTTGCACTGAAAGAATTCTTTGTTTTTTGCTCAGGCCCATTTTAAGTCCATAAAAAATGGCAAATATAAAAAGTAAGGTCACTAAGAGGGAGAGCCAATAAGCTCCAAAACGGTGAAACACTTGAATAGCAATCGGACCACTGAGAGGTGACGGAAGAATTTGGCCATTGCAGGTTGGAAAATCCACACAAACCAGTCCCGAATAGGTCGAAGCCACAAGGCCACCCAAAACAATTTGCACCACCACAAAAATAATTCCTAAAACAGTGTTGATTTTAAAAAACCTCAGCCGCTTTGATGACTTTGTTGGTGTGCTTGGTTTCTCTTTTAAAAGTAGGGTTTGTTTCATTACATAGAGGGTGATTAAAAAAACTGTGGCCAGTGTCAGGTGCATTGTGACTATGTAGGCGTCTAAAAGTTTAAGAACAGTCAGGCCACCCATAATAATTTGGGCCATTAAAAAGAAAAGACCCACCAGACTCAAGAGGCGAAGTTTTTTTAAATGGGTGTTTCGCCAAACTTGAACAAAAAACGCCAAATAAAGAAGTCCCACAATTCCAGCAATCAATCGATGAATAAATTCTAAATAGACACCAAAATGATAGCGTGGGATCACTTTGCCAAAACAGAGGGGCCAATCGGGACAGGTGAGACCAGCATCTAAAGTACGAACGCCCGCGCCCAAAAGCATAAGATCAAAAGTTAAAAAAATCAGGAGGCTGAGTAAAAAATTGTTTCTGTTTTCTAAAGCCATACAACCCATCGGTCCACCGCAGGAACGAGAATGAATACGAGAATACTAAACGTGTTCCACAAAAAGAAACCGAGCCTTTTTTTACCCATTGGATCTTTGATAAATTAAAACAACTCCCAAATAATTTTGAAAGAAAAGGGTAAAGCGACCAGTAAAAACCCCCATCCCACGGGAATAATAAAGGGAGCCGATAAAGCCAGTGCAATGTAGGCAAAAGTATAAAGACCCACATAATACTCTGTCACTCGCTGGCCGCGCTCAGCAGGTAATACGGGAATTCCACCCTTTTTATAATCCTCTTGATACCGAAGTGCGAGGGCCCAGAAATGGGGCATTTGCCAAAAAAACATCACGAGAAAAAAATAGATATTTATAGAATCAAAAACCACACCCGAAGCTGCGGTATAGCCAATCACAAAAGGCATTGCACCCGGAATCGCACCTGGCACTGCTGCGAAAGGCGAACTTCGTTTCCAAAGATGGGTGTAAAAATAATTGTAAAGCACAACCGTTGAAAGCCCAAGAAGACCCACTTCAACAGAGATCAAGAAAGAAAGGAAAAGGCCAAAGCTCAACATGACAATAGCGAAGACAAGGGCTTGAACGGGCTCTAGCCTTCCGCTAGGGAGAGGGCGACCCTGGGTTCTCGGCATTTTTTTATCGATCTCACGCTCTTGATATTGATTAAGTGCAAAGCTGCCAGAGCTGAGTAAATAGAGGCCAATCAAAGTGACTATAAGATGATAGGTATTGAAGGGATTATTAAAGGGGTGGCCTATAAGGTAACCACCCGTTGCTGTAAAGAGAACAAAGACTACGATTCCAAATTTTGTAAGATCAAAATATTTTTTCATCCAACCTTAAAGTGTACTCTCCACCGGAATGCGGGTGTAGATATCAAGCACAACAAAAACGAATAACAACAGAACAAAAAAGAAACTGCCCACGATAATATAGGTATTGGATTTAGCATCGTATTTAAGATGCATAAAAATGGCCATAACCAATGATGCTTTAATAGCCGCAATCGAAAAAGCCACTGCGCCATTAAAAGGAGCGAGATCCATACCTTTTGCGGTTACAACCGTAAGAGCGGTGAGAAAAATAAGGGCGCCAAAAACCT
>JBGSSY010000159.1:0-13189 GCA_041736775.1 Bdellovibrionales bacterium | reverse complement strand
TACCACGCCCCAGCTCGCTCTCCACTTGTATCGGAACTTTATGACTTTCAAATATGGAGTGAGTGATAGCAAGACCTAGACCAGTTCCTTTCGGTTTGGTTGTATAAAAGGGTTCAAAGATTCTTTCTTTGAGTTCCGGCTTCATTCCTTCGCCATTATCCTTAATTGAAATTAAAATAAGTTGATTGATTTTTTTGGCTTCAATTTTAATTTTAGCGATACCATCATCTTTGCTCGCCTGAACGGCGTTCACAAGAATATTAAGAAAGGCTTGTTTTAATTTATCCTTGTTGCCCAAAATAATTTGTTTATCTGTAGAATGAATTTCAATCGGAATCTTTTTTAACTTGGGATCATTTTTAATCAATTGAATGATATCCTCAAAAAGTTTGACTAAATCAATATGATCTTCCATCGGCGCTTCTGGCTTTGCAAAGTCAAGAAATTCAGTAATCAGATTATTAAGACGGTCAATTTCTCGCAAGACAATCGCCATCAACTTACCGGTTTGCTCTTGATCCATATCGTGACTGTTACTTTGTAATAGCTGAATGCTACCGCTGATACCAGCCAGCGGGTTACGAATTTCATGGGCAATCCCAGTGGCCAATTGTCCAATAGCAGCCATTTTTTCGCTCTGTCTGACTCTTTTTTCTAGCCCTCTTAAATGTGTTTCATCTTGAATACTTAAAATCATCCCCTGTTTAAATTGAGTCTCATCTTTGAGCTCACTTAAACTCATTTTTAAAATTCTTTTCTCACCTTGCCGAATGTACTCATAATCAAATTCAGTGCGTTGATTTTTTTGCAGATCAAGATCAGGAAACAAACTATAAATTGAAGCAGCCTCAACATTGGTCTGATTCTTACCCAGAAGGTTAAGGGCTTGGGGATTAGCTTGTATGATATTTAATTGATTATCGACAGTGATTAGACCAGAGTTAATACTGTTTAAAATCAGCTCATTTAAATTTTTAAGGATTCTCACATCACGAGACTTTTCTTTGAGCTGTTCTCCCACCAAATTTAACTGTTCACTGAGAAAACCGGCTATGTAAGAAATGGTAAAAAATGCGAGATTATTAACACCAACTGCTAAATAGGCTGTGTTGCCTTCAAGACTGGTGTCCAATGAAACGATAAGAGTAAAAAGAACGGAAGTCCAAAGGGCAAGGACCATGGCGGCTCGTCTTTGAAAAAGTATGGCAAAAAGTATAAGATTCACTAAATAGAGAAAAATGAGGATCGACTGCTGAACACCAATATAATAAATCAGACCGGTAATATATAGGGCTTCAAAAAAAAACAAGAACGATGTAAGACCCTTGTGAGAGTATACTTTTTTAAAAAAGAGGAGATAAAGAACTTGAAGCACAAAAGAGGAGAAAATCAGAGCATAGACTGGTGAATAAGCCGCTAAAGCGACTACCCTGTCTTCTAAATACTGAAAGGAGAGAGTGATTAAAAAAACCAGAATCAAAAAAACAAAACGTATAATATGAACAAGAAAGGACTGGCTTTCTGTCTTAGAAAAATCAAAAGACTTTACTGAAGTAGAAGTTTTGGACACTTAAGCTCCACCAGCCATTTTGAAGATAGGGAGATACATAGCGATAACAAAAAATCCCACAATTCCGCCCAAGATAACAATCATAATAGGTTCCATAACACTGGTGATTCCACCGACTGCCACATCCACTTCGTCTTCATAAAAATCCGCGACCTTATCAAGCATATTATCAAGAGCACCCGTTTGCTCTCCTACCGCAATCATTTGTGTGACCATATGGGGTATAAAAGGTTCTTGTGAAAGCGGAACTGAAAGTAATTTACCTTTAGCAACTGCCGCTTTAGATTTTATCAAAGCTGTTTCAACCAGACTGTTTCCCGCGGTATTGGCCGCGATATCGAGCGCATCCATAATAGAAACACCGGCTCCCAGAAGTGTCGACAGAGTTCGCGAAAATTTAGCCATGGCACTTTTAATAATAAACTCACCAAAAATCGGCATTCTCACTAAAATATTATCTAAATTCGTTCTCCCCTGAGGAGTGTTGACATAAAACCGTACCGAAAAAAAGAAGGCACCAAAACCTCCAATTAAAATATACCATTTGTTAATTACAAAATTACTCATTTTCATGACTAAAACTGTGAGGGCTGGCATTTCCATTCCAGAGCCTTCAAAAATAGTTACAAATTTTGGAATAACAAATACTAAAAGACCGGTCACAACCAAAAAAGAGATACCGAGAACTACAATTGGGTAAGACATTGCTGATTTTATCTTACCATTGAGCTTTACAGATTTCTCAATGTATTCCGCTAAGCGAAGAAGTACCTGATCAAGAACCCCTCCCTCTTCTCCAGCGATTAACATATTAATATAAAATTTGCTAAAAACATTGGGGTGAGACTTAAAGGCTTGTCCCAATTTTTTTCCCTCTGAAATATCACTAACGATTGTTTTTAAAGCAAAATCAAGCCCGCGACCTCGAGGAGTTTGTGATAAGACCTCAAGGGCCTGTAAAAGTGGGACCCCTGATGAAATTAAGACAGAAAGCTGACGTGTGAAGACCTGAAGATCTTTTGCTTTTACTTTCACTCGACTGACTTTAGCCGCTTCTTGACGTTTTGATTGAGAAAGTGAGCCAACGCCAAGATTAATCGGAATCAGTTTTTTTGCTCGAAGCATAATTCGAGCTTCTGATTCATTTCTGGCTTCAATAGTACCTTGTATATTTTTTCCATTGATCGCTTTTGCCAGATAATTATAGGTAGGCACTAGACACCCGCCTTAGAGAACAAAGTCATTAGGGCTTCCACATCTAGACTATTCTCAAGGGCGAGCTCTTTTGAAATATGACCGGTTTTGAACAAGTGAAAAAGATGTTGATTGAGCGTGATCATACCGGTTTTTTTCTGCCCCACTTGCATCATGGTTTCAATTTGATGCAGTTTGTTTTCGCGAATAAGGTTTCGCACCGCTGGATTCATTAAGAGAATTTCGTAAGCTAGAACTCTTCCGCCTTTTTTGCTGGGTAATAGTTTTTGACTGAGTACACCCTGCAAAGTAAAACTCAGCATCACTCGAATACGATCTTGTTGATCAGACGGAAATACACTGACAATACGATTGATGGTTTGAATAGCTGAATTAGTATGAAGTGTAGAAAAAACCAAATGACCGGTCTCAGCCAATTGAAGAGCTGTCTCAATCGCCTCATGATCTCTTAACTCACCGATAAGGCAATAATCGGGATCTTGTCGAACCACAGATTTAAGGGCTCGACTGAATGACATAGAATCCCCGCCTATTTCTCTTTGACTGACAAAACAACGATCATGAGCATGCATATACTCAATAGGATCTTCGAGGGTGACAATATGACCGTACTTCGTTTTATTAACGATATCGAGAAGAGAAGCGATGGTTGTTGTTTTTCCTGAACCGGTGGGACCTGTGACTAAGATCAGCCCATTGGGTGTATTTGTCATCGCTTGCAAATACTCTGGGTACCCCAGTGTTCTAAAGTCAGGAATTTTAGCCGGCACCTGGCGAAAAGCACCCGCAACTGTATTTTTTGAAAAGTAATAATTGGCACGAAAGCGAGCAACACCTTTGACTTCAAAACTAAAATCAAGTTCTTTATTTTGTTCAAACTTGGCTTTTTGACTATCATTTAAAACCGAATAACAAATTCGACGTGACTCTTCAGAATTGAGTTTATCCATTTTCACACGAACAATTTTGCCGTCAATACGAAGACCTGGCGCAGTACCTGAACCGATATGAATATCTGAAGCCCCTCGCTCTTTAGCAAATTTCAGCAACTGTACAAGATTCATCAAAATTCCGGGTCCTTCATGGTTTTAGAGAGCACTTCTTGAACAGAAGAAAGACCTCTTTTAATTTTAGTGATGCCAGACATGCGAAGAGAAATCATCCCCCCTGATAAGGCCGCTTTTCTCAGCTGCAGCGGAGAAGCCCCACTGAGAATGGCCTCCCGTATAGGATCAGTCATAGGCATCACTTCATAAATCGCCACTCGACCCTTTTTACCGGTGCCATCGCAAGCAGGACAACCAGCTCCTTTTAAGCATTTAAAACTGTGCACATCTTCCCGAGGTACACCAAGGTCAACCAAGACGTCGGGAGTAACACGATCTTCAACTTTACAACTCTCACAAATTCGAGAAATTAAACGTTGAGCCAGAATAAGTTCAACAGTTGAAGTAACAAGAAATCCAGGGATTCCCATGTTTACAATACGATCGATTGTTTTGGTCGCATCGTTTGTGTGAAGTGTGCTTAAAACAAGGTGACCCGTCGATGCCGCTTCAAAAGCAATTTCACCGGTCTCATGATCTCGAATCTCACCAACAAGAATGACATCAGGATCTTGTCGTAAAAAAGAGCGAAGAGCTGCAGAAAAGTTAAAGCCAATATCGGGTTTGACTTGAACCTGATTGATTCCTTCGATGTTAAATTCAACTGGATCCTCAGCCGTACAAATATTTTTTGTAATATCATGAAGCTCATAGAGTGCTGAATAAAGAGTCGTTGTTTTTCCAGATCCGGTCGGACCGGTTACTAGGATCAATCCCTGTGGACGATGAAGGGCTGATAAAAACTTCTCAAGTTCCACTTCCTCAAAACCCAGATCTCTTAAATCCAATTTTAAATTGGATTTATCGAGAATACGAAGAACGACTTTTTCACCACTGACTGTCGGACAAACACTCATCCGAAAATCAACAGCGGCTTTACCCGGGACGGCTATTCGAATACGACCATCTTGGGGTTTACGCTTTTCAGTAATATTGAGGCGAGCCATAACTTTAAGTCGACTGGAAAGGGCCGATGCAATTTGATTGGGTGGTCGATATTTTTCAATTAACTGGCCATCTTTCCTAAATCGAACTCGTAAATACTTCTCAAAGGGTTCGACATGGATATCAGAAGTTCCAGAGGTAATCGCTTCGATAAGCATGGTATTCACAAAACGAATTACTGGATCATCACTTTGATCAATTTCGTAACTGGGGATAGCCTCATTGCTATCTTCAACTTCCATTTCAGAGATGATATCACTGGCTGACTCTCTAGTGATTCCATAATATTTTTCAATGGCTTTTGTAATTTCCGTATCCAGAGCAATTACAGGTTGGATCTTACAACGAGTGATGTAAGAAATATCATCCCTCACAAAAATATTAGTTGGATCTGCAAAAACAACCACAAGACTTCCTCCTGCCTTTGAAAGCGGAAGGATCGTGTGCTTTTTGCATTGGTCAGCGGTGAGAAGTTTGAGGGCTTCTGGATCCGCTTCAAAGGATTGAAGATCAATGGCTGGAAAACCAAAAAGTTCAGAGAGCTGAGTCCTTAAATCTGCGGGCTTTAGCAATCCTTGCTTCAACAAAATCGAAGCTAGACTTTCTCCGGTCTTTCTTTGTTCCATTTTTGCTTTTTCAAGCTGTACTGGAGAAATTAATTTATTGTCCATTAGGACATTGGCAAGCTCTTTAGTCGACACGAAAGATTCCTCCAAAATATGTTGTGCTTATAGTAGTTTACAGGATCTCAACCAAAAGTTAACTCGACCAACGGCCAGAGGTTCAAAAAGAACTCTGACTGAGAAGATTACAGTTACTGATTTGAATCTATTTCTTCATCTTGCGCTTAAAGGGTAAGCACGGGAAGGTTTTTCTTTAAAAAATCTTTAATAAACTTGAGGTAAGAATTTTCTATTGTTCTAAATTCGACCACTTCGACACCAAGAGCTTTAACTTCCTTAAACAAAAAGTTCGATGTTCGAGAGAGGTCAAAAACGCATGAATGATCAGATAGAAAATGAAAGTAACTCATATCCTCAATAATTTGCTGTTCGTAGTGGTCGTCAACGACAAAACAGAGTGAGAAAGTTTTTTGACCCTTTAAAAAGTGATTGGGATCCACTCTTGTAATCTGGACTTTTAAAAAACGCTTCAAGCGTTCACCCAGTTCGGCAAATTCCGACACGGCCTCTTTGGTGTCTAAAAAAACAAAATCTGTAAACCCAAATCGAGAGAGAACTTCAATAATTGGGGTTGCCTGTGGTTGAATCCCTAAAAAAAGAACAGACCCTTGATACTTATGTTTTTGCATAAGATCCATAAAACAATGATTAAAGGCTTCTGAAAAAAGATTTTCCCCCCACAAGGAACCGGATTTATTTAAAACCAAATCTGAATAACCTAAACGGTGACTGAGAGAACTATGTTGGTGAAGCAACTGATTGATGTCGACACACAATGAACTTTCAATGAAGGAACAAGGATATTCCTTCAGTTTTTTAAGGAGTCCAGTCTTCTCGGCATCAGGACTTATCTGAAAAAACTCGAGGGGAAGTTCGGAGGATTTCTCTGAAAAAAATTGAGTTTGAGATCTTTCTTTGTCTGAAAGATAGAGCAATTGAGTGGCGCTGTTCATGTGCTAGGCTCCATTAATTTTTGAGTACGACTCACATCCATCGCTATTTGCTTTTTCAGTTGGTCGAGTGACGAAAATTTAATTTCGTCTCTCAACTTAAAATGGAATTCAAATTCGGCTTTTTGTGAATAGATTTCTTTCTTAAAATTAAGTATATGGCATTCAACTTGAGTTTTTTGGTCTTGATCAAGAGTCGGTCGAGTCCCTATATTGAGCACGGCACTGTATTTTTTCTTATCGACCAAAGCTCTGCCCGCATAAACCCCTTTTCCGGGCAAAAGGGTATCTGGCAAACTTAAGTTTGCCGTGGGAAATCCAAGTTGACGACCTATTTTTAAACCTTCGATAACAGTTCCGCTGATTTTGTAAGGAAACCCCAGTAACTCACTCGCTTTTTCAACTTGTGTTGCAATGAGCGCTTGGCGAATTTGTGTACTTGAGACGATCTGATCGGAAACTTTAAAAGCTTGGCCTTTGATGAGCTCAATACCTTTCGTTGATAAATAAGACTGGGCAAGCTCAAAATCACCCTTGCCTCCCTTTCCAAAACGAAAATCATAACCAAAAAAAACCAATTGAGGCTTAATAAATTCTAAAACATATTGACGCAGAAAATTTTCTGCGTCGATTTGGGCAAATTCAGTATTAAACTCCTGTAGAAAAAGTGTATTGACCCCTAAAGCCTTAAACCGTTCTATTTTGTCCTCGCAGCTTTGGAGGGGATAAAATTTTTCACGACTGAGGAGTGACCGAGGATGGGGATTGAGGGTAAATACTGCCGTTTTTAACTGCCGAGCATGGGCGGCAGACTTAAGACTCTCGATAAGACTTTGATGACCCAGGTGAAGACCATCAAAATTGCCAAAAGTGAGAGCTAAAGGAGTGGGCTGAAAGCAAGTTTTGAGGATATCACCCCTAATAAGATCCATCACCTAGGTATATCAGCCTTTAAAGTATTGGTTAAGTAAAATTTACCCTCCCCTAAACTTACTCTTTTGAATATGATGGTAAGATGCTTGATTGGATCAAAAACCGAGACTTCCTTATTCGACTCTTTGTGATTGTATTGGTCTCGTCTGTCATGGTCTTTATCACCAAAACAAACAAATTTGACCTTCATTTTAAGATCCGACGAGCCCAACCCACATCACCTCAAGTTCAAATCATCGAAGTTGAGAGCGACGAGGATCTTAACGCACTCATCGACGAACTTATTAAAAAAGAAGTCTCTCATATTTTTATTAATCACTATATTTTTGATAAAAAAACTCAGTGGGTCACTCCCTTTGCGATTAATGACAATAATAAACAATGGCTGAGTCTAGAATTTAAACCCGACTCTGATGGGATTATTCGAAGATTCAATGTCATACATAACCCCTCCCCCGCTTTTATTAACTGGAACAACGATAAGCTGACTATCAACTTTCGAGGACCTTCCAATACTTTTGTTCCATTCTACCAGTATGAAAAAGGAGACACAGGGACCAGCCTAAAAGGAAAAACTATCGTTCTGAGCACTCAAGAGAATCCAGTTCTGACTACACCCCTTGGACTTTTCAGCGAGACAGAATTGATGGCCAGTGTTCTGGATAACTATTTTGAAAAACGCTTTATCCCTGATGGAAAAACCTCAGTTCAGCTCCTCATCTTAACGATCACTCTTCTCGTCTCGATCTTTCTTCTCCTTTATCTTCCCTCCACCTTGGCTCTGGTATCGACTTTTGTGTTTGCGCTTTTTTACGTCAGTCTTTCTCTTTGGTTTTTTGATAATTTTACTTTTTGGACTCCCATCGTAAACCCTCTCATTCAGATGTTACTGACCTTTTTACTCATTACTAATTATAAATACGTTCTCAATGAGCAAACAAAATGGAATCTTGAAAGAGAGTCAGAATTTTTTCAAGAAGTTGAAGAGATGAAAACAAATTTCTTGAGCCTTTTTAGCCATGACCTAAAAACTCCCTTAGCGAAGATTATAGGAATAACAGATACTCTCACCAGTAAAATTCAAGACCCTGATCTACTCAAAGAGTTGGACAAGATCACTCAAGCTTCTCGAGATTTGGAGCGATATATAAAACGCATTCTCAAAATGTCGCAAGTCCAATCTAAAAATATGTCTTTGAACAAGCTCCCTGAAGACATAAACAATCTTATCGAAAAATCAATTGAACAGAACAAACTACTGGCTGCTGAAAAAGGCATTGAGTTTATAAAAAAACTTCAACCCCTTTTTATGATTGATATAGATGGACCTCTCATCCAAGAGGTGCTGGTCAATTTCATTGAAAATGCGATCACCTACTCACCGCCACAGAGTCAAATAACAATTAGATCCGAAGAACAAAAGAACTACATACGAGTTTCAGTGAGCGATCAAGGTCCAGGAATACCTAAAAAAGTACAAGATAACATTTGGGAAAAGTATTATCGCTTTGAGAGCGAAAAAGCGGGATATGGTCTTGGACTCTTTCTCAGTCGTTATGTGATTCAGCTACACAAGGGACAAGTCTTTTTAAATAGCAAAGAAAGCCATGGCTGTGAATTCGGTTTTATTTTACCCATGAATGAGGAAAAAGTATGAAACCCTTAAAAATATTAATCGCCGACGATGAACCCGATTTAAGAAAGTATGTAATCCATATTCTCCATCAAGGCCAGAACAAACCGATTGATTTCACTGAGGTCGAAAATGGTGAGATGGCTGTCAATGAGATTAAAAAGGGACCTTTTGATCTCGTATTTCTTGATGTCAAAATGCCGGTGATGGATGGTTTAACGGCTCTCACTGAAATGATGCAAGTGGAATCTGATACTTTCGTCGTTATGATCACAGCCCATGGAAATGTCCGCGATGCGGTTCTTGCGATTAAAGAGGGGGCTTACGATTATCTTGAAAAGCCACTTGATAAAGAAAAAATTCTTCATATGTTTGCCAAAGCCGTAGAGACTAAAAAACTTTTTGAAGAAATCTCTTTGAGTTTTCCCATTCTTGAATCTGACATTGATAGTGAAATCATTGGCCATTCTAAACCGATGCGTGATGTTTTTGAATTGATCAAAAAAATCTCTAAAGTAGATAGCACTATACTTTTAAGGGGTGAAAATGGGACTGGAAAAGAACTGGTCGCAAAAGCCATCCATTTCAACTCTGATCGAAAAAATGAAGAAATGGTAGCGGTCAATTGTGCTGCTATTCCTGATGGCCTGGTTGAGAGTGAGCTTTTTGGTCACGAAAAAGGAGCCTTTACTGATGCTAGCGAAAGAAAAATCGGTAAATTTCAGCTTGCTAATAATGGAACTCTCTTTCTTGATGAAATTGGTGAACTTAAACTCGAAGTCCAAGCCAAACTCCTGCGCGTGCTCCAAGATAAAACTTTTATGCCCGTGGGATCCAACCGCGTGCAGAAATCCAATGCTCGAATTATTGCGGCGACCAATCAAAATTTAGAAAAATTGATCGAAGATGGACTCTTCAGAGAAGATCTTTATTTTAGACTCAATGTTATACCCATTTTCATCCCTCCACTTAGAGAGCGCTCAGATGATATTCCCTCGCTTTTGAACTATTTTATTAAAAAATACAAACAAGATATAGATCAGAAAATTGAATTTCATCCTGAAGCTCTCGCCAAATTGAAAAGCTACGATTGGCCAGGTAACATCCGTGAACTTGAAAATGTCGTACAACGAACTATGATCCTTTGTCAGTCCGAAGTCGTAATGACAAGCGATCTACCGCAACAAATTATCAAACCTAAAGCGGAGAGAATGACTGAAACCAATTTAGATTTTGAACAATTTAAAATGGACTCAGAAAAAGCTTTTATTGAAAAAGCTTTGGCCGCTAATGACGGAAAGATCAATCGCACAGTGGCGAATGCTAATATTCCTAAAAACACTCTTCTTCGGAAAATGAAAAAATACAATATTATCATTAATGGTTAAATAAAAAGATCAGCAGCCTTATGAAGCACTTCTTGAGGAAGGGTTTCAGTCATGCAACGATGAGTTCCTATGGGACAGAAATCTGATCCATGTTGACCACAAGGGCGACAAAGTAATTTACTCTGCTCAAGAACTTGAGCATTTGGATTCCAAGGTTTATATCCTAATTCTTGGACCGTCGGGCCAAAAACAGCAATCGTCGGCAAGTGGAGAAGTGAGGCCATATGCATCGCTCCAGAATCATTACAAATCAAACCTTTGCAACGAGACAAAAACATCAAAGATTCGTTTAAACTCAAAAGACCCGCTAAAGAATGGGACTGAGGAATTTCATCTCTAATTTTCTCACACAGCCGTCTCTCTTCGGGGGCACCAATAACAATGACTTGCCGCCCTTGGCGAGACCATTCTTGCCCGACAATGACAAAGTTTTTTTCTGGCCATCGTTTTGTATTCCAAACACTGCCGGGTGCCAAAGCCAAGGTGGGTTTTTCCATTTTTAGATTAATTCCCAATGATTTAATTTTTTGATTCAAGTCGTTGTCGCTCCAGAAAAGTGCAGAAAGCTGCATCTGTGCCCAAATGGGTATAGATTCAGGTTTTTTTGCAAAAGCTTCGAGTTTTAGAGAAATCGGCTCAGACACCGCAGCTAAAAGTTGCATCTGCCTTAGAGCTTCTGGCCAATCAAGTTTTCGTTTTACTCTTTGTTGAAAAGTTTTATTATTCCACAGTCGAGCATAACCGATCTTATGAGAGGACTGGACATTTTGTACTAATCGATGGCTGGTGACAGATTGATGAGGGCAAAAAACATAATCATAACTTTGATTTTTTAGTTTTTTAAAAACACTCTCTTTATTTTTTTTATCCATCTCAATCACCTGGTCACAAAGACCCAATGACATGAGTAGTGAACCCAGCCCTTGTCGACAAACAAGAGTTATATCCGATTTAACATCCCAAGAACGAATTTGTTTTAATGTAGGAACAGCCAGAAGTAGATCACCTAAAAATGCAGTTTGAATATAAAGGTGTTTCATAAGTTAACTTCTAACTAATTTTTGATGATCTTTTGCACTTCACCGCGGATAGCACCAATCTTAATTTTTGATTCTAGGCGTACAATAAATTTTCTATCGTCATCGGTCAACCAAAGTAAATTTTCGCCAGTTGGTTTAAATTTTCCGTCCACGTCAAACTGAGGCTTAATTACAAAAGTGTTGAAAGTTCCAGCTGGAGTGAAGATCTTCTCCTTGCGCAGAACTTCAGCAGTCATCAGGATGTTTTTTCCCTCGTGACCGACGTGAACTTTAAATTTTTTACCAACCTCAAGAGTGAAATTTCGCAAATAATAAGGGGCGCTGAAGACGTTCTGAGAAAATTCCTTGAGATCCCAATCAATTTTCTTCTTTTCTATGGGCGCATTTTTCTTCTGTTTTTGATCCCACATCGTCGCTTTGAGTTTTTTATGGTCAAAAAATGTTTTTGTTTCTCGGACTTGTTTTGACTCATCAACGTGTATCTCGTAGCTGTAGGGCAGAAGTGTCTCATAGTCCACAAATGTTTCAGCAACATCATCAACTTTATAAAACATATTAAATAAAGGGCTACTTTGAATGAGATAGCGAAAATGATAGGATTTTTTTCCATTCAATTGCACCATCGGTTTAATTTGCATAGTAAACTTTCCGGCCTCAACAGCAAAATAGGATATGCCCATCACAACTTCTTCGCCGACATGAAAGGGATCAACTAAGGGACGACGTCCATTAAAATTTTCATTGTCCTCAAGCTTAGGCTTTCTGTTTAAATCAAAAACTTTGGCTTTCAAGGAAGACTCTTTTTTTTCTGTCTCCTGACTTTCAGAGTCTTGTGCTTTCGCAATTTTTTCTTCAACTTTTTTTTGCACTTCTTCTTTTTTATCAGTTACAGTTTTGGCTTCGTTCCTTAGTTTCTTGGGTTCTTTTTGGTTTTTAAGATTTTTTGAATCGATTGTTTTGTTATCATCAGATGGTGTGATTGGGATATTAGAACTCTGTTCTTTTTGCGGCTCAGCTTCGATAGTTTCAATCTTAACGACCTTTGAAAACTCTTCGATATCAGAAACGTTCTTATGGTCAAACCCCTTGTCTGAAGTCGCACAAGAAACAAGCTGAATCGTAAAAATAAGCGATAAGGCTCTTCTCATTAAAATCATAATTCTCATCTTAACAGGACTCTCTTTCAATCGACAGAACATTCATCGATACAGGTCTTGATTCAGTAATGAATTTGATGGCCATTTTGAAATCAAGAAGCTCATGGCCGTTTTTGAACTTAGACTAAGGATGAGACACTGATAAAATCATTCACGAGACAAAAAGACTTATGTTACAAATTTTCAATTTAAAGATCTTCTAATTGCTCTTGAAATCCAAGTTTCCATCTTCGATGGACCCACATCCACTGCTCGGGTGTTTCTAGAATAGCCTTTTCAACCGCTCGGTTGTATTTTTCAGTCATAAATCGCAATGTTTCTTCTTTAATTGCCTTCTCTTCAAAGGCAATGGGCGGTTTAATGATGATTCGATGTTTTCGTGGGCCAATTCTCTGAGCATAAACCATAAGGACAGGGGCCTCTGATCGTTGGGCAAAAAGTGCGAGACCGGAAGCCGTACCGGTTTTTTTATTAAAAAATGTGGTCAAAATGCCATTGGGAGGCCCTGTATACTGATCCAGGACAAAGATAACAATCTGGTTGGCTTTTAGAGCTTTTAAAATCTCATA
>JBGSSY010000142.1:0-6833 GCA_041736775.1 Bdellovibrionales bacterium | reverse complement strand
GTTATTTTTTTCTGTAAATAGAAAGGTACCTGGTTCCTTTTGCGGAAGCGGGCGGTTACATTTTTTTTAGGGAATGAGGGCCATTTGAAGGCTTCTCATTTTATCTCTGCATCGCTATTGATTGGAGGTGGGATGAGAGTTTAAAATTGAAATCAACTCTATTCGAAAGGTATTAGATGTATAAAGGTTTGATTTTGATCCTCGTTTTGGCGTCGGGCTGTACGAGTCAAATAAAAAAGGGAACTATAGGTGAGGCCTTATATTTTGATCATACTTTTACGATGACAGAAAATGAAGAGGACTATTTTCGGTTTGAGAAAATGGGTTTTTTTACTCGTCGGAAACCGGTTATGCATCCGGGTCCGTTGGCTTGTCGGTTTTTGTATTTTAAACCGACCGATTATCCTTTTAGGCAATATTTAGAGTGGTGTTATACGCCTGACTATAAGGCAATGGTGGCTTTAAAAGAGTCTAAAGGTGAGGTCGCCGAATCCTACCATGGCTTGGGGTTTAAAACAGAAGGTAATATCGCTCAGATCTTTCAATTTCTTGAAAACAAGTTTAAGGATTACGGAACTTTTACTTTTCACAAAAATTTTGAATGGGAAAAAAGCAGCACTGAAGTTTTGCCGGGATGGGACTATATCGCTACAAAAAAACCAATAATCAATGGCATTAATCTTTTTGTGGTCAAATACGACAAGCTACCTAAAAAGTTTTTAAATGTAAAACCAGTCGAACCCAACACTAATACGACAGATAAAATTATTGCAACCATTGTAGATCTGAATGATGAAGAATACGGCCGTATTTCTGATTTTAGCTTGGTCCCATTCTCAAAAGGTTCAATATCGAATGACAAAGGTTTTCATATTATTAATATCAATTCATTTAAAGATTTTAAAGATCCCCTTAAACAGAAAAAGAGAGCACAAAAAGCTGTTGTTCTTCGCTTCAAGGATCACAAAAAGTTTATAGAGCTGGCAAAACCGGATTATAAATTTAAAGCCTACGGTCAAACCTTTTACGGAATAAAGACGCCAAAAGACGCATGGGAAATTTGGGCCACGGACAGTGATGCCTTTGTCAGAGAAAACCCTAATCAATGAAGACATTCAAATTGAGATGAACTGGGCTCTTAAGCGCCTTCCTCATTTTTAACGATGTTGCACGAAAAAGTTTGACCCTCTTCAGCTTTGTGTAAATTGAGTCCTATCTGTATGGGATCAATCTTGATAGGGGACCTATAAAAAAGATAAAAAGCTTTATCTTTAAATAAGATAAGTTTTTCACTGAGAAACGGTTAGGTTTAATGATTTGCCTTAAGAGAGAGCCAACATTAGTTATAGGATTCGATACTGTAGGAGGTATTTCAATGAGATCATTTCTTTTGACTTTGTTTATGCTTTTGTCTTTCCAATTTCAAGCCAATGCCCAAGAGCTTGAAATAATCAATTCTGTTTCAAATCCTGAGAGTGTGAGTCCCCAGTTTATAACCAGTTTCAATGATAAGGTATTAAGTAACACCTATGTTTCTGTTGTCTCAAATCTTGTGGGTGGGGCTTGGTTAACTCAAGAAATATTTGTGAACGTTGGGTATCAAGAAGAAGCCTCTGATACATTCAGCTTCACGATCGTCGGCGAAGTTATCAATGTTGTTATTAGTGAAGACTTTGGAGATGGTTCACTTTATATTACTGTAACAACAAATACGGGAGCTTGGTCTCAAGAAGGGGGAGGTTTCACTCCTGGGTTCACAACAAAATTAATTCGTATTTTAAAAGATAAAAATACAGACACGGGTTATGCAACTTCAGCAGAAGTTGAGACTGTCTATTACAGCCCAAAATAATTATTTTTCTGAAAGTACTTTATCCAGATTAGTTTTTTAGGCCCACTGAGCAGGCCGGTTTACTATGGGTCAAATAAGAAAGCCTGTGTTTTTATACACAGGCCTTTTGGGTTAGTTAATAAGAGATTACTGAAAAAAAATTTGATAATACTTTTATTTTAGGACGTCAGTCGCTTAACGCATCTCAGGCACAAGCATCTGGAGGCTTAGTATTCGATGGTTCGGTGTTTGAAAATGGAAAATGGACAATGGAGGAAAATTTTGCTTTGCAAAATTTTGGCGCACCCGTCAGGACTCGAACCTGAAACCCTCTGATCCGAAGTCAGATACTCTATCCAATTGAGCTACGGATGCACTGTTGAATGAAGGGGTAAAATAGCACTGAGTTTGACCTCAGTGCAATCATTTGACCATAAAGTCAGGGGTGAGCGGGTAGTAGAAGTCCGCTGCTTCTTTAAGCTCAGGGGATGTGGCTTCAGGCCAGGACCAAATCTCAACACGGCAGCCGCGAGATTTGAGATACCAAATCAAGGGGAGAAAATCTTTATCTCCCCCAAGGATAATCACAACGTCTAACTTATCAGCCATGGTGACGGCATCGATTACGATAAAGCTGTCGGCATTTTTTTGGGGGCGTTTGATTTCACCGCCCAGACTCCACCAGAACTTTTGAAAGTCGGCAGAGATCTCTTTGTATTCAGGTTTGTAATAAAGAATTCGGGTGATTTCACGATCACCCACTTTGGCCAAAATCTTTTTATAGTCGGTTCGGCCTTCGTGGTGTTTTAAACCCGAGAGTTCAATATTTTCGGCATCAATAAAGATTCCAACTGTTTGAAAGAGCAGATGTTTTTGACGTTCTGACTCATGCACTCGGGATGAGTTCGAATTGGTCGTCGAAGAGCTCGATGTGTGTTTTTTTTTCATGGTTGACCTCACTGGGGTTTTGTTTTTAACCCACAGGCTTTTTTATTGTCCTTAACTCAGGTGCAGAAAACAATCCCTTTTCATCCTCAGAAGTATTTAGTGGTATTTTTTTGAATCAATTTATTGATCTGATGAGGGGCAAAAGGAGCGGACTTGGGTGGTCAATAAAATGGCTTAAGAGATTATCTTTTCCTTTTTGCCCAAGCACAGTGCTTTGCTGTGGCCAATTGTATAAAGTATTGAATGACATTTAAAATTAATAGGGCAGAAAAGAGGCAATAAAAAGGCCCAGAACCACTTTAAAAGGTAAAAAAGTACAAATTGAGAACGATTCTTATTAACAATTGACAAGTCGCGCAGTCAGTTTTAAGACCCTAAGCCATGGAAATCAATCGAGCCTTTTTACCCGTCAGCGAAACCCAAGTCCAATTGCCTAAAAATGACCAATATAAGGGCATTCCCCATAAAAAAATTATTCGTGAGCTTGGCCTTAAAGTGACTCAACAAAGGCTGCAGATTCTTGAGGTGGTGCGTTCGGGTCCTTCCCATTTCACGGCCCAAGAGGTCTATGAAATGATCAGTGAAACCAACCCCGAAATTGGGTTTGCCACGGTCTATCGCTTTCTTAAAAAACTCTCCGAACATAATTTTGTGACTGAAGTTCGCATGGGTGGAATGCCTGCTCGATACGAGTGGGCTGCCAAAGATCATCATGATCATTTAACCTGTACCCGATGTGGCAAAATTGTTGAGTTTGAAAACGAAAAAATTGAGGACCTTCAAGAAAAGATTGCTCTGAGACACAATTTCAAGCTCACCCATCACATTCTCGAACTTTATGGTGTGTGTGGGGAATGTCAGAAACGCTAATTCCTGATCCCTTTCTTTTTGCCGATAAACCCAGCGGAGTGTCAACCCATCGGCCCAGTCCTGAGCTTGTTGGGTTTGTCGAGTGGCTCTCTCTAAGAGATCAAAAAACCTATAAGGTTTGTCATCGTTTAGATAAAGAAACTTCGGGGGCCATGGTTTTCTCTGACGATAAGGCGGCTACTGCCGTTTTGGGAGAACTTTTTGCTCAACATAAAGTGAAAAAAGAATATCTTTTTGTGAGTCCTCAAAAATCAAAAGAAAAAAAATGGGAAGTTAAAGAAAGAGAACCCGTCAAAGAATCAGTTCGAGTGCACTCCAAAAAAAATCTTCTCTCAGAAAACAAAAAAAAAGCACTGGACTCTTCTTTGAGTCCAGTGCCTGAGGGGCAAATGGGGTTTAAGGGGGGGGACTCTGTTACTGTTTTTGAGCGTCTCAATGATGAAGGCTCACTCTTCTTATACAAAGCTTTACCCTTGACTGGGAAGACTCACCAGATACGAAAACATGCCGTTAGGTCGGGTATCCCCATTTTGGGTGATACTGAATATGGTGGAGAAGCTTTTTCTCGACTTATGCTTCACAGTTTAAAAATTGAGTTTCTTTGGCAGAACGAATTAAAAATATTTGAATCAAAAGCCTCTCGTCTCTTCACTTCGCCTCAACTTTGTCACAACTTACAGCTCTCGACTTGGATTGTGGGCATCGAAAGACGCGAGTTTCTATTTAATGAAATATTTCATTCTTCGTCCGAGTCAATGCGACTTCTTCATACGGAAGGTGAGGATCTGCGAATTGATAAAGTGGGTGAAAAGATTTTAATGGGTTGGTGGCGAAATTCCAAACCAACAGCTATTGAAGAGCAAAATATAAAAGAGCTCATGAAAATTTTTGACTTTCAAAACTGGTGTTTGATCTGGCACCCAGGAGTTGCCCATGAAGAATCAGGCCGTATCCTTTTTAAAAGTGAGATTTTTTCGCAAGAGGATTGGACATTTACAGAAAATCAAATTCACTTTAAAGCCTCTCTTAAAAAAGGGCAAAATTTTGGTCTTTTCTTAGATCAACGGAACAGACGTTGGTGGCTTAAAAATCAATGTGAGAATAAAAGTGTGCTCAATCTATTTTCTTTCACCTGTGGTTTTAGTCTCTACGCGGCTCTCGGTGGAGCCTCTCAAGTGGTTTCTGTCGATTTGTTTTCTGCCTATTTGGATTGGGGTAAGGAGAACTTTTCTCTGAATGGTCTGAACCCACAAACCTCATCCTATGAATTTAGAGCCATGGATACTTTCGAGTATTTAAAGTTTGCACAAAAAAAATCTCTTCGTTTTGATTATATTATCTGTGATCCGCCCTCGTTCTCTCGGCATAAAAAATTAAAGTCAGTTTTTAGGGTAGAGAAAGATTTTCCAATTTTATTAGAGTCCTGTGCAGAACTCTTAAAGCCCGGAGGCTTTTTATTATTTTCTACAAATTATGAAAGATGGGATGCAAAAAAGTGGAGTGCTCAAATGAGTCTCTATTTAAAAATTAACAAGCTGACCGAGGTTGAATTTCCGGAGGTGAGTTATTCACAATGGGATTTTGAATGGCAAAAAGATCGAGCCCATCTGAAGACATTTTTACTAAAAAAACAGAATTTCATGTTTGAGACTTCGATTGCAAAAAGACAGCGATAAGACTGAGTGACCGTAAAAATCAATTCTATATAAAAAAGAATATTTTTTGATTAAACAACTGCAAAATTCTGAATAAGTTTGATTGAAAGTCAGTAGGAATTGATTAAAAGTTCTTACTTTTATATTGGGACAGAAGCTTAAGATAAACATAGAATTCTAAAATTTCCGACCTTGGTCCAGTTTAATGAATTTTTCTCATAAAATGACGTGCATGTACCGAAATGATACTTAGGTACTATGAAAAATATATTTCTGATTCTAATTCTAAATTTTCTTCTACTTTCTTGCGGGAAAGAACAGGGTGATATTTTAGATTTCTCCTCTGTTGGAGATGAAGAAGTCGTACCGCCAGAACCCCTTCTGGTGATTGGTTCTCAAGATACTAACCATAGAGGTTATGCGACCTACAATCTTGACGGTGAGCTGGTAAGTGTTGGCCATTTTCGCGAGGAACTCGGGGTGGTCAGAGGGCTTTCGGCTTTTGATGAAGATTCCTTTTTAGTAGGTCTTGAGGGAACAGATTCCGTTTTTATTGTCAATCGAGCGGGAGATAAAACTCTCCTTCACGGCTCAGCTCAATTTACGGGTAACATTTATGATGTCCTGAGATCAAACGATGATTTTATTTACGCTATCGAGAGTAATAATATTGAAGTTTTTAACTTACAAGGCACCCGTCGAACTGATAAAATTATTCCAACGACTGTCGGTGCTTGTGTTCTCAATCAACCCAGAGGAATGATATTAAATAGTGACGGACACCTTGTGGTCATTAGTCGTGGAAATGGTCGAGTTTTAACTTACGATATTTCACAAACACCGGCGACTTGCTTGAGTACAAATAATATTGGCAATTCACCCCACGGCGTGGTTCTTCATTCTGTCGGATTTTTGTATGTGACGGCTCAAGGAAATCACCAAGTTTATCGAACCAACATTGACGGTTCCAATCCTGTTGTGGTTTGGACCACAAACACAGGGATCATCAGCACGCCCACAGGAATTGTTGAACACCCCAGTGGAGATTTGATCATTGCTTCAAGTGACACCGATACTCTCGAGCGAATAACGACGGCTGGAGTCAGAGTGGGAGATGTTCCATTTATCAGAGACTCACAAGCTTTGAACGTAGGTGACATCGCCATCATTGGATCCATTGAAGAGGTTCAATGAAAGTAAGGAACCTCTTTTTGTCATTACGTTCACTTCTTAAGAATCAGATGATCTGTAATCTTATTTTTTTATTTTTTTTCTTCTGTTCACCAAAACTTTTCGCTCAAGAAAAAGAAATTCAAAAGGGTGTGGGGCTTGAGATTGGAACAGGACTCTCTGACTTTACAATTTCATCCAATACACTTAATAGTCGCTACAGTGGATTGACCTTAGAAGCGAGATTGCTTTTTCCAATGCTGAGTTCAGGGCTTTTTAATATGAGCTTTGAGGGTCTTTATCGATATGCGTCTTTAGAAAATAACTCCAATAATTCAACAGTTAACGAATGGGCTCAT
>JBGSSY010000141.1:0-3211 GCA_041736775.1 Bdellovibrionales bacterium | reverse complement strand
ATCAAGAGGGGACTTAAAGTCCGTGAACGAAACTTTTTGCGATAGAGTGGAAAGAAATTGTGCTACAAAACTTATTTTTGGCACGGACAACTCAGAGGATGCCGAGTACTTTGCGTCCATGCTTGGAACCAAACAAACTTTAAAAGATACGATGCAGATGGAAGAGGGGTTTTTCTCCACAGAGCGTACAGGGATGATTTCCCGCCGTGAAGTAGAAGAATTTGTAGTCCATCCAAATCAAATAAAAGCTCTCGGTCAAGGTCAGCTTTTAAGAATTTCAAGAACTGTAGATCCCTCATTTAATATGACAAACGTGTACAGAGCCTCGAATTTTGATGAGGTACACGTAGAGTTTGAAAGCACCCAAGAGAACCTTGAGCAAATAGTAGAGCCGAAAGAAGAGATTACCCCAAAGTCTCCGCAAAAAAGCAATTCTATCGACGGCGAGGTATTTCTTTAAGGGCCTCCTGATTCAGTTTACTGAATCAGGAGGAGTGAACCAAAGCCTGTGCTTAAATATACGCGACATGGCAACTTAAGGTTTTAATCTTGTACGCGCCGTCGCACTTGGTACAAGGTTTGCTCTCTTGTGTTAGAGACCTACAATTGGTTCTTTAATTTACTTTGAGTCAACAAAAACTGGCTCTTTTATGCCAAAAATAGGCTCTTAAGGAGAAATGATATGCTTAGAAAATTGATGTTTATTTTGATTTCAATGTTTTGTTTTGCATGCTCTAGCAAAAAGAATGAACCAACCCAAATCGCTAATATAGATCAAAAAGTTGCAAATCAAAAAGATATTGTTTCTATTGATTTGCTTCGTAAGGGAATATCTTATGATTCCGATCAAGACGAATACACAACAAGACTTAATATTATTAAGCCTTGTGATAAAGATACTTTAAATACAACACAAACTGCCCAAAAAGAAATGTCTGAGATCCTCGTCAATCTTGGTGAAGAAAGCAAGTACAGCGGAGACGCTTTAGATTTTTATAGACTCGTTTCTGACTCAAATGATAGCCTTATAAAAATTAACAAAAGCTTTCAAGAATACTGTACAAACGATGCAGATTTAATTTCGACTTGTTTAAGCGATAAAATTGAGGACGGTTTTGCGATAGAGCACGGGGAAGTAAATCCTGTCCTCTCTATCGATGTAGATGATAAAAATATTCTTAGCTGGGTTTTCAGAATTATTGGCAGTGAAGAGGAGATAGGCGTCAGCAAGCTCGGTGATTTGTCACACTTCGAAAATATTTCCCGGGTCCTTGGTTATGAAATAAACCTAAAAAATTTCAATAAAATAAAGAGTTGCATGTCAAAGCTTACGCTAACATCAGATAATGGAAAGACAGTTGTTTCTATAATAACAAAAACTGTGGAAGAAACAGAAAAACTATGTTCTATAGCTGATAAAATTTCTATCGACAAAAAAGCTTGCGAACCATAATGGTCCGAACTAAACCACTTGTTAAATAGCCAGCCTATGTAAACGAAAGCCCGCGTAAAGCGGGTTTTTGCGTTTTAACCTAGACATCAACACTAGACCTTAAGAAATAGCTGCGAAAATATCAGTCAATACAGGGTATTTGTGGTCTCGCTTATGACTATTAATTGCAGCAATTCTTGTGGATTTTGACTTCTTCGATTTTTTTCCAGTCCTTGTCAGGTAGAAAAACAATCTGCCAGATGTCTTTTTTAGCTTTATCATTAGAGATTATGTAAGCAGGTATGGCATCGTTTTCAAAATAACCGTCTGGTGCTCCAAGAAGCTCACGAACAGAAGTTAGAGGTTTACCAACAAACGCCTTTGCCAGTATCAAATCAGCTGCCATTTCACCCCTTGATTTTCTATCTGCCAATTTGAATTTTTCTGATTCAAATTTTGATTTTCCAAATTTAATTTGAGCCTCAGGTGCAGTCATATATCTTTCTGACTTTGCCATGGCAAAACAGGCCGCAACCATGAGTAGTGGACAAATAAGTAAAATCTTTTTTAGCGTGTCCATTTAGGAACCTTTCCTGTAGGTGATATGACTTTGAGTAATTTATTTTCAAGACTTGTTAGGGCTTCTCGTTCAAGAGCTTGTTGATCAAATTTTTTTTGATTAAGTAACCGGTCGGCCGCATTCATGCCAAGCTCATTGTTCGCAAGATCCATTTGATACTCATTGTTTGGAGCACCAAGGTCAACCTCGTGAGCCTTTAAAAAAGCCAATGTTAGTTCAGCGCCTATTTTTTCTCGCATGAGCCCTGACCACATAAAATGTCTGTAGGCATCGCTCTCGTCATTACGGAAATTAGCTCCGAAAATACGCCGTGTCGATTCCAAAGCATCCTTTTTTGCTAAATACGCTTTGACCGCGTCGATTGGATATTTTGCGATAAGCGATCTTTCAGCCGGCGTCAAAGCTCGATTTTCTACATAGCGAGCTATCTCATCAAGAGAATCTGGATTGACATATGTTTTGCAAAACTTTTCACACTGATTAGCACAATCAAAAGTGCCCATATCAACAGGGATGGTTGCACATTCTAGGTCACAATCCTTTGTTCCTGCCTTTACTCCGGATTTTAAGAACCAGGATTCACACGTTTTGGCGTTAGCTGTTGTAGATAAAAGAAAAATTGAAATTAAAAAAAGAACTTTCATAAAAATTGTAGGATGGTTTTTAGAGATTTTTTCACTTTAGCTTGATCAATCGTACTAAGTTCGCCGATTTTTTCTTTAATTATCTGGTGATCAATAGTGAAGAGTTTCATTCGGACCACTGAAGGAGCTGGTAGGCCTGATTTTTTGAGATCTTTAACTTCAACGTCGAGCGGCCACGATTTATTTTTCAAGCTTGTTATCATGGCACAAACACTGTGAGCGGTTTTGCCATCAAAATCTTCTGTTCCGCTAATGATAAGTGCTGGCCTTTTCTTCGACTGTGGAGAATCGGAATAAGGAAATGGGACGATGACAACGTCAAACTGCTTATAAGTCGCCATAGGCCTCATCATCTGCAGGAGACGACCATTCGTTAAGGGTCATTTCAATGGCCTTCTGCCACTCTAGATCGAGTTGAGTGAGCTTTTTCACTACTATGCGTCCATCTTCAATCTCCCAGCGTACGCCATCGCCTGCTGAGAGCCCTAAGAACTCTCGCACTTCTTTGGGAACCGTTGCTTGATATTTAGATGTGAGTTTTGAGGCCTTCATAGG
>JBGSSY010000134.1:0-3788 GCA_041736775.1 Bdellovibrionales bacterium | reverse complement strand
GTACTTGAGGGCCATCTGACGATAGGCGGATTTGATCATTTTGAGCGATGCTTTCTGATCAATTTGTAAAATGGCGTAGTAGTCTTTTTTTTTCAAGATTTAAGACTAATCAGTTTTTGGTCGGCTGACAACGACTTGTCCTGGGCGCAAAAGTTTATCATGATAAACATAAGGGGCCTTAAAGACACGAGTCACATGTCCCTCTGGATGCTGATCGGAAGGCTCACTGCTGATTGCCTCTTGTGTATTAGGATCAAAGGCTAGTCCGAGACAGTTCACTTCCTTAATTCCATGTTTATCTAAAACAGAAGTTAAGCTTTGCAAGGTCATTTCAATTCCTTTAACAAAGCTTGGTAAATTATCTGCAGTAATTTCTGTAGAGAGGGCTGACTTAAAAACGTCAATGGTATCAAGAAGATCTTTAGCTAAGCGCTCGCCCCCGTAACGCAAGAGTTGAGAGCGCTCTTTTATGTTTTGTCGCTTAATGTTTTCAAGCTCAGCACGAAGATAAAGATGGTCTTTTTCAAGAAGAGCAAGCTTATCGGCCTCCGACAAGGTTGTGACTTCCGTGGGACTGGGCTCGCTGGTTGATTCTTGAGCAACTTCATCTTCTAAATTTTCAGGAATCGCCTTACTGTTTTCGTCGTTATTACTCATTACAACTCCTTAGAAGTTCTCATCAACAGTACGTCCCTCTTCAAAACGAAAATTCACAAACCCTCATCGATGGGCAAAAATTAACAGTCAAAGGCGACGGTCTTTCGACTCAAATTATGGGGCCCCGTTCTAATTTGTCAATGTCAGATTGGGTCAATAAAAGCTCAGAAAAAACGAGATTGCTCAATAGAATTCCCTCTGGAGTGAGCGTCCAAGTCCCCTGAGTTTTTTTTAACAGGTTTTTTTTCACCAGAGAACTCAGTCTGTTTTCAACCAGGAGAAAAGCGTAGTCTCCGAACTTTTGACGCAGTGAAGTTTTGTTGAGGCCCGTCATCAGTCGAAGATGGGTGTGACAAAAATCAGTCAAAGATTCATGGAAACTCAACCTTTCAATTTGGCTCGACGGAAAACTCTCTTCAAGAGAGCAGGGCTTCAGTTGAGCCACCTGCTCCATATATTTTTCATAAGTGGAGGGGTTCCAAAAACGACAACCCCAGCTTGGGTTTCTTTGGTAAGAATGGGCGCTCAGGCCCAGCCCCCAGTAGCTTTGATCGGTCCAATAGAGATTATTATGACGAGACTCCAGGCCCGGCTTTGAATAATTAGAAATTTCATATTGCAACAGACCGGCTCCTAAAAGTTCAGAATGAACGAGATTAAACATTTCAACCTGAACCTCTTCTGACGCTCGTCCCTTATTCATTGGATGTTTGGCCGGAACAGTCAGGCAATAAGCACTCACATGGGGAGGAGAAATTTGAGCGATGATTTTAAGATCAGCAGCAAGATGGGCGAGATTTTGCTCGGGGAGAGAAAAAAGCAAATCTAAACTGTAATTATCAAAGTGTTTTTGAATGAGACTAAGGGTATTCAAACTGTCTTCGCTGTTGTGCTCACGATGACAGGCTTTAAGAAATTCATCATTAAAGGACTGACACCCCACACTCAATCGATTCACGCCGGCCTGTCGCAATCCAAGGCATTTTTGGGGATTGAGAGTGGCCGGGTTAACCTCAAGTGTAATTTCAATGTCCTCTTCAAAAGTAAAATCCAATTTTCGAAAACAGGAAATAATTTGTTCGATCTGAGCCGGCTCAAGAAGGCTTGGGGTGCCACCGCCAAAGTAAATGGTCTGAATTTTTTTTTGTGAAAAAAGATTTCGTCGATTCTCAGCTTCAAGCAGAAGAGTGTCGACATAATTTTGATTGGCTTGTATTTGATCCTTTGAATAAGTTGCAAAATCGCAATAAGTGCAACGCTGAAGACAAAAAGGAATGTGAATGTAAATTCCGAGCTTATCTTCAGTGGAATTAGAAAGTGAGTTTTTAGAGATCATTATCTCGGCAGATATAGTCTCTCCCAAGGGGACCGTCACCGATAAAAGAGAGCCCCCTATTAATTTTAAAAATAGAAACCATAACCATCAGTTATGCTATTGAAATAATTGGCTTATTTTGAGACGGAGGGCTAGACAAAAAACCAAAAAAACGAAAAATAGCTCAAAGATATCCAGAGTCATTGGATATAATGAGAGTAGAGACTCTTGGACAACACCAGAGTGCTGAACAACTATGGCAATAAACTTAGTCTTTAACTCACATCAATATTTTCAAGAGGCTGTTGAAGAGGCCTTTGTTGAGCGTAAGATTAAAACCTACCCCTATGTAAAAAGTTATTTGGTCGAGCTTTTGAAACATTATCTTTTCACAGAAAACCTCTATGACATTCAAGACTCTTCTGGAAAAAAATCCAGGAGCACACTGGCAGAAATGCTCTTGACGGCCAACCAGCTTGGAACTCACGAAAAAAGAGAAAAACTGAAAAAATTAGCGGACAGCTCCCTTTATATCTCGGGCTTCTTTTCTGATTCCTTTCAAAGAAAAATAATTGATGTTGATTACTATGTGGATATGGGCCGTATTGCCTATGTCGAGTTGTCTCACAATGTTGATGAAGATACATTTGCTCAGCTTTATAAAGAAATATCGCGACAGTTTGTACCGTTGGTTGATGTTTTGTCTGTCATTAGTCAAAGGGCGAGTATTACGGATAAAGAAAACATCCTGAGAATGATGGACGTCTACGCCAAGACGGGCTCCTCTCTCAGAGAGGAGGCCTTGGTTGAGAAGGGCGTCTTTAATGGCTCTGCTAAAAATCAAATCAAACAATAAGAATTCCCGTTGAATTGTTGACCCCCATTGGTTATCTTTGATCCATGTTTAATATCGGTTTTTCCGAAGTTATCGCCATTGGTGTCATTGCTCTCATTGTTATTGGCCCCAAACAATTGCCTGAAGTGGCTCGTGTCGTTGCTCGCCTTATGAAAGAGTTAAAAAAAGCAACTCAAGATCTTAGTGGTGGACTTTTAGAAGTCACTCGTGAAGTGCGCAACCAGGTGGAAGATACAAAAGCTCAAATTAAAAATGAAGGAAATAAAATTGTGGACTCCTTCTCTCTTGATCCCTACAAATACGATGATTCTCATCACTCTTTGAATGAAGAAGATCAACATCACACAAGTGAGTCGTTGAGCCAGGGTGCCAGCAATGACCCAGAGAAAGCCTCTGTTGACTTACAAGATAGTGTAACCTCCAAGCCGAGCTCTGATGGAAAATCATAAAACACCTCAAGACGATTACACATTAGTTGAGCACCTCTCAGAGCTCAGGAACCGCCTGATATACTCTATTGTCGCGGTCACGGTACTTTCGATTTTTGCATGGAATTTTAGTGACGTCATTTTTGGTATTGTTCGTCAGCCCATCTTGCCCTATTTGCCTCAAGGTGGACTTGTCTTTACGGCTCCAATGGATAAATTTATGGCCCATTTTAAAATTTCGATACTCGCAGGTGTTATTATGGCGACGCCGGTTTGGGTTTATCACCTCTGGATGTTTGTTGCCCCCGGGCTTTATAAGCACGAAAAAAAGTATGGTCTCTACTTCATTGTTTTTGGAACCTCTCTCTTTTTGATGGGTGTCTCTTTTGTTTATTTTGTCGTTTATCCATTGGCCTTCAAATATTTACTCACTTTTGGTGGCGAAATAGATACCGCAATGATCACCATCAATGACTATTTGTCTTTTTTTATTACCACCACCCTTGTTTTTGGTCTCGCGTTTGAGCTGCCG
>JBGSSY010000198.1:0-10762 GCA_041736775.1 Bdellovibrionales bacterium | reverse complement strand
CACTTCCTCCCCATTTTTTTTTAACTTATGAAAATCGATAAAAAAGTCCCACAGGACATGAACACTCAGCTTCAGAAGCTTGATGGTAAATTGAAACAAGCCTCTGAAATGTATGAGAAACAATTCTTAAGACAAATGGTTCAAGCGATGCGCCAGTCGGTGAGTCACTCAGCCCTCACCAAACCCGGTATGGCTGAAAATATTTATCGTGAACAAATGGATGATCACTACGTCGATCAGTGGGTTGAGCGCGGAGGGACGGGTTTTGCTGATTTGGTTTACAATCAGTTGGTCGATCGTTTTTACCCACAACTGGGAGCCCAAAAAATGAAAAACATTCGACCCGTGGATGTGACGGATCGTTTTCAGGGTTTTAAAAAAGGGACACCTGATTCGCAAAAAAATAAAATGACCTTTAACATCGAATTGAAACAAGCAAAAAGTTTTAGCCCAAGTTATTTGAACGTTCCATGGCGGGGTCAGTTTGCCAAAGAGTTTTCTACACACGATGGTCACAAAGTGGTGAGTTTTCAACATGATTCGGGACTTCAATCAACGTTTGCCTTTAAGGGGCAACTTTTGCCTGGACTTTTGAACAAGACCCTTGAAGCAGGTGAAAATTTCGCTTTACTGAGTCCTGAAACACAGAATCTGACTTGGCAGGTGCTTGATGAAAACTCGCGAAAAGACTCGCCCGCACTGTAAAATAACAGTTTTCATGCATGAAAGTCTTTAAAGTTATGTTAAAATTAAAGAGACCAAGGAGGGTTTCATGAAAGTAACCAGTGGTGCATCACAATCTCTCGCTCAAGCTCAGGCGCAAGCCGAGACAAAAAATTTAAAAAACAGTTCGACCAAAGAATCTAAAGAGAGTTCGTCCACTCCACTTTCAGCCCAAGTGAGTCTTTCTCAACAAGCTCAACAGATTAAAAAAGCCACAGAGCTCGCTAAAGACAATGGTGTTGATGAAGCCAAGATTGCTAAATATCAAAGTTTGATTGATAGCGGTCGCTACCAAATCGATTCTGAAAAAGTTGCAGATCGCTTGGTGGATGAACATCTTAACATGCCTTCGTAAGGAATTTTTCTATGAGCGCGTATCAAGAATTAGTCATTTCTCTCGATCAACTGGTGACAGTCTACCGTCATCTTTTGGATGTTGTTCGTAAAGAGAATGAAGTTCTTGTCGTCGCTGATGTTCAAGAGATCCCTTCGATCAATCAAAGTAAAGAAAAGATGGTTTTAAAAATCAGAGAACTGGATCTCAAATGGCAGGCTTCGGCTGATCAACTTTTTAAAACTTTTAATATTGAATCTTCAGCACACACTCTCCTTGAACTTTCAAAACATTATGCTGGAGAAGAGAGAGTTAAATTAGAACAGCTCCATTCAGTGTTAAACATGTTGGTGCAAAGAATATCGGAGTTGAATAAGAAAAATGAAATTCTTGTTCAAGCCGCTTTATCACATATCACGGGAGCGATGAACTCGATCACTCTCACTTTAAATGAAAATCCCACTTACAAAAACAGTGGGAACATGCAGTCGACCAATAAAGATGCACAAGGTCGTTTGGTCAGCCGCGAGGCTTAAATTTTAGAAACAAGAGGTTTCTAAGAAAAAGGGGAAAGGGATGTCCCGGGTATCCAATTTAATGACCGTCGGTCGACGGGCCATGATGAATAGCCAAACCGGTCTTCATACCGTTGCCCACAACATTGCCAATAAAGAAACTGAAGGTTTTTCTCGTCAGCGCACTGAAATTCAATCTAATTTTGCTGAAGGCAGCGGTAAAATGCGAGTGGGCTTAGGAGCAAGAGCGGCTTCCGTTCGACGTATTAATAACCCCTATCTTGAAAAACAAATTGGAGACGAAAAATCGAGCCTCGCAACGGCTAAAGGAAGACAAGAAGGTCTGGCACGCTTGGAATCCATCTACAACGAACAAACTGTGGAAGGGTTTAACACTTCAATGACTGCATTTTTTAATTCTTTTCGCGAACTTTCTACAAACCCAGAAAGCATGCCGAGAAGAACGGCGGTTAAAGCTTCGGCACAAACATTGGTTAACGATTTTCATAATATCAATAGCCAACTCAATCAGGTCGGAAAAGACATCAACTCTCAGATCGCTATTAGTGTGAACGATGCGAACGCACTGATTGGTGAGATCGCCGATCTCAATAACCGTGTGCAAGAGGTCGAGATCTCTGGTGGTTGGGCCAACGATGAACGGGATCGTCGTGATCTTTTAGTTAAAAAACTCGGCGAAGTGATTGATATCAAATGGAATGAGGGCGAAGATTCAACCATCACTGTGTCTTCTGCCAAGGATGCCCTTCTCGTTGTGGGTGGAACGGCCAACCATATTGAAGCGGTTGCAACTCCAGCCCGGCAAGGAAAAGGGGAGGGTGATTACGATATCGTTTTTTATCACCACGAATACGCAGAGCCTCTCCTTCTCACTGATCGAATTAAAGGGGGACATCTGGGTGGACTTCTATCGGTTCGCTCCGGTGAATTAAATGGTCTTAAAAATGATATGGATCATCTTGCATTTACAATCGCAAAAGAAGTGAATCAAATGCACAGTCAAGGTTACAACTCCTACAATCAAACCGGTGTGCTCTTTTTTGATCCTTTAACAGCAGCTTCGGGTGCGACAGAGTATTTAAAAATGAATTCAGATATCATGAATGATGTGGGTCGAATTTCAGCCGGTCGTCATCCTGATCGTCCGGGTGATAACCGAGTGGCGATTGATATTGCAGAACTTCAATACGGCAAACCGGTATTTGCAGGCTCTCTCACCTTGGACGAATTTTACAACGGTATCGTCGGTGAGTTGGGTATTAAAGCACAATCCGCCAATCGCAATGTGGATGTGCAAAGTAACCGAGTGAACCAATTGGATAATCTCAGAGAAAGTATCAGTGGTGTGAGCCTTGATGAAGAAGCGGCCAAGATGATTGAGATGCAAAAACATTTCGATGCATCAGCGCGAATTATTAGAACCGCCGATGAAATGTTAGATACAGTGATCAACATAAAGAAGTACTAGGATAAGAGATGCGTGTAGCTGATAAAATGAACCACACCCAAGTGGTCTCAAACCTCAACAAAAATCGCTCGGAACTGGCCAAGTTTCAGAATCAAGCAGCTTTGCAAAAACGCATCACCAAACCATCAGATGATCCATTGGGTGCAGCACGTATTCTCGAATCGCGCACGGAGATGTCAGGTTTTCAGCAGTTCGAAAAAAATATTGTATCGACCAAAGGTTTTATTGAGTTTTCTGAACAGTCATTGGGCGAAATGGGTGACCTCTTAATTCGTGCCAAAGAATTAGCCATCCAACAAGCCAGTGATGGGGCTTCAGGGCCTGAGACACGAAAAATGGTGGCCATGGAAATGCGCCAGATCTTTGAGCAAATGGTGAATATCGGTAACCGTAAATTTGGTGATCGTTATTTATTTGGTGGCTATAAGACAACTAAAGCCCCTTTTGATATGCAGGGTAACTATTACGGTGATGATGCCGAGATGGAAGTCCCCATTGATAAAGATGCTAAAATGGTTATGAACATTCCAGGGAGTAAAGTATTTCTGGGTAAGACGATCAATGATCCACTCGGTCCTACTCGAGAGTTAGATCCCTCACTTCTTGAGGATAACACTGAGGTTGCTCAGCCGCCTCCGATGAGGGGTCCGGCTTCTGAGAGTATGATGATCGACGACCCGAAGGTGAACAACCAAGGAAGCTGGGGTCCACGGTCCGTCAATTTATTCTCTACTGTAAGAGCTTTAGAGATTGGTCTTCGTTCAAACGATAAATCAACCATTCAGCACTCACTGGATTTTTTAGATGATGGTCTCAGTCAGCTCAATTTGTCTCGAGCCGAGCTGGGTTCAAGAATATCTGTATTAAATACAGGTCTCGACACTATCCAAAAATTACAGGTGGATTCAAAAATATTAGAATCAAACATTGAAGATGTTGATATGTACGATCTCGTTAACAAACTCAATCGTACACAGAATCAACTCGAGGCGTCTCTTGCGACCTCGGGTAAAATGGTTCAGAACAGTCTTCTTGACTTTCTCCGTTAGCAAATATAGCTATTTCCCTTCCTCATTGTTCTGAGAGATTACTTTGACGAGGATGTTGAAGGAGTAACAAATGCTCGTGCTAACAAGAAAGCTTGGTGAAAGCATAGCCATCGATGACCACATCAGAATCCGTGTTGTGCAAATCAAGGGAAAGCAAGTCAGGCTGGGCATTGAAGCCCCCCGCGATACTAAAATCCATCGAGAAGAGGTTTACGTCTCTATCCAGGATCAAAACAAAGCCTCCACCGAAGCCTCTTCAGAAAAGGCCCAAGAAGTGGCTACTCTTCTTAAAAAGAAGTAGATTCCAGGGCTCCTTTTAACGCAAAACATAATTTTCGGTGCCAGTTTGGCCTTGCTCTTGGTTGAAAGTCCAGAATACTATTAATTAAATTAACCCCTTTACTGGGTTGATTCGTCTAATGATTGTAGGGGGGCCTATGTTAGTCAATACGACGAGGTTTGGGTCTATAGAAATTTCGAAAGAAGACATACTGACTTTTTCTGAAGGTCTTCTTGGTTTTAACGATCTTGAGCGTTTTGTTCTTCTCGATGATCCCAACGACGAAATTTTTGCCTGGCTTCAAAGCTGTGACGAACCCAGCATTGCCTTTCCTGTTCTTGAGCCCGAACTCTTTGAAGATAACTTTTCTTTAAAGTTAACCCGCTCTGATTTACAAATTCTGCAAGCTCAAGAAGAAAAACAACTACGCTCTTTTTGCATTATCACTATTCCAGAAGACCCCGCCCGGATGACGGCGAATCTTAAAGCTCCAGTCGTTGTTAATATTGATAAGAGAATTGCCCGTCAGTGTGTGCTTCAAGATAATAAACTAGAAATTAGAGAACCTATTTTTTCTAAACTTCAGCAAAGAGTCGTTGCTCACAATCCAGAGGCTATCAAAAGTCATGTTTCTGATTGGGGAGTGGCTGTTCGCCTTAAAGAACCCCGCAAGCCCGAAGCGGGTCTTTAACAAAATTTTACAACCCAATTCTTCTATAGACGACGTCGCTCTTTGATTGAGCCATCCATTCTTTGGTTTTTGGACTTAAATCGTTCAGCGGTGAGATTTGATTTTTTGGGATTTTTAAGTTGTCCCTGTTCGTGAGCCCGTTTTCTCCAGCGACGAAATGAAGTGGGAGAAAGCTGGCGACGCATAAAAATGACTACATCATCGGGTTTCAGTCCAAACTGCAATTCAATCAATTCAAAAGGGGTACGGTCTTCAAGGGCCATTTTGACTAGACGATCAAAATCCTGAGACTCTAGAGCTCCTAGTCGGTCTTTTCTTTTTTCAGTTTTTTGTTTCTTCGACATTTTTCACTACAGTATTTTACTTCTGCCCAAGAGCTCTGCCATTTTTTGCGGTAGTTAAATGGCCTTTGGCAAACGAAACAAATCTTCTCGGGGAGAAAGGGTTTCTTATGCATATCACAAATCTTTAACCTTAATGGAGAAAATTCCAAATAAGTATTTATTCGAGGATAACAAGGCCAGCATTTTTATCAAGACTGATATAAATTCGTTGGCCAAAAGCGAAGGGTACTCCAGTAAAACTGCCAGGAAGAGTCAGCTTTTGAATCAGTTTTCCTGTTTTTGCATCAAGTGTACAGAGCTCAACAACATTGCACCGGCTCCAAGCGAGATATTGATTTTTTCTTTGAGGATCGACCGTAATCAGAACACTAAACATATTATTGGTGTCGCCATGAACAAGTCGCCAAATGATCTCACCGTTGTTTAGATCGACGCCAATGATTTCACCCACTTTTGTATTTGTAATTCCCAGTGAACGCTCTGGTACAAGGCTGAGACTGGTTTGCAGTCGACCACCCACAAAAGTTTCCCACAGCGGCTTTCCGGTTTTAAGATCATAGGCGTAAAGATTTTTATCCCAAGAGCTGAAAAAGATTTTTCCATCTTCTATTGAGGCCGTTCCTTTGATCGGACCTTTGAGTTGAACTTGCCAAAGGGTTTTACCATTTTCTTCAGAGAATGAAAAAAAGCGCCCACTATTTGCGCCCAGTAGAATTTGTTTATTTTCTGAATCATAAGTGGGGGATGAGTGTGAATGGCCACCCAGCCATTCCGAAACCCAAAGGGTTTTTCCGGTATTACAATCAAGTTGAGCTAATAATCCTTCAGGGTGTGAGGTTTCAGCTGAGATGTAGAGGTGTCCCCCCGCAAGGAGGGGTGACGCTCCAATATAATCTCCCACCAAATTGGCCCAGACCAATTCACCATTTTCTTTATCGAGAGCATATATAAAGCCGTTGTAAGTGGGGACGTAAACTTTACGATCATCAACCGCCACTGAGCTATGAATTCCGTTGAGTGAATTGGGAATATAAAAACTCCAGAGTTTTTCTCCATCGTGATTCAGTTTCCAAAACCAACCACTGTCATTTCCAATATAAACTCCTGTTTCATCCACGGTGGGTGATGCTTTTGAAGCCGAGTGAATGTCTAAATTGAACGGAAGGATATGTTTTTTGATTTTTACACCACTTTTGGGTTGAGCAGAGGTTGGAGCCACACCCGTTCTTTTTTCGTCATGACGATACTGGGCAGTAGCCACACAGGAGCTATCCAATTTTTTAAAGACGGCCGGAGCAGAAACAGGAGGAGAGGTGAGCATTTTAAAATAATCCCGTTCAAAAAAATAAAGATGGGGATTTGCCTTGTAGGATAGATATCCGATTGTGACAAAAAAAAGGGCGATTAAAATTGATTTCATTTTTTTGTTCCTGAGAGCTCGGCCCACAGTGGATTTTTGATTTTGCAAACATCATCTAATGCTAAAATATTTTGGTACTGGTGTTGGGTGACTCTTTTGCTAAAAAGATGAAGGCTGAGTCTTTCAAACTCGGTGGATTTTCTGTTTTTCCGACACAGTTGATGGGCTTGGTTGAGAAAGACTAAAGGATCACAGCCCATTCGAACTCCTAGGTTTTTGAGTGGGGGCTCAAGATGAACTGCAGAGCCTTTGCGGTGGGCCACCATTAAAGAGTGACACTCTGCTTTGGCATCAAACATATTGAGCGCAGAAAGTCTGAGTGAGCCAGAAAGGGCTGGATCAGGACTAAGAGCAAAGGGTAGAGCTTGCATCCCCCAAAAAACAAAGAGAAAGAGGATGAGGGGGAGGTGCTCTTTAATAGGCTTCAGGGGAGTGAATAGACTTTGAAAAGAGTCGGTTTTTTTAACAAATTCATACTCCTGTAAAATAAAAAAACTCAGAGCTGAAAACATCATCAAAGGATAAAAGAAACCCACGATGTGCCATGAGAAGGCATGAAATAAAAGAAGTTGAAGGATGGTAAAATAACGAATCCATTTTTGGGTTGAATAGAGACCGAAGATCAAAAACAATTCCAAAAAAACCACATAAAATAATGAGTAAATCAGTAAACGACCATTCAGCCATGGTGTTGTTATCATTGCAGCTCCACTCAGCCAATCAACATTGATTTTGAGTAAGCCTGCAGCCAAGTAAAAACTGACGATTGCCAATGCAATGATTTTCTTTTTCTCAGGCGAAAATAGATAAATGAGGGACAGTATATAAATCATGTAATGATAATTGCCCATAAAATTATAATTACTGAGATGGAGAAATAACTTATAAAAAGTGAGGATAAGGAGTCCGTAATAACCCCATTTTTTCTGACCGTCGCTGAGAAAGAAGAAGCCCGTGATTAATGTTACGGCGGCATAAAAGTAGAGAAGAGTGAGCCAAAGACTATCCGCGATGAAGATACGAAATAAATCACAATTTGGAAAAAATGGAAAACAAAGAGCTTCACTGTTTTGAGAGCCTTGGGCATTAAGAAAGAAATTATAATTGCGCCAATAAAGAAACGTCCAAAGATGGGTCAGGGTCAGAAAAAAACCATAGGTTTTTAAACTGAGTGAACTGAAAATAATTTTTTGTTGTTGCCTCAAGTAATCACTCCACATAAATCATCCCCTTTTGAAGGGCTTCTTCTTTTGAAAACGGTAGGCGGGTTTTGGCATTAAAGCGACTTGAGGTCCATTGGTTAAAAAGGAGGGATGTGGTTTTGAGATCAGTGTCCCTTAGATCACAATTGATAAAATCAACTTCATGAAGTTGTGCCCCCCAGAAATCAGTCCCCTCAAAATTCACGTCGATAAAACGTGTTTTATTAAAACGAGCTCCTGAAGCTAGGGCATTTTTGAGGGAACTTTTCTGGAATACCGATCCTTTGATTTGACTGCCGCGAAGGTCGACATAATCCAAATTCATGTCTTTAAATTGCGACTGTAAGATGACCGATCTTTTCAGTGCCAGATGAGGGCTTTCAATACTGGAAAATTCTGACATATAAAGATAGGATGAGCTGAGATTGGCTCCTTTTAAATCAAGATCTTGGAGCTTCTGGTTCACAAAACGTGAGATGGTTAACATTCCACATTGCCCCATCTCGTTTGGATTAAAACCGGGACGAGAATTTTTTTGGCAGTAACCCTCTTTAAAACGAAAGCCAAAATCAATAGCCGATAAATCGGGCAGGAGCATTATGAGAGTAGAGAGCACAATGAGCATCATTCTATTTTTTGTTGTCTTGCCAGGAATGGCTAGTAACAACATGTCATAGATGAACTTTAGAAGACTAAAATCGTTTTGGATGAGTGAATTTATTCGAGGGGAGTAATTCCAGCGGTCGTGTTGCTGAGAATTGTATAACCATCAGCTTCTTCAACCATCTTAGGTAAAGGTGTTCCGCTGATCGAATTGATTAAATAACCATTGGTGACTTGATTGACTTGGGCTGAACTGACCACTTGAAGAAATGTTCCTTTTCGGCTGGGAGGATCAAAGTAGACTGTTCCCACCAACTCAATAATGATGTTGTTAAAAAGGATTCGTCGAGGGCCAACAGTAATGGCACGAATCACACAAGTTGAAAGCCCTTGACTGTTGGAAACAGCACAATCGGAGTAGGTCACGCCGTTGCCTTGATAAGACGCACCTGAATTATCAATAAAGACGAAGGAAGGTTTATGGTTGGTGACCACCTTACCGGTAGAGTTCTTAAGAAGTACAACCACAGTGGCACTGGTTTGACCATCACCCACACCACGAGAGGTGGCAAGAATTGTGGACTTTAAAAAGTCGTTGCCAGTGATATCATCAATAGAGACGTCAATCGAACAGTTCGCCAGTAGAACGGCTAAGATTATAAACTGAAAACATTTCGATAAACGCATAAGTCTTCTTCGGTTTTTTGCACTTAAACTTTAGACCTTTGTCTCAGAATCAAACATCGGATGATCTTCAAACAATATGGGCACTCTAAAGTTCATTTGTTAGCCTTGTGAGAGGGAAAAATTTTCTCTCTCAATGAGACAAATGGCTAAAATCGAAAATAAGGATCATTCCGTTTGAGCTGGGAGTTAATGGCCGACCAAGGTCCCAGGTAAAAAATGCCGAATCTGGACTCTTGGCGATCTCAAAATGAACCGAAATAAATTTAAGTTGTTCATTGGCTTCCTTGACGGAGGGTTACTATGTTGAAAATCAGTTTAATCGGCCTTTTATCATTTTTTGTTTTTGAATCTTCAGCTCGAGTCGATGAGGCTGTGGTGATTGAGGTGAGAAAGAAAGTAAAACTTCACGATATGGAAAGGGTTTACGCTGATTATTTTATAAAAGGTGGAACTAAATTAGGTTTGAGTGAGGGAGTGATTATTTCTGTTCTGAGAAGATTACCGGTTCATGATCCTTTTGATCACTCCTCTGTGGGTGATTTTAAAGTGAAAGTGGCTGATATTGAAATTATCCAGGTCGATGCCGATAAAAGTATTGGACGATTGGTTGAAATTGATCGTCGCGAAGCCCGCCCGATGTTAGCCGATGATGCCATAATGATTGGTGATCGTCTGGATTTAGATTCTATGCGAGCTAAAGTGAGTTATCGTGAAGCCCCTTCTAGCGTTTTCACGGATTATCGAATTCCCAAAAACTCAGGATCATTATCGGATACCGTTCCAGAGAATCAACCAATGATGGATCGTGCTCCGGCGAGCCTTAGTCCTGAACAACAAGAGACCATGAAAAATATTGACTCACTCTTGACAAAGCCCCAGCAGTAACTGATGAATCCTTCATGGATTCAATCTCTTATTTCACTCTAGAAATTGCCAATATAACTCCCGATCTCGAGGATCAAATAAGCTTTGATCTTTTTGAAATGGGAGCCAGTGGAGTTCTTGAAAATTTAAAATTCAAGCAACTTGATCGTCGCTATCAGCCCGAAATAATCTCAAGCGATCTTTTTGCGTTGACCGCTTATTTTGAAAACCGCCCCCAGCCCGATGACCTCTCTGAACTGATACAAAAATACCAAGCTCAAGAGTTTAGTATTAATGAATACCCTATCGAAGATTGGCTATCAGAGTGGAAAAAACAGTGGAAACCTTTTGAATTAGTTCCGGGCTACTGGATCGTTCCAGACTGGGAGATGGATCACTTTGATCGCAGGGGTAAAAAAGTAATTGCGATTGAACCGGGAATGGCTTTTGGGACCGGAACCCATGAAACCACTCAGATTGCGGCCGAACTCATGCTCCAACTTTTTCAAGAAAAAAAATATCAATCCATACTTGATGTCGGAACGGGTTCTGGACTTCTTG
>JBGSSY010000115.1:0-1529 GCA_041736775.1 Bdellovibrionales bacterium | reverse complement strand
GTTCCCCCGGGTAAAAGAGATTTGGACTTATTGAGACCTTTCTTTTCTGATACGATTGAGACTTCTATGTTGAGGAGATTTATGGGACGGACTTTTAAAGCACAAACACTGTTTTTGGCTGTTTTCTTTTTTTCAAATCTTTTGTGGTCACAGCAAAAAATAACTCCGAAAAAAAATATCGTGGTTCAGAAAACCTATAAGGCTCTTGCCCCTCCCCGTTCTGAAAAAAATCGCCAGCAAGAACATCTCAAAACAAAAAAATTAATCTCAAAAATCAAATCCTCTCAAATCAAAAAACGTCCGTCACGTGCCATGACCCTGGATGAAAAAAAATCTGTGCAAAGGAAAATTCAAGGTATTGTGGCCGAGTTTAAAAAATCAAAAACCGTTCGCGATTGGATTAATCAAAGTCCAAAAAACTTGAAACTCTATAGACGACAATACTTTTCTCAAGCCATGAATGAAACCCTGCCTGAAGTGGTTGGTTCCTCTCAAAGACTTCTCATCTATAGCTTTGGTAAAAAGAAGCCGGCCGATGTTCTGTCATTTGTAGCCACCCCTGAAGGCTTAAAAACCTTTTACAACAGTCGGGATATTTCAGCAAAAAAAGGGGAATCGGTCACGGCCTGGCAAAAAAGACTTTTTAGTCAAAATCAATCGGCCCAAAAAAGCTACTTTATCAAACCGGCTCATGCCCAACCTCCACCCAACCTATGGGCCAACTTGACCGGATCAATGGCGGCCGGTGACTGGATTAACAACGACTTACAAAATGAAGATGGAGCAATTCTTCTCGCCCAAGCAGAGGACATGGTGGAGTTCCAAGATTTACAATGCAATGCTGGCATCGCCACTTTTAAACATAATCTTGGAAATAGCCAGCAACTGATTGCTGCAAATAACTCTGATAAGAACTCTGGCTATCTTAATCTCCAATTTCAAAGTTTAGAAAATCCTAATCAGCCGATTTTTAACATTGAGTATCAGCCCGATAACGACATGTTTTTTTTAAGAAGTCGCGCTCTGACCAATCCGGACCAAGAAGTGTTCGGGACTGATTTTCTACCCAACTTGGCCAGTATGGTTAATCCCAACGGCTCAAGAGTTTTAGGCTCAGCACCTCAAATCGATGCTTATCGCTTGATCAACAATTCGATGGCGTACAATGTCTGTAATACTCTTTCCAAAAATGGCATGAGTGAATGTTCGGATAAGACGGAACCCGATCAGTACTTACAATGTATCAATCAAAAAGTGATGGCCGAAAGTCTTCCTGGTACAGTGAGTTTTAACAACCCACTTTCACGCTTATCGAGAGAAGCAGGGCTGGCTCTTAAAACCGAACTGGCTCGTCATATGTCACCAGGAACAGTCAGCATTCCACAAGCTAATGTTTATCCAGCGGCTGATCCCAACACTCACAACCAATTATCAATCAATATTCCATTTAATGTCATTGCTCCTGGAGGACATCGCGAGTCTCTGGTTAATAATCTGAGCAGTGGTTTGCGGCTGGGTGAAGGTTTACT
>JBGSSY010000097.1:0-24763 GCA_041736775.1 Bdellovibrionales bacterium | reverse complement strand
CAACATTTCACCATAAGTTGTATTCATATATCTTTCCGCGAAAATATCTACTGGCGAGAAAAATTCGTTTTCATTCAAACCAACCTTCGTAAAATGGCCTTTAATCGCTAAAACAATTGATCTTCCTTTATTCATAATAATTCCCTCTAGAAATTAAATGGGAATACGACCAATTTTTGGCGGTTTCCAGACCAATAGAGAGTCCGTTTAGTTTTGAGAAAAGTTAGCCGATATGGATAGGGAAAGACTTCGGGGAGGCGACCGCTATGCGATTCATTTTGTTATCTATAACGATGGGCTTTTTATCAGCTTGTGCTACATTATCTACGTCTACATTACCGAGTTCATTCACGACCGAGAACATTATGAAAGTTCATCAGGGCATGGGTTCAGATGAGATTTTGAAAATGTTCGGGACACCAAAAAGTGTAAGCCAGGCGGTTTGCGGTGGCGAAAGAGCTTGGACCTGTACCACTTGGGAATACGGCGAGTTCCCGTATGACCGAGCGACTTTTACCTTTAGCGGAAATACCGAAAAGAAAGTCTTGAACGACTTTAAGGTTGATAGAAAATAAGCCCCAGCTTTGCGTCTGCTCTCTTTCCCATTTAGGAAAAAGGGAGTGGTCTATGAAAAAGCTAATTACATTTTTGGTTCTGACAAATTTAATTTCATTATCTGGGTTTTGGTATTATTGGACAGTCAATAATACTTGGGAGGACATTTATGAATCTCAAAAGATGATTCCTAATAAACCTCATTTGGCCGTAGCTACCGTTGTGAATACTGATGGTTTAGCAGGGTCTTTAGCTTTTCCGACTATTAGATATTCCTTGGAGTCATGCGTGTCTTTGACAAAAACATTAAACAGAGATTTTAGAAACATTTTGCCATATCCAAACAACAACTTAGTTTGGGAATGCCGAGAGGATCGTTGATTTTTTTTAAGAATTGAGTTAGTAATATGGTTGTCTCATTCTTGGACTGAAATATTAAAAATCCGGCCAAATTAAGAACGACCACACTTTGGTAAATCCCGCTTAATTTCGCCTGTAGTCTCAACGCTTAATATTAAAAAGCCCTAAATATACGATTTCCTTAAAGACCATTTCCGAAATGATTTGGGCCAGTCTTTAATATATTAAAGGCTACCAATGATAAAATCACAAGCCTTTATCAAAGCCGTGATATTACTTTTGCAACCCTCGATCGACTGCTGCAAAAAAACCTAATTCCCCTACAAGGCAGTGTTAAAAACCTTGTCCTTAATCAATCTGAAACCAATAGCGATCTTGAAAAAGTAGAGGCAGAGCTTAAAAAAGCCATTTATCAACTCGAGCCTTTAAGTTCCCTTTTTAACGCCGAAAAATCTATGGTGAGTCAGAAAGTCCTTTTGGCGGATCCGATTAAAAAACAGCATGGAATTGCAAGGATGGCTCTGGGCGGAACCGGCGTCGAGCTCGATATTGGACAAACTATTGAAGAAATCCAAGAAAAACTGAATACAAATCATTATGATATTTTTATTTTCTCCGAGGAGTTTTTGTCCCTCACGGAACTGGCCAAAAGCAAAAACGACAGTATGCGCTTTGTCTACTTAACTTCGGAAGCGATTCCTCAATATGTGCCAAAACTTCTTAATCACTCTTTTGTTCCCAATGTTGTCTCGCGTGATGAGGAAGACCGTGTATTTACGATTAAAAATTACGTCACCACGGTATCTAAATTAGCCAGTAGAAATTATTTTGGTCTTGAGAAATATCTTTCTTGGGGCGTTGAAGTCAAAGAACTCGAAGTTTCACGCAGTGATCAAAGAAGAGAAATCATTGATAAGGCGGATGAGTATTTTAGCAACTCAGGAATTCGATCAACCCATCGTGATCGAATTAAGGTGGTGGCGGAAGAACTCCTCATGAATGCCATCTACGATGCTCCTCGAGATAGAGAGGGTAAAGCAATCTATAATCACAAATCCAGAATGGAAATTGTTGTCCTCGCGGAAAATCATCGGGCCCGCTTTCGTTATGCCACCGATGGTTTATTTATGGCGATCTCCATTGAGGATCCCTTTGGGGGTCTCGATGCCATCACTCTTTTTCGTTACCTTGAAAAATGTTATTCTGGGACGGGGTCCCTCAATGATAATCGGGTTGATAAGGGAGGAGGGGGCCGCGGTCTTCATCAAATTATAGAAAACTCTGATCTTGTGGTTTTTAATATTGATCCCGGCCATCGCACCGAAGTCATTGCACTTTTTAATGTCGATCCGAAAAGTGCGATTCCGCGCAATCCTAATCTTCATTTTTTTAAAGTTTAAAGGAATCAGCCATTGCAATTCGGCTTGAGCAGAAAAAAAATTCTTCTTTTATACGACAAACTAGAGTGTGCGATGAGAGAGTTCGATGAATTTGGGAGAATAGTTTTCAGTAAAAACTTAATGTGGAAAAGTTTTTACTGGTTTTTCTATTTTTTTCTATTTCAATCCGCCGAAAGGGGAGAGTTTATGAAATCAAGTGGGCTCTTAAAAGAAATAACGACCACCGATTGCAATTCCAAAATCAACATCTGTTGATGGAACGAAAAAGAAATTCAAAGAAAGTTCTGCAAAAAATTCGATCACTGGGTTTTTTAGATAGTAATTGATCCCGCCCACTCCACGGATGGCAAGGCCCAGTTCGTCTTGTCGGTTGTCTTCCGCCCAGCGAGGAGGAGGTTCGTTATTATCCCTGAGGTGAAGAGCGCCACCGATACCAAAGTAGTAACCAAGAAAAGTATTATCAACAGGTATACCTTGATTGTTCTCCCAAAGGTAAGTGCTGTGAAGAGTCAGGTTGTCACTTTTTCCAAAAGAATAACCAAGAGCAGCGTCCACCGAGTTTTTTTGAGACATGCGATATTTTGCAGAAAAACCAGTTGGACTATTAATAATAAGTCCTAACCCAAAGGGACCACCCGATGCAAAAGCAGAAGTTTGAAACAAAAAACCAACGATAAAAATCAAAAATGTTTTTTTCATAGGACAATTATCAGTTTAGAAAAACCAGAGAGTCAAAGGTGTTTTTTAGTAACGCAGAATTTATTTGTCTCTCAAAAATCCTCATTAAAGTTCAGCCTCATTTTTATCGAGAGTGTTCAAAAACTTTTTCTGGCTTTATTTAAGTTTCATCCTATTTAATAGAAAACCATTTTTTATGAATGAACTCCATGGGCGCCGGACTCTTTATAACCCATAGGGCTCATTTCCATAAACCGAGCCTTCAACATAATTTCAGAAACTGAGTTGGCATTGATGTAAGTCATGCCACTTCGTAAACCACCGGCTAATTCATGGACAACATCGCTCAGGTGACCTTTAATAAAAACGCTGGTTGATTCTCCCTCAGGAGCCATGCCCGTTGGCACACCACCACGCCAAGAGTCTTGAGCCGACCGTGAAGCCATTCCACGGTAAAGTTTTTTACCGTGTTGAATCAATCCGGGTGTCTCAATGGTTCCGGCGAGGATACTTCCAAGCATGACGGTTGATGCGCCTGCAGCCAAAGCTTTTACAATGTCTCCTGAAGTTTTAATTCCGCCATCAGCAATCACAGGAACACCTTTACTGCGAGCAGCCTGAGCGCAAAGTGAAATGGCTGTGAGTTGTGGCACTCCACAACCGGTTATAATCCGAGTGGTGCACATCGAGCCTGGTCCGATACCCACTTTAATAGCATCGGCACCGGCTTCGATCAGATCCAAAGTTCCTTCAGCGGTTGCGACATTTCCTGCAATCACATCAATATGAGGAAATTCAGATTTTAGCCAAGTTAAAGTTTCAAACATCTGAACCGAATGTCCATGGGCAATGTCGATTGTGATGATGTTGATGCCTGCGTCGACGAGTGCTTTGGCTCTTTCGCGACTATCTTCATTGACTCCAATACTTGCGCCGATCCGTTGCGCTCCCGATTTTTTGACTTTGAGAGCTTCACTCACTTGATCTTCTATGGACATAAAGCGATGGAGGATGCCAATGGCACCTTGTTGATCCATGGCTATGGCCATATGGGCTTCGGTGATGGTATCCATGTTTGCAGAGATAAATGGCAGATCAATCCAATGATTTTTTGTCAGCTGACTTCTGAGTTCAGGTTCACGCCGAGAACGCATTTCAGATTTTGAAGGGACAATAAGCACATCATCAAAAGTAAAACCCTTACCTCTTTGAATAAGTCCTTCAGAATTAAATGTGAGTTCGTGCATAGGAATCCCCCTTATTTTCAATACTCTCCGGCATCAGATGCTTTCTCGGAGAGGGTGATGAGGCTAAAGGGAAATAAAAAAGGGGTCAACTGAGAATTTTAGAGTTAATAAGAAAGAATGATTAACGCAAAGTTAAATAACTCAAAAAGGGCTATTTGCCCATCTTTTCTTTGATTTTTTGAGCTGCTTTTTCACTGACCACATTGACATCAATTTTTTCTTTTCGAGCAATATCTTCGTAGGCCGCTTTTCTTTTTTTATTAATATCATCAACAAAACTTTTGGGCAGTGGGGCTGTTCGCTTTAAGATAACCATCGGGTTGCTCAATCACTAATTTTTTTTGGCGAGCCTCTTCGAGATCCAGCGCCTGAGCAAAATGAAAAGGAGTGGAGACAAGAACGAAAAAAAGAATTGTTTTTATAAAATTCATAAAACCTCCGTTGGTCTAGAAGATGTCGTCGTTGTTTTTCATAACTTGTTCGAGCTCTCTGTCAATTTTAACAGAGATTTGATGGTCAACTTTTACATTGAGATTGATTTCAAGGGGTTTGTCTGGAGTTTGTAAAGAAACCGTTGGAGCGCAAGCAGAAGTCAGAGAAACAAGAGCTATAATGACCAGATAGAATTTCATTTTATTCACCTATTTGCTTTTTAATTATTTCTTGGAGATTAGCAGGTAAATCACGTGTAAGCACTAAAAAGCGTAGTGTTGCTAACAAATTCTTTTCAAGATTGATATTGAGCTTCAAAGGTCTACCATTGAGATAATCTGGGTTATGACCGTTAGCGGCAAGTACTGCTATCATGTCAAAATTTTTCTCAGTTCTGATTTTCAAAGCTAAGGTCTGGAAATGAAAATTATAAAGATAGTTGTTTAAAATAGTCATGGGTGTATCGGAGAGCTGCAAGCCACTGACCTGGTATTCCGCCCCCCGGTAACGAACCCAACCCGCTTGATCGGAATCTAAATTTCCTAATATTTCAACTTTTCTATTCCCATATTCGATTTGGATTTCTCCTGACAGGGTCCCATCGGCTGTCACTTTTTGACCGAGTGCCATCGCCAGTAATTTTTCGAGCTGAAGCTGGGTTAGTTTTGCTTTAAAATTCTTCAAAATAAAATGTGTGGGATTCACTTCAAAGTTGACGGCGTCCAGTTTCATTCCATCGTGTTGTAGGTGAAGTTTATGGGCCAAAATTTCTTGCTGGTTATTAATTTGATAATGAAAAATTACGTTATCAATGACTCGACCAATTGAGACTTTTTTTATGCTGAGCTTTTGATAAGGAGAACTTTGAAAGGTATCAAAAGATTTTATATCGTGCTGCCAATCTATTCCTTTAAACTCTCCAAAAGACGAATCAATATTCATATTTTCGCCTTTAAAACGGAGGTGGGATAGCATCTTTTCAGGAAGTTGTTGGCTGACTGAGCCACTCAAGTGAAGTTTTCCATCCAAAGACTTGATATGCTTTTTAAAAAATGGAAAAATTTCAAGCACGGACTTGCCAAGCTTTAGAGATGCTTTTTGAGGTGGGATTTTAACGGACCAAGTCTCTGGCGAGTAAGACCCTATCATTTGAGAAATAAAAAGGGTCTTTTTTCGATCGGAGATTTGTGACTCGAGCCGGTATTGGTCCCCAACCTTTACAAGATTTGTGGTTGAGTCGATCCCTTTAATTTCAATTTTACTTTTCGTATTTTTGTAATCGATGTTTCTCAGGTTCAGTTGAGCATTAAAGTTCATCTGTTGTGGGTCGAAAGACAGAAAAGTCATTCTCACTCTCTCAAAGAAAAGAGAGTGTTCTCCTCCAATAGACATTCTTCGAATAACTACGGAAAGCTTTTCGGTCAGGGGATTTTTTGGGTTAAAGGGGGTCTTTAGGGTCAGAGAGGGAATATTAAAATCAAATTTTAATTGATCTTTTTCAACCCATCCTTTCAGTTTAAAATTCAGTTTGACTGAAGCCTGATTGCTTTTGAGCCATTGAATATAACCCTCTTCTGATTCAAGAGTGATATCCTTGATCATCATTTGGTCCTTCAATAAGAATTGGGGAATCTGAGTTTTAAAGGAGGTTAATGCCCCTTTGATTCGCTCTGAATTGCAATCAATCTGAAGTTCACCTTTGGCGGCATTGGGCTCAATCCGTGTTCTCAGTTCAGTTTGAAAACTGATTTTAAAATCAGTTTGTTTTTGGCTATGGTTGAGGAGGAGTCCCACGTGATGAGTTTGATTTTCTACAACCAGTTGTTTGAGACTCACCCCAATGGGTAAAGGTTTTAGCCACTCACAGAATTCTAAGGCTTGATGAAAACTCAAACTTTCTTTCTTTTCTTCGGTATTTGAGAGGGCGGCGTTAAGCTTTGATAACGTTGATAGATTCACCTTCTCGATTTCAATCTTTACGGAAGAGAGATCGAAAAAAGAAACAAAACTTTTTGTCCACTCAATTTGGATGAGAGGGATGAGAATCTCTTCATCAAGATTGAGGTTTAAAACTTTTATTTCATTGAGGTTAAAGGTTTGAAACTCGAAGGAAAGTTGAAACCCTTGAGAGTCCATGTAGTTTTTGAGGACCCAAGTTGTGATTGGTTTTCTAAAGGACCAAGAAACGAGAATTATAAAAAGAGGAACGAAAAAAATAAAAAGAGAATACTTCAGGATAAAAAATTTTTTCGATTTTTCTGGGGTTAGGGAGTTATTCGCTTCGCGCTTTATGGCCATTCTTCTTGAGTATTGAACAGGCCGCATCTTGGGGCAATCAGCTCATGTAAGGATTGAAATTTATCCAAATCAAAGTCTTGAAAGGGGACAATGGGGGGGTACAAAAACTTCTTTATTTTTAAATATTATCTTTAAATAACAACAGTTTAATGAAGATGCACAAGTTTAAGGCAGTCAAATTCAAACGATTGTTTAAGTTTTTTATTTACAAGAGCTTGAACATTAGTCATATTCAAACAAACGTTTGAATGGAGGTTTTATGTGGGTTCAACTCTGGGCGATGATCTTAATCTCTTGTGCTTTGAGCTTAGAGTTTAATGAAGCAACAATCGTAAGCAAAATTCGTGAAACTTCAGCCCATAAAGCTTTGCAATCCAAGGTTGAGGGAGTGTCCTCACAGTCTGAACGCACTCGAGCCCAATACCAACCTGTCCTACAAGGAAGAACCAGTTACGCTGAATCCCGAGAAGAGCCCCTTTTTCAGTTTTCACCGGTCATTTCGCCGCAAAGAAATTCATCAATTGGGATCGCACAGAAGTTTCCCATAGGAGTGAGTGGAAAGATCGAAGGATTTTCTGATCAAATCACTATACCGGCTTTCAATGTTGATGGAGTGAACCGAACGGGAGGAAGACTGAGTCTTGAAATTGACTTACTATCAAACTTTTTGGGGAAAAGGGATTGGTCTGAGTACAAAAATGCAAAAATTAAAAAACAGGTTTCGGAACTTCAAGGTGAAATGGATCGTCAAGCTTTGATCCAAGATTTTCGTAAAGCTTATTGGTCTTATATGGGACTAGAAGAATCCCTTAAAATCGCCGAAGAACTTTTGGAATCCGCTCAGAAGCAAAATAAAGAAACTTTGGCTCGACAAAAAGTGGGCGCCGCCGATCGCAGTGATATTGCCAGAACCCAAGCTCAAATCTCGTCACGACAAACCCAAATCAGTGTGATTGAGTTTCAAAAAGCTCAAATCTTTCAGCAGCTCAAACAACAGTATCCTGAAATCAATAGAATTCCTTACGTCAGCACACTGTTTGCTTTAAAGCAGGTTCAAGACTGTATCCAGAAAATAAAAAATGAAACACAATTTAACCAAACAACCAGCTACACTGAGCTCGTTACACTTCTTGAGGAAGAAAAAAGACACACCATGAACCAAGTGGGGCAAGTGTCAGCTTGGGATCTCAAATTAGAGGGGCTTTACCAAAAAAATTCTGTAGGCCAAGGTTTTTCTCAAAGCCAAGATGGGTTTTGGACAAACCCAAGAGAGGCTTACCAACTGGGTCTTCAGTTGGCTATTCCTTTAGGTTCAGGCCTCTCAAATGCCGAGAGACACTCTGAAAATCAAGTGAACCAAAGTTTTGATTCACAAATCATCAGTTTAAAACAGCAAATTCTCACTCAGCATCAGCGCGCCCTTAAAAGTATGAGTTTTCTTGAATCAGCAGTCGGGACCCAAGTCGAATCGATCAAAAGTTAAAGAGCCAGTGTTCAATCGGCACAAAAAAAATACAGTCAAGCTCGGATCAGTCAAATTGAATACATTCTGGAGCAGGATAAACTTTTTGGAACCGAAATAGAGAGCGTTCAAAATCGATTGCAAATTATTAATGAAACTCTCGATTACTTTAAAACTTTTAACAAAAAAAAATGTCAGTTTAATCTTAATCGAGTTGTAGGGGTTTGATGTGTTAAGTCTATCGCGTTTTTTTATTGATAACAAAAAGTTCACAATCATTTTGACCCTTGGCCTTATGCTTTATGGTTATTTGGGCCTAAAAAGTCTAAGTTCGGAAACCTTTCCCAACGTGAACATAGGTGCGATTATTGTGACGACTGTCTATCCAGGAGCTTCTGCCGAAGATATAGAGTCAAAGATCACGCGACCGATTGAAAACGAAATTCGCACGGTGAGGGGACTCAAAGAAGTCAAGTCAGTCTCTCAGCCCAGCATCAGCCGAATCAATGTAGTGGTTGATATTGATTATTACGATGTTGAAAAAGTAGTGGCTGATCTTCAGCGAGCCGTCGACCGAACTTCTGACCTACCGGCAGATCTTGAAAGTCCCCCTCGTTTTTTTGAAGTGAAGTCCGAAGAATTCCCAGTGATCGAGCTTGCCATTGTTGGCGAAAACCAGGCGAGAATCAGAGACAAGATCGCCGATGAGCTCAAGGAAGAGCTTGAAGATAATAAGTCTGTGGCTTCGATCGTTTTAACCGGCTTTAAAAAACGTCAGTTTAATATCCTTCTTTCACAAGACAAACTCAATCGACTTCATGTGGGTATTGATGAGGTGATTAACAGACTTCGTTCACAAAATATAAATATTCCCGGTGGAGAAATTCAATCCAAAGAGGGGCAAAAAATTGTTCGCATTGAAGGAAAGAGAAAGAGCATAAAAGAGCTCGAAGAATTAGTGATAAGATCCAATTTTTCGGGTGAAAAAATAAAACTCAAAGATATAGCTCGTATCGAAGACAGTGAGGAAGATCCGGAAACTCTGGCCATGATCGAAGGAAAACCAGCCACCCTTGTGACCATTGCCAAAAAAGGCGGGACAGACATCATCGATCTTTCGAATGCCGTCAAAAAAACTCTTAAAAAGTATGAGAGTAAATACGGCTCCACTCATCAATTTAAGATTTTTAACGATGAAGGTATTCGAGTTAATAATCGAGTGAGTGTGTTAAGTTCCAATGGATTAGTCGGTTTGATCTTAGTTGTGATTTTTCTTTTTATATTTCTACCGGGTCCAGTTGGCCTTATGACCGCGTTTTCTTTGCCACTAACCCTTTTTGTCACCCTCGGTTTTATAAATTCCTTTGGATACTCGCTCAATACTATCACCATTCTTGCTATGGTGATTGCCTTGGGGATGTTGGTTGATAATGCCGTCGTGATCAGTGAAAACTACGTCCGCCTCAAAGAAGAGGGCTTAGAGGCCATTGACGCCCTTCTAAAAACAATCAACGACCTGTGGGCACCGATTACCGCAACAGCATTAACCACTATTGCTGCGTTTGCACCCATGCTTGTGACCAAGGGGATTATGGGTCAATTTATTTCAGGGATCCCCATTGTGGTCATTGTCGCCTTGAGCGTGAGTTTGCTCGAAGGTTTTTTTCTTCTACCGGTTCGCCTTCTGATCGTAGATTCTTTTGTAAAAGTTAAAAGAGGTCAGGGGCATCAAAAGGATTGGTTTGATAACTACGTTCTGCCTCCCTTTAAAAGAGTTGTTTCTCAGTTGGTCCATCATCCTTATCTATCGGCGTTGTTTTTTTCAGGACTGATTGCCTTAGCCCTTTATATGATGATTTTTGCAAATCGCTTTATACTATTTCCAGCTGATCAGACCGAAATCTACACGGCCCGTGTGGAATTATCTGAATCCGTTCTTATTGAAGATACTCAAAAAGTCATTGAAGAACTGACTATCGCCGTCAAAGAAAAACTAGGAGATAAAGTCTTACACCTCACCGGCAAAGTGGGTCTCTCAGAAATGGATTTTGGTGACCCAAAAAGTCGAAGGGGAGACAACGTTGGAATGCTTTTTATCTTTATGACCGAAGAGGCAAAAAATAACGAGATCACCAGCGAAGTTTTAAGCTTATTACGTACAATTGAAATTCCCAATGTCCGCTCCCTTTCCTTTGAGGCCTTAATTAATGGTCCGCCTATCGGTGATCCCGTCACCGTCACATTTCGCTCCAATGACGAAAAACAAGTCTATGGGGTTACAAATGAAATTATGGATTTTTTAAAAGGAATTGAAGGAATCTTTGATGTCAAAATTGATGATGTTTTTGGACCGAATGAAATATATATAGATATTGACCCGATTCAATCGAGTCGCCTGGGGCTTAATCATTCTGTAGCGGGTTCCATGGTTCGCACCGCCATTGCGGGTGAAATTCTCAATGATGTCACTTTAGAAAATAAGGACGTGAATTATTTTTTACGCTTTGATTCTGAGTTTCGCGAATCGGTGGATCAAATAAAAAAAGTTCAAGTCTCTGATCAAAAAGGAAATTTGATACCCATCTCTCAGCTGGCTCAAGTGATTGAAAAAAAGGGCACACCACAAATTAAGCGTTTTGATTTTAAGCGTGCAAAAACGGTGACGGCCAATTTAGATGATAAAATTATAACTTCGGTGGTCGCGAATGCTCAATTGGGGGATTTTTTTGCAAAAATAGCCGATAAATATCCCGATGTGACCATGGAGTATGGCGGGGAGGCCGAAAGAACGGCCGAATCTATGGAGTCCTTATTTCAAGCCCTTATTCTCTCAATTGTGGGAATTTTTGCGCTCCTCGTTCTCCTTTTTGGTTCCTATGTTCGTCCCCTCATTATCCTCACCACAATCCCATTGGGTTTGATCGGTGTCGCCTTCGCGTTCTTTTTTCATAATCGTCCGATCAGTTTTTTAGCTGTCACTGGTGTTATTGGTTTGGGTGGAATTATTGTGAACTCTGGAATCATTCTCATCAGCTTTATTGATCAGTTGCGTTCTGAAAATCCAGATCGTCCTATTTCTGAAGTTCTGATCGAAGCCTCCACTTTGCGTTTACGAGCCGTTATTGTGACTTCTCTCACCACAGTTTGCGGGCTTCTTCCGACGGCTTATGGTATTGGTGGTTCTGATGAATTTATTATTCCCATGACTTTGGCTTTGGGCTGGGGTCTTGTCAGCGGTACAATTTTAACCATTCTTTGGGTTCCCAGTGCTTATGCTATTACCGAGAACATGAGCGAAAACATTAAAAAGGCATTTCTCTTTTTGAAAGGGCGTAAATCATGACTCAAGCCGATCAAAAGATTGAAACCAAAGAGCATATCCTGGGTACAGCCCTCGAGCTCTTTGCTCAGTTTGGTTTTGACGGAACGTCCGTTCGACAAATCGCCGAAAGTGCAAACGTGAATATAGCCGCTGTGAGCTACCATTTTGGTTCAAAACATAATCTTTATTGGGCGGCAATGAATGTTTCTCACAATATTCTCAAAGAAGAAATTAAAAGACTCGCACTTATATCTGAAAGTACAGAAGATCTTATTGTCTCAGCCTTTAATTTTGTGATCAATGACAACACCCATCTTTTCCGTGCGACTGTTAAAATGATGTTAGCCCAGGGTGTGCCAGAACCAGATCCTGAATATTATGACCCAAGTTGTGAGCAGGGCCCCCCCGGAATGGAGTTCTTAGCCTTAATGATTGAGAAAGATTTTAAAATGAAAATTCCCCCCAAAGATATGGAATGGGCTGTTCGTTCTATTTTTGGAGTTCTCATGCATTGGTGTTTAATTTGTTGCACGTCTAAAATGAAAATGATTGAAAATAAAGTCGAGTTTTTGGAAATAAATAATATTAGGCTAGAGATGCGCCGCACCGTTCTCGCCATTAAGTTAATGCTAAAAAAGGATTTGGCTCAATAATCAAGTCACTTCATTCCTTTAATAAACCTTCTCAGAACCAAGACCATAGTCTTGGTTCTGTCTGTCAATAAAGTCAGGATATTAAAATTTATTTACTTTTCATGACATAAAATCATTTTATTGATTCATAAAAATCAATGTCTCATATTTGTAACATAATCCTTGTTGAAGCAGGGCTTATCTCATTTTGATTCGACCAGATCTAAATAAAAAATTAGACTTTACCTTATCTCAGAATCGTCGATATACTTTACGAGTGATGTTAATTTAAACAATCCATTAAAGGGGACGTGCATGTTAAAAAATAATAGAGGTTTTTCTCTGATTGAGCTTATGGTCGTTGTTGCGATCATTGCTATCTTATCAACCATTGCTATTCCGAGTTACAATAACTTCCAAGCTAAAGCTCGCCAAAAAGAAGGTTTTGCTATGCTGAGTGCATACTACACAGCAGCTCAAGCCACTCGTGCTGAGTTTGGTTCGTTTCCAGGAAATTTTGTTGAAACCGGCTTCCAGCCCACAGGTCAACTTCGTTACCGTGTCACTTCTGCAGATAACGCTGGCTTTCAGGTTCCCTACGGAACGCGAGGCCCTGCTTGTAACAGTACTTCAGCCGTTTGCCCCTGTGTTCCTGTGTGTGCTCCGTTGTATGAATCTGTTTGGACTGATATCCCCTCTGTCGCTGGTTCTGTTGGATCAATAGCTCCAGTGGCTTGCGCTCCTGGCGCGACAAATACAACCTTTACAGTTTGTGCCAGTGGTGTCGTTAGAACAGGTGGTGATGCGGATTCTTATTCAATGAATCAACAAAAACTTCTTCTTATGACGAACGATGGTATAAATTAAAGTTTAAAACTTTATTTATGTTCTTAAAAGAACCACTCTGTTGATCAGGGTGGTTTTTTTTTATCTTTTTTTGAGTTTGGACTCTTCTATTTTTGCCACGTACCAAGAACTGAGCCCCGCCGTGGTTAAAACCATAAAGATCACAAGTAATGAAATCCAGCTCGGTATTTTAACCAGATCAACAAGAAGCATTTTTACCCCAATAAAAGCAAGAATTGTTGCTAGTCCAGGCTTAAGGTATCGCAAGCGTCCCACCCAGTCGGCTAATACAAAATAAAGAGCTCGAAGGCCAAGAACGGCGAGAATGTTAGAAGCAAAAGCTACAAAGGCATCTTGGGTGATCGCAAAGACCGCAGGTATAGAGTCTACCGCAAAAATAATATCGGTAATTTCAACCACGATAAGAGCTAAAAAGAGAGGCGTTGCCTTTAAAATTTTATTCTCGCGAATAAAAAAACGATCACCAGAGCTATGGAGAGTAGTAGGTATGATCTTTTTGAGATATTTCACAGTTGAGCTCTCTGTGACGTCAGACACTTCATCTGTTTCTCGTATGAATTTTATAGCGGTCACAATCAGAATAAGACCAAAAATGTAAAGAATCCAATGGAATTGGTGCAATAAGCTTGCACCTAAAAGAATGAAGATGGCTCTAAAAATAATGGCGCCAAGCACGCCGTAAAAAAGAACCTTGTGCTGGTATTTGGGATTTATTTTAAAAGACTTAAAAATCAATAAAATCACAAAGAGATTATCGACACTGAGACTTTTCTCCACCAAGTAGCCGGTCAGAAATTCAAATCCAAGGGTGCTTCCGAATTTAAAAGCAAACCAAACATTAAAGAGAAGAGAAATGACAATCCAAAGTGCACTTTCTTTGAGTGCGGACTTCACTTTAACGGGCTCACCGCTATGGCCAAATAAACTGAGATCGATAAAAAGAAGGACAAGGATACCCATTGTAAAACCTGACCACAGCCAAAGAGGAGCAACCGATAATTCAGAAAAAAAACTCATAGACACCATCCGGTTTTAAAAAGAAGAGTAAAATTATCAGACCCCTTTCCGGCCGTCGATCAAAATCATTGAGCGACTCTATCCCATTAGATATTTGAATCAAGGAGAGGGGGTGAGAAAACACTGTATGTAGCGATATTCCCCATAGCTAATTCCTAAGCTCTGCGAGAAATGAACTTGAGTGGGCCTCAGATATGCAGACTAAAAATACAAAAAAGAATTTAACGTAGTGCAAGGAGGATTTTTATGAGTCATGCAAAGTTAGAAAACTGGTCAAGTTTAGCACTGGGAGTTTGGTTTTTTTTATCTCCCTGGTTTCTTCTCAATACTTTGGAGGGTGACGCCCTTTCTCGGATGAGTTGGAACGCTTGGATTGTGGGAGCGATTATAGCCATCACAGCCGCCCGTGCCTTACAAAATCTCAAACCTTGGAACGAGTGGTTGAATTTATCAATGGGTTTTTGGACCTTCTTTTCACCCTGGTTCTTGGGTTTTTATGAAGAACCAATGTTGACATGGAATGCCCTGATTGTCGGAGCCCTAGTCGCTGCGGTCTCTTTGATTTCAATTCCGGTGGCGCAAGCACTTCATTATCAAAAGCACTAAGCTTTTGATAATGGGTTGGATTAGTTAGTCTATGCAATTTGTGATTAGTGAGAAATCGCGTTTAATGATGATCGTGATGGGATTCACTCTCGCCATTGTCCAATTCGGTTTGAGTTAGGTTTTGGCAGAAAGAGATCTGTTCTTCGATTTGATGAGCCTCTAAATTTGTGAAATGGGAAAGATTTGTGATCAGATGACTTGAGTTTTTTTGGTCTTTCGTGTCCGTTGTCCATCGCAAGCTCCAGCAACCCGGCATTTGTTGAAAAGCAATTCTTTGAACAACGTAAACGCTTTCTAAAGAGTCGTACAAAAATTCATATCCCGTAGAATGGTGGTGTCCATTATTCATATGCATATAGGGAAATACTCTAAAGTGAGGAATCTCAACCGGGGTGTGTTTTGAATCGCCTTTGAGCCAAGTTGTGATAATAGCTTTTGAGTAGATCCATTTTTGAGGAACTTCTCCCATAGCTATAAGAACAGGGGATAGAGTTTCAACAGATTCAAATTGACCCTTCACTTTTTTCTCTCCCTGATCCCATAAGATGTCTATGCAATAACTTTGATCCTTTATATTAACTTCATAAGGGCAGTGAGCTTGTGCTAATCCGGGTATAATGACTAGTAAAAATAAGAGGTATTTCATATTCTTCCTTTCGTTAAAAATAGTTATAGTTAAAATTAAGACTTACACTTCGATTAAGAATGGTGTTTTGTGCTGGACCGAGAAGGGTTTGGTCTGAAAAGTAAAGACCAGTCACCCAGCTCTCAGAAATTGATTTTTGTATTCCGCCAAGAATATTAAAATTTTGAGAGACTCCCGAAGTCACTAAAGAAGGCTCAATAGTCCTCTCGGAAAGGTGAGTAAAGGTGAGCCCTCCATTAAAGACCAAACCCCACCAAGAACTAGAATAGTCGATTAGAAAAGCCAGCGAGCTATCATTGAAATCAGAGACATTAACCCTTTCAAATCGTTTTGAAAAAAGTCGAATCATCCTCCCTTGCAAGGTGAGCGTCCATGGGAAATAAACTTTTCTCACTGTGATGCCAAGACCAGTTCCTGTTTGGCCATGTCCGGTCACATCAGTCCCTTCGCTTAATGAGCTTCTGTCATAGATGGAATGTCCCGTGGGGAGGTTTAAAAAAGCGGTGAGAGAGACGACGGGTTTCCAGTATGAAAAACTGTACTCCGGTAGAATTTCGTAAGTGTAACCGATCAAAGTGTCTGACAAATTTGTTGAAGAACCTTTTTCTAGTGGATCAGAATAGTGACCTTGGAGAAGGTTAGTGTTCAAAAAAATCTGGTGTTGATCGGCTAGAGTACTTGCTAAGTTGACCAGAACGGAGCGCACCTCTCTTTTTTTACTTTCCCAAATATAAAATTGATCACTCTCATTATAGACTCTACCTTGGGACCTTAAATAAGTGACGCCTGTTGAAAAGCTGAGTTTTTGATTCAGAGCTAAAACTGTAAAGCTTGCGGGACTTTGACCGCAACAGCTGCTCGCCCATGATGTCTTAGACAAAAAAAGAAGAGAAAAAATTAAAATACAATGAGCCATTCGAGCTTATCCAAAATGTTAAAGTCTGAGTCCATAATCCAAAGTTCGTTTTTCCAGTCACCCGGCATGTTGTACTTGATAGACTTATTGACATAGATTCCCGTATCAATCTCTTCAAAAAAACCGGCATCGTCCATTGGATGGCCCATACTTGGCATGGTTGCATAGAACTCTAGAGTTTGATTTTTAGGGAGAGAGTAGGGTTTTTCGTTCTTATAAAGAACAACCAAGAGGTGATTGCTTTTATTAATATGACCGTGAGGTCCATCCAACCACTGGACTTCTGCGACGAGGTTTGAGGTTTTAAAGGAGGTTTTTATTTCTTTATATTTACCCTCAAGTGTCCCTTCGCGAATTCTGTTATTCATCGGAGAGTCACATCCAGCTAATAAAATTATGAGAAATATAAATAAAGAGAGTTGCATTAAAATCTCCTTATATAACAACCAAGACTTCGACCTTGTTTATGAGGTAGAGGAGTTTTGTTATTGAGAGCCGTTAAGTTCTCAGCGAGAAATTTATTTTTGGACATTGAAAACTGTCTTTGATCAGTCACACCACCTTCATATAATTTTATATAGGATGAATTTTTGTCTTTTTTAAGAAGTACGATATGGGGAGTTTTAAGGGCATTATAAGTTTTAACCAATTTCATTTCTGGATCTTTTATTATTGGAAACTCAAATCGTTCCTTTGAATAGTAGTTTTGAATCACTTCCTTTTGCTCCGACGAGGAGTCATCAGTGATCACCCCAAAAAGCTTAAATTGGGGATACAATTTGACCAATTGATTGAGGTGATCCACATGACTTTGTGAACAAGGGCAAGTGGCCGATAAAAAAACAAGTGCTTTAAGCTCTGATTGATTTTTTTCAAATTCAGTTGAATTTGAAAACCCCAGAGTTTTTAGGGTCAATAATAGAATAGATATGACTAAAATCGACTTGGTATGACCCATGTCTCCTCCCGTTTGATTGAGAATTGTGAATTAAAAATTAAGGATTAGGCGAAAAGCGGAGGAGACAGTCCTGAAACCTGACAGGGGTCAAAGACTGTTAAAATGGTTCGTGTAAAAGATATTAATTGGGCTGAATTAAGCTGGTTGAAGTTTAAAAACCCTTCAATACGGTTGGCTGTTTGTAACTGATTGGGTTGGTGAGTGAAACCAACTTCAAAACTCCATGCTGTGATTTTGTGATCCTCAGGTCGATCCGCAATAAACTGATGATGGCTTGAACACTTTTGTTGAGAGGTGAGAGTGGATTGAGAATCAGTGTATAGATTAAGTGCCCAAGTTTCAATAAAGTCAGTATGGAGGAGAATATTAAGTGCAAGAACAATCCAAAAAAGCTTGGTGATGCGAGAATGAGAGGTGTTGGAAAGAGGGCCATTATTTTTATGCACGGTGGAGAGTTATGATATTTGGTGGTTTTTGGCAACTGATTCTGGATATTTTCTCTAAAAGGAGAAGGTGGTTTGGTTTTTTCTGACGCTCGGCTCAAGATCACCGCCGCTGCGGCGGTAAGAACGGGTTCCGTCATGGTAAGTTTTCTGTGGTTCTCGACATGAGCCGCCTTCGCGTCAAGAGCTTCGAAAATATCTCGTATAAAAACCAAATCTTTATCGTCAAAAAACTAAACATATAGGGATTGTTTACAAGTCAAAAAAAATGACCTCACGACTCTATCCGATTTGTGCTAATTTACATCTTCGCTAAAAATCGGGAGCACAAATGAAATTAAAAATCTTATCTCTTTTGCTGATTTCATCACAAGCGTTCGGTGCGAATAATACGGATATTCAATCAGTTTATACATCTATTGAGGATGCCGATTGCAAAACAATCAAGGTGGCTACCGAGACTGATCCTATTGATTTTTACACGGGCGAATGTGTCGGTTTGGATGGTTATTCAGTTCTTGTGACCGGAGGCGATCTGCGCTACTCCATCGAATTAAAAGTTGATGAAAAAACAGTGGAATTAACTCACCTAGGCGCATTTCACAGCCCTGGGTCCGATAAAATTGAATGGCGCGGTCCTGTTAAAAATGGCGAAGTGCAACCCTATGCATTGATCTTTCGACTTAATATTGATGACTCTTTTGACCAAAATGATCTCCCGGTCGGGACAGACTCACTTTTTGTCGTGCGACTCGATGGAGCTCAATCCTGTGTTATTGGAGTCGTGAGACAACAGTCAGAGATGAATAACAAGGCGCGAGCTATAGCCGATGATATTAAGTTGCCTTGTTTGGTTGTTCGTTAAATTCTGAAAATGGAAAATAGAAAATGGAGGAATTTTGCTGGCGCAAAATTGGTTCTGGGGGCAGGATTTTTTGAATTGCAACATTCAGGAATTAGAACAAAGTTCATCAGAGAAAGCCTTCGGCGGTTTTCGACATTTGCCCACCTACGCTCTGCGAGCTCCGGCGGGCAAGAGCCTCAAACATGCTTCGCATTAAAACCTGCCACTGGCAGCTTTTAACGCGTGCACAACTTCGGTTTATGAGCCCAATGCTAGACTCAAAACACGAAAGTCGATAAGTAAAAATCCCACAATCACGTCAAAGCAATTTTTAGAGTCACCACTCCTTAGAACTTTTTCCAGAACGATAAAGCATAGTAATGCGCGCGCTAGCGCGCCAAGATTAGAAATTTTTAGTTTTCTGGGAAGTGTAAACGACCAGGAGTGGTGACTCTAAAAATTGGTTGCGGGGGCAGGATTTGAACCTACGACCTTCGGGTTATGAGCCCGACGAGCTACCAGACTGCTCCACCCCGCGACAGAAGTGAAGTTGGCAATGTAGGTTGTCAGACATGAGATGTCAACGCTGGTGGGTGACTTTATAGGGGTCATCATGCCCGATTAACGGGCTTGATGAAGTTAGAGGCGTAAGTATTTGAGAGCAAGGGCTTTTTGGCGAGTTTTAAGGCTCATTTCTTCGCCGTGAATCCAGATTTTTTCAGCGCGTGAAGTGGGCTCTAAAGGGTCACCACTCCAGAGTATTAAATTGGCTTTTTGACCGGCTAAAATTTGACCCCCTTCTAGATTAAAAATTTTGGCTGGAGTTTCAGTGATCGATTTAAGCGCTTGGTTAGGGTTTAAGCCATAACGAACAGCGATCCCAGCTTCTTGTCTTAAACGACTTCCCCCTAGATCACCCGTGTCGACAATGATGAACTCAACTCCTTTTTGATCGAGAAAAGTAGCAAGATCAAAACGGGCACGGGTTTTATTAAAATCAGTGGGGGTTTGATCAGAGGGGGTGATGATCACTGGAATTAAAGCTTCTTTTAGCTCATCCGCCACAAGCCAAGCTTCTGAAGCCCCTTTGATAATCAAATTCACCGAGTGACCTTGAGATTTTAAATTTTTCTTGAGAGCCATAATTTTTCTTAGGTCCGAAGCACGATGGGCTTCAAGGACCCAAGGTACTTCGCCGCTCAGAACTTTTGAGAAAGCCTCAAGATCAGCTCTTGCAAAAGTAAAAGCTTGAGTTTGTCCCGAGAGATAGGCCTGACGATTTTTAATGTAAAAAGAGCTCTCATTCACCAGGTTTCGCAACCGAGACCATAACTCGGGTCGGGTTTTTTTAGGACCACGGCCCCAACCATTTTTTTCAAGTGAACCAAAGAGGGCATTTTTTTCGGCCTTTGGATTTTGAGGATTCAGATCAAAAGCCACTGAAAAACCGGCAGCGATGTCGCCATCAAGATGGGAGATGGCCGTGGTGACTCCCTCTTCGCGGCGAATGGGGATACGAATACTCTCCGCATTAAGGGCATCCATCGCTTGATAGTCTGGAGAGGGAAGAGATGAGTTTGTAAAGAGATCTTGAGCCCTTGAGTCTAAAGTGATTTCAAACAGCCCAAGCTGTGAACTGGATTCTATCAATCCGGGGCTCAGCCACAACCCCTGAGCATTTAAGCGAGCGAATTGAGAGGGTGGATTTTTGGGATTCAGTTCGACGATGTTTCCATTTTGGATCAGCAATGTTTGCTGTTCAAGCCATTGGCCTTTGATAAAAGCTCGAGCATTTTCGATTAAAAGACCTTTACTGAGATTCTCTGGGGACTGGATACTAAAATCTTTTTCATTATAAACAGAAGGGAACTGAAAGAGAGTAGCCTTTATTGGATCCGTTTTTTCTTTTTCAGAACTTTCTGAAGGAGGAGTTTTAACAGGAATTGAAACAAAATCCCTCCCATCATCAAACACAGAGTTTTCAAAACCTAATTCAAAATCGCTACTGGGGATTTTTTTATTTTTTCGATCAAGAATTAATTTTCCATTAATAAAGACCATTTGAGTTTTTGTATAAATTGAAAAGGGGTTTCCATCCCAAAGAACCACATCAGCTATTTTGCCTTCTTCAATGGTTCCCACTTTATCATCAATACCTAAAGACCAAGCGGCATTTTTTGTGATCCAAGACAAAGCTTGGTCATCCGTAAAATCCAAACCAATTTTTCTTGCAGAACTCAGAGCTTTTGCGGCTTCGATATTAAGATAACGGATTTCTTTTGCTGAATCAGAGTGAACAATGGCTTTGGCTCCACTTTTTTCAATCAAAGCCAAATTAAAAGGAATTCCGTCATAGGCTTCGGCCTTAAAACCCCACCAGTCTGCCCAAGTGGCGACACCCACATTTTCTTTGGCCAAGCGATCGGCCACTTTATAAGCTTCAAGCCCATGATGAATGGTATGAATTTTAAAACCAAATTCTTGGGCAAGATCAAGGATAGCGCTGATATCATCGGCGCGATAGCAATGAAAATGGACCAAAATCTGTCCATCCATCACTTGCATTAAAGTTTCAGAAACAAAATTGCGCTTCGGAATTTTTGCACTCTTTCCTTTCGCACTTCTAAATTCGCTCCACTCTCTTTTGTATTCAAGGGCTTCTTGAAAGGCTTTTCTGAATTGAGCCATATTACCCATTCGAGTCATCACCCCTTTGTCGCGGTGGGTGCGTTTGGGATTTTCTCCACAAGCCATTTTTAATCCTTGGGGAGCACCTTCAAACCTCATCTCCCGTGCACTGACTTTTGGAATGAGTTGGGCTGTAAAAGAACGACCGCCGATCAAATTGCCAGAACCGGGTAAGACTTGAATGGTCGTTACCCCACCATCTAAAGCTCTCCAAAGATCGGGATCTTGGGGCCAAAAGGCATGCTCGGCCCACACGTCCGAGGTCACCGGGCGACTCATTTCGTTGCCATCTTCATGGCCATCAACACTGGGAGAAGAGTAAACACCCATATGAGAGTGCACATCAATTAATCCAGGAGTCAGAGTCAATCCTGTTCCATCAATCACTAATGTCTCATCCGTTGGGGTGATTTTATCGGTGCTCACTTCTTTGATCAGTCCCTGCGCCATAAGAAGGGAGGCCTTATCGAGGGTCTCACCACTAGCCGTCATGATCTTTACATTTTCAATCAGGATGGGCTTAGAGTCTTTTGGTCTTTCAAAAGACCCAAGGGGTTGTGGATTTTCCTTGAGGTAAGTCGAGCTGTCCACGCTGGTCTTTGATTTTTTTTCACAACTGACAGTGACGAGAAGGAGACAAAGCATCCATTTATTAATCATTTTATAACTCCCCAGGCGTTTCTCAGAGACAAACTCTATTAAGCCAATGCATTGAGTACGTTCTGGCGATGGCTTTGTAAAGTTGCATTGTTGCCAAAAAAAATAGTTTCTCTAGGCCCCTGATAGGCTCTAGACATTTCAGTTCGGTATGGCTAAATTAATCAGCCTATGATCATTGTCAAAAAATATGGCGGAACTTCGCTCGGAACATTAGAACGTATTGAAGCGGTTGCTGACCGTGTGCTCGAAGACATTAAAACTAAGGGAGAAAAACCCATTCTTGTGGCTTCAGCCATGTCGGGCGAGACCAATCGATTAATCTCTTTAGCCCATCAAATCGCACCCCATGATCGTTCTCCGGCCTATGATATGCTCCTCGCCTCTGGTGAACAGGTTTCCATTGCCTTACTCGCCATGGCACTTCATAAAAGAGGCATGAAAGCTCGGCCCCTCCTTGCATTCCAATTGGGGATTATGACTGACGCTCTTCCGAGCAAAGCCTCCATTCAATCCATTCGCACCGATCTTCTTTTTCGCTTGCTCGAAGAAGGCATCATCCCTGTGGTTGCAGGTTTTCAAGGCATTGATCCCAACGAAAACATCACCACTCTCGGACGTGGTGGTTCAGATACAACAGCAGTTGCCATTGCCGCAGCCTTAAAAAATGATATCTGTGAAATCTATACCGACGTACCAGCGATCTTTACGGCTGATCCAAGGCTTGTTCCTACAGCTCAACCTCTTAAACAAGTTTATTTTGATGAGATGATGGAGATGGCTTCTTTAGGATCTAAAGTTCTCCATGCTCGATCGGTAGAGCTCGCTTCAAAATTTAATGTTAAAATTCATTTACGTTCCACTTTTGAGAAAAAAGAAGGAACTTGGGTTTTATCCCAAGGAGAAACCATGGAAAAACCAGTTGTCACCGCGATCACCCATGATCCGAACACCACAGTTTTTAAACTTTTTCCCACTCCCGACACTTCTGCTTTTTTAGCTGATCTTTTTACCAAGCTTGCTGAACGGGGAGTGGTGGTCGATATTATTACCCAAAGCCAAAGCCCCCAGGGGCAGCGTCTGGCTTTTTCTGTTCACTCTGATGACACCGAAACAGCTCGTAAAATTATTACCGAACATATAGGACCAGATACACAAATTGAAGTGATCTTTGATATGGCCAAACTTTCTGCGGTTGGGGTTGGAATGCAGAACCAATTTGGTGTGGCCGCTCGCTTTTTCTCAGCCCTGGCTAAAGACAATATCCCCATTCGTCTTGTGACCACTTCGGATATTAAAATTTCAGCGGTGATTGAAAAAGCCCATCTTGAACAAGCCGCCAACAGTCTTCATGCCGAATTTAAATTAGCAGGCCTCAGTCAATGAGCCTTCACTATAAGCAGGATCGACTTTTTTTAGGTGAGACGGGAGATCTGTTCTCAATCATCGAAAAAAATCAGGGTCATGCTTGTTATGTTTACGATCTCAACAATATTGAAGTTCGTTACAAAAAACTCACTGAAAGCTTAGGGACTCTCAAAAATCTCAGCGTTCACTATGCACTTAAAGCCAATTCAAACAGTGAAATACTAAAAAAAATGAAAAAGCTTGGCTCCCAAGTGGATGTGGTTTCTGCCGGAGAAATGAAAATAGCTTTAGAAAATGGATTTTTACCCAAAGATGTGATTTTTTCAGGCGTGGCAAAATCCATTGAAGAAATTGATTTCGCCATTGAACAAGGAATTAAACAAATCAACATTGAATCTCCACAAGAATTGATCCGAGTGGGTGAGCGTGCTCGACTCAAAAAGAAAAAAGTCTCTGTTGCCCTAAGGATGAACCCCGAAGTGAATCCGATCACCCATCCTTATATTACGACTGGCATGAGTGAAAATAAATTTGGCATGGATCGAAATTTTTTGCCTGAACTCCTCAGGATTCTTCAAGAGTATCCTGATTCAATCCATCTTCGTGGTTTAACCATGCACATTGGCTCACAACTTCTTGATCTCTTGGCGATGGATGAGGCCATTAAAAAACTTCTTTCGATTTATCAAGAGATTGAAAATGCCGGTTTTAAAATGGAGAGCCTTGATATTGGTGGAGGGGTTGGAATTCATTACACCACTCTTGATCAAACAGAGGATTTTAAAACTTTAAAAAAATACGGTGAGATTGTTGGCTCAGCACTTCAGAATTACCAAGGAGAAGTTTTAATCGAACCCGGTCGTGTACTAGTGGCTCGTTCTGGCGTTCTTCTTTGCCAGGTCGAGTATATTAAACAAACACCCTATAAAAGTTTTGTCATCGTTAATACAGGTATGCATCACCTTATGCGTCCGGCCCTTTACCAGGCCTTTCATCAAATTTTACCTCTTAAAAAGGACCCTCTAGCCAATAAAAAAGTCTATGATATCGTTGGACCGATTTGTGAATCGACTGATTTTCTTGCCAAAAATCGGCCGATGAGTGAAATCAATCAGGGTGATTTTTTAGCCATTGCCGATGCGGGGGCTTATGGCTTTTCTATGGCAAACAATTACAATCTCCATCAACTGCCCCAAGAAATCATTATTTAAAATAATCAAAAATTTTCATTTTTTCTTCATAAAAATAATATCCAATTGAAATCCCACTGGTCAGAGTTGTGATTGAGCCGGTGAAATCAAGTAAGGGATTAACACTGCTAGCACCTGGTATGTTCAAATTAAGACTCTGGGCCTGGGTATAAAACC
>JBGSSY010000089.1:0-4464 GCA_041736775.1 Bdellovibrionales bacterium | reverse complement strand
ATAAACCTAATTCCATGGAAAATCTCAGTGATCGTGAAGAAATCAGTCGTCGTCGCACTTTTGCGATCATTTCCCATCCGGATGCTGGTAAGACCACTATCACCGAAAAATTAATTTATATTGGTGGTGTGATTCACGAAGCCGGTGAAGTTAAAGGAAAAGCGGGGAAAAAGGCCGCCACCTCAGATTGGATGACCATGGAGCAAGAGCGGGGGATTTCAATCACGTCTTCTGTTCTGCAGTTTGATTACAATGGTCAAAGAATCAATTTATTGGATACACCCGGACATAAAGATTTCAGTGAAGACACCTATCGAACCCTGATTGCTGCCGACACCGCCCTTATGCTGATTGACGTTGCAAAAGGGGTTGAAGAACGGACTAAAAAACTTTATGAGGTCTGTAATTTTCGAAAAGTTCCTATTTTCACTTTTATTAACAAGTGTGATCGAGAGGGTAAATCTCCCCTTGAGTTGATTGATGAGATCGAACAAACCCTAAAAATGAAATGCTTTCCCGTCAATTGGCCTCTTGGATTAGGTGGACTTTTTCGCGGAATTTATGATCGTCTCAAAAAAATTGTGATCCTCTACAATAAAGAAACCGGTGAAGAAACCATTATACCGGTCGAGAGCCTTGATGATCCTCGCTGGAGCGAGTGGATTCATCATGATATTCTTGATTCTGTTCTTGAAGAGATTGAGCTTATCGATATGGAAGGCCCTGATTTTTCCATTGAAGAGTTTATGGCCGGAGAACTTTCTCCTGCCTTTTGGGGAAGTGCAAAACTCAATTTTGGTGTCGATCAATTTTTAGATTATTTCACCCGCTGGGCCCCTTCTCCCCAGCCTCGTCGAACCACAACTGGAACAGTTGATCCCATGGACTCTCAATTCACTGGGTTTATTTTTAAAATTCAAGCCAACATGGATCGTAAACATCGCGATCGAATGGCTTTTATGCGCATTTGCTCTGGTAAATTTGAACGAGGCATGAAGGTTAAACATATTAGGCTCGACCGCGAAGTGCGCCTCTCCCATTCAGCTCAGTTTGTCGCTCAAGATCGTGACACCGTCGAAAACGCTTATGCCGGTGATATTGTTGGTCTCAGCGATCCTGGACTATTTCGTATAGGTGACACAGTGACTTCCGGAAAAAAAATGGAGTTCGAAAAAATTCCCCAATTTTCTCCAGAACTTTTCACTCGAATTCATGTCAGTGATGCCATGAAACGACAAAAACTTCAAAAAGCTCTGAAAGAACTTTCAGAAGAAGGTGTTATTCAGCTCTTTATTGATCCTTATGTGGGTGCCCAAGATCCTGTGATCGGTGTTGTCGGTGAACTGCAGTTTGAAGTTCTTAAGTATCGACTCGAAGATGAATACGGTTTAGAAACCCGTTTGGACCGCGCACCCTATTCAGTGGCACGCTGGCCTCGCAATGAAAAGGGTGAGCCCGTTTCTGAGATCAATGGCTCAAACCGCGTTTATCGTGATAAAGATGATCGTCCGGTTGTGCTTCTCGCCAGTGAATGGGACATCAATTGGCTCGTTAAAGAAAACGAAGGAGTTATTTTTGGTTCTCCCTTTTCAGAAGGCGTGGATCGATGGATGTAAGCTCCCAATCGCCCCTGAAGTTGACCCATCTCAATAAACTGTATGGCTCATTTCAAGCGGTCAATAACGTGAGTTTTGAAATGAAGTCCGGTGAAATCTTTGGTCTCTTAGGCCCTAATGGAGCCGGAAAAACATCAATCATTTCTTGTATTGTCACCCTCCAGCAGCCTACATCGGGCCTTTGTGAAATTTTTGGGATTAATCCCGCTCTAGAACCACTTCCCGCAAAAATGCTCACTGGTTATGTTCCCCAAGAGATTATCAATCATGGTTATTTTTCCATTGAAGAGATTTTAACTTTTCACTCGGGTTACTACCGAACTTGGAATAACAAAGAAAGAATCCATTATCTGCTCCATCGTTTAAGTCTTTGGGATCATCGCCATAAAAAAGTGAAAACCCTCAGTGGCGGAATGAAAAGAAGACTTTTAATTGCTAAAGCCCTTGTCCATGAACCCAAACTTCTTTTGTTGGACGAGCCCACGGCCGGAGTTGACATTGAGCTTCGAAGTTCTTTATGGGATTTTGTCATCGAACTTAAAAAATCAGGAATGTCAGTCTTATTAACGACTCACTATCTTGAAGAAGCCGAAGAACTTTGTGATCGCATTGGAGTTTTACAAAAAGGAGAACTTCGTTGTGTTGAGCCTACTCGAGCCCTCATTCAAAAACTCACCCAAAGAAAAGTAAACCTCACTTTTACCCCTGGGTTTAATCAAGTGTTGCGATCTCCTTATCTTATCGAACAAGTTGAAAATAGAGCCCATTGTCTTATTCCTCACCAATTAGGGATTGGTGAATTGTTGACTAGTCTTGCTTTTTCTATGGACCAATTGGTGGACATCAAAATTGAAGAGGGAAGTCTTGAGGATGCTTTTATTCGCATTCTGGGTGATCATGAAATTAACACTTCAACGGAGGCGTCATTGTGATCTCGTCGTCTCTTCGACCTTTTATGACTCTTTATTATCGCGAGATACAGCGTTTTTTAAAAGTGATTGTCCAAACAGTACTTGCACCGATTGTAAGCTCCACCCTTTACCTTCTTATTTTTGGAGTGAGTTTGGGTGATAAAATTGAAATGGGTGAGGGGATGACTTATCTCGCTTTTTTGATTCCTGGGCTTGTGATGATGTCAGTCCTTAATAACGCTTACCAAAACTCTTCAAGTTCAATTGTATCAGGAAAATTCAGTGGTGATCTTGAAGATTGGAAAGTAGCCCCTCTGGGTTGTCACGGCATCCTTTGGGCTTTAGCTTTTGGTGGACTGACACGAGGAATTGTTGTGGGCCTTATTACCCTAGTTGTTGGTCAAATTTTTTATTGGTCAGTCCACAGTCAGCTGCTTTCTATTTATAATCCTGGTTTACTGTTTCTTTTTTTAGTGATTGGTGGTCTTAGTTTTTCAATGTTTGGTATTTCGATCGCTTTCTGGGCAAAAACATTTGAACACATCAGTGGTGTCGGCTCATTTGTGATTTTGCCATTAATTTATTTAGGGGGAGTTTTCTTCTCTCTCGAAGGTCTTCACCCTCTTTGGCAAACTCTTTCAAAAATTAATCCCTTACTTTATTTTATCAATGGCGTTCGTTTTAGTCTTCTAGGGACATCGGATGTGAGCTCCTGGGTCTCGTTATCTGTTTCATTATCCGCACTCCTTATTTTTTACGCTATTGCGTTAAAAGTTTTGAAATCAGCCTCTTATAATCGTTGGTAGGTGAGAGACGCTCTCTCTTTTTTGAAATTTTTATTAAATATAATGAAATATATTCATTTGAAAAACCACATTTGACCCATCGTCATTGAACTGACATAGATCTACGCAATTATTGGGATTTTTGGGACTAAATAAATTTAAAATTGGGGTCAAAGTGGTACGTCATTATCTTGTCGTTTTGTTGTGTCTATTTTCTTTACAATCCTTTTCTAATGAAATTACAGTTTTTGAACATCCAGAGATTCTCAAACAAAGAGAAGCTCTTTCAACTCTTAAAACCAGTCTAGAGTACCATCTTATTGCAGAAGCCTTAGAGGTTGCTGTCGAATATCCCACGAAAGAACTCTATCAAGTTTTAAGAGAAAGAATAGAAAGACTCCCCGATGCTTCAAGAATTCTTGATGTTCCTGATCTTAACCTGATTGTCGAAGCTATTCTTAAAGTTTATGGAAATATGGGAACCTCTTGGGATATTGATCTTCTCAATGATTTCAATGAATGGGTTAAAGCCGATCTCAGAAATAATGAACTCTCCAATTATATCAGCCGCATGGTGATTGTTTTTCGGGGCATAAAAAATTCAGATCGTTCCTTTCCCAGCCTGGAAGAGCTCAATCGTGCTCTTATAAAATTAGACGGCGGAAAAGTGATCTCTAGGGTCCAGGTCGATCCCAAAATTGAACAAAGAAATAAAGCCCATCTTTCAGCTCTCGCTCAGGTGGATCGTTTTTATCAAAAAATGAAATCTTATGTCATCGGTCAAGAAGAAATCCTTCGCTCCTTTAAAACCCTCTATCTCAATGATCTTTTAAAAGATGGAAATCGCACTCAACCGGAAGTGTTTTATTTTATGGGTCTCCCTGGAAATGGAAAAGACACTTTAGCTGAAGCCTATGTTGACGCTCTTTACGGGCAAAAAGGAGCCTATCAAGATCATATGTTCCGAATGAACATAAGGACCAAGCAAGAGGCCTGGAGTTATTTTGGCTCTGCTAAAGGTTATATTGGATCTGAAGAGATACCTGCATTTCTCAGGTTTCTTGTCGAGCACTCTGGTGGCAAATATTATATTGCTAAGTACACAAAAGAAAAGGGTGAAAAACCTATTTATGTCATCGAAAAAAATCCCAC
>JBGSSY010000087.1:0-3569 GCA_041736775.1 Bdellovibrionales bacterium | reverse complement strand
TTGGGCAAAAGCGCATCCGCTTGGAGGAGATCAATTGAGGGGGGATTTTAAAATGAATTAAACAAGAAGATCTCTTTGAGGAATAATAAAAAAAGTTTGGTAAGTAATGGTTTTTGAAATCCCGGTGGTGACTTATTTTTTACTCAAAGAGGCGAGTCGTTACCAATCAGTTGAATTGATATGAGTCAGAACTTTTTCGAAGCAAGAATTTTCCATGGCAGTTCCGAACTGATAAACGGAGTCATCAATAAACCTGTTTTCAAAATTCGGATGAGAAGATTTATTGTGATATGAGGCGATTGGCAGTTCGGCAAGATGGGCTAACTCATGAAAAATTTCTTTCTTAAGTTCACAGTTTAAAAATGTGTACCATTCTGTTGGGTTGCACAAATAGATAGTTTTATTTTTGCCACGTAAAAGGGGGTGTAAAACGTATGCGCTAACACCTTTACGACAAATAAATCCTTTGGGTTTGCAATTAATGACGACGGTGTGTTCTTTATCATTGAGGAACAAAAATTCTCTAATTTTTTTCTGATAACTTTGCTCTATGTTCATTGGAAAGCTGTAGAGAATCGGTCTATAAACTTCACTCCCTCTCAACCTTAAGCCCGCAGAGACAAAATTAAATTCACCCATAAAGACATCATTGAGATCTTGAGAGCTAGACCGCAAAACATCTCTAATATTATTTGCTATCTTAGGTGAACAATTTCGAAGAACAAACTTAGCAGATGCAATTTCACCAATGAAAGTAAAAATCAAAATGAGTGGCAAAACAAAATTCGCAAGCCCAGAGAACGTTCCACATTTGCCACCCTGAAATATCCTGGAACTCATTCCAAAACAAAACACACTAAAAATAAATTTTTTCATTTATTCCCCCCAAAACCCAACTCTTAAATGACTTATTGAATTTCAGTTAACTGTATCCGTTTCAAATGTAAACAACAGCCAAAGCACAAAGTAAAACCTACAAAACATAGTGGATGAAATTTAATAAAAACTATATCCCAACCCCGCACATTTTTTTTGACTTTAATCAAAGAGATCTTCTTGTTTAATCCATTTTAAAATCCCCCCTCAATTGATTTCCTCCAAGCGGATGCGCTTTTGCCCAAAGGGCAAAATGGAGGTTAGGCAGGAGCCGTGGTCAATTGAGGGGGGATTTTAAAATGGATTAAACAAATCGACTACAACAAGCGAGTGTGTGGTGCATACATGCCGTAAGCCGTTTCGCATATTCCAGATGGATGAATTCGTTAGGCCCATGGGCATTTGAATTAGGACCAAGGACACCAGTAATGACAAACTGGGCTTTAGGAAAAGCTTCGCCAATCATTCCCATAAAAGGAATGGATCCGCCTTCGCCCATGGCAAGCGCTTCTTTTTGATAATAAAGTTGTGAGGCTTCTTGCAAAATAGATTCTAAAATTTCAGAAGTGGGAGGGGCATTCCAGCCACTGGCAGCATCTTCAATATGAAATTCCACTTGGGCTTTGTAAGGCGGATCTTTTTCAAGCCATGTTTTTAAATCTTTTGCAGCTTTTTGGGCGTCAAGCGTTGGCGGAAGACGAAGGGAAAGTTTAAGGGCGGTGAAGGGTCTTAGAACATTTCCCGCTTTTTGAATAGCTGGAAGACCTTCACTTCCGGTCACTGAAAGAGCAGCACGCCAGGTTCGATTCAAAATGAGTTCGACCAGTGAATTATTCATTGGCTGGATCTGTGAGACGAGAGGAAATTTTTTGTAAACTGTATCTCCGAGAGTTTTTGAAGCCCGTTCGGCTTGATCTCGACGTTGTTGGGGGATCTCGGCTTTGAAAGCTTCGGGTTTAATTTCTCCTGTTACGGGATCTTCAATTCGGCTGAGCAGTTCGCGGGCAATGCGAAAAGAAGAGGGCACGACTCCACTGGCGTCTCCAGAATGAACGCCTTCGCTCAAGACATTGACTTTTAATACTCCGCTGACCAAACCTCGTAAAGAAGTTGTGGTCCACATTTGTTCATAATTTCCCGCTCCAGAATCCAAACAGATCACAAGGGCCGGTGAACCGAAACGGGATTTGTACTCTTTAAAATAAAAAGGCAAATCTTCAGAACCACTCTCTTCACTAAATTCAATGGCAATTTTGATTTGTGGGCGTGGGGTTTTTTCTTGGATCATAAATTCAACAGCGGCTAAAGATGCAAAGACGGCATAGCCATCGTCAGCTCCGCCGCGTCCGTAGAGTTTTTCTCCTTTGCGAACGGCCTTCCAGGGTCCAAGATCAGGGGCCCATCCCGTCATTTCAGGTTGTTTATCAAGGTGACCGTACATCAGAACTTCAAAAGGCAAATCTCCGGCAAGTTCGAGAAGTAAAAGCGGGGTGCGCCCGGGAACTTGTAAAACTTCTTTTTTAAGACCTGGAATATTGCGAGATTCAATCCAACGCTCCACCAAAGCAAGGGCTCGATCAATATGGCCGTTCTCTTTCCAATCGGGATCAAAAGCAGGGGACTGAGCTGGTATTTCTATGTATTCCATCAGCGTTGGTATAATAAAATTTTCCCAGTATTGGCTCATTGAATTGAGACGATCGGATGGATTCATCTTGACCTCACTTTTTAAGCTTCTTATTTATAAGAAATCCTCAATTTTGTCGACAATTACTTGTTTACATAAGGCCGCAAATCAAGTTCAATAGCGGATTCTATGGAAGAAAAACAAAAGACAACCGCACCCCAGTCATACAGTCCTCAAAACACAAACAAACTCAGTTCCTCACAAGAAACAGTTTCAAAAAATAAACCCAACACAATTGATTTTGATTCTATTGAAAGTCAAAATCATTGGGCGACATTAAGAACACTGGGCGTGTACTTGTGGCCGCAGAAAAGACCTGATCTTAAGCTGAGAGTGGTTGTTGCTGTTCTCTTTTTGATATTTGCTAAAATACTTAACGTCTATGTCCCCTTTCTCCTCAAACAAAGTATTGACCAGTTAACCAATGTTCAAACGGCCATGATTGTACCCCTGGGTCTCATTTGGGCCTATGGAACAGCACGAATTATGGTGTCAGTTTTTGGTGAAGTCAGAGATTTTACATTCGTTCGCGTGGCTCAACACGCTCAACGGGTCATTGCTCTAAATACTTTTCGTCATTTGCATAATCTCTCTCTCGATTTTCATTTGGCCCGTCAAACGGGGGGACTCTCTCGTGTCATTGAGAGAGGGACTCGTGGTATTCAGTTTGTACTGAACTTTATGACTTTTAATATTGTGCCGACACTTTTTGAAATTGTTTTGGTCACTGGCATTTTAATTTATTATTTTAATATTGTTTATGCTGCAGTCATTTTTTTCACCATTGTCATTTATATCATTTCGACTCTTTGGGTGACAGAATGGAGACTTAAATTTCGTAAGCAGATGAATCAATCAGAAAGCACGGCTAATACCAAGGCCATCGATAGTTTAATCAATTATGAAACCGTTAAATATTTTGGCAATGAAGACCATGAGTATTTACGCTTTGATCGATCTCTTGAAAAATATGAATCGGCTGCGATTAAAGGTCAACTCAAGATCG
>JBGSSY010000046.1:0-20572 GCA_041736775.1 Bdellovibrionales bacterium | reverse complement strand
GAATTAATAACTGCCTCGTAAACTGAAGAGTCACTGACTTCACCATCAAAAGCGATACCCATTTCACAGACAAAAGCGAGACGGTCTACTTCGGGCTTTAACGAGCAAATTCCGTTAGAGAGTTCTTCGGGCAACATGGGGACAACAAAATTAGGAAGATAAACACTGGTCCCACGCTCATAGGCTTGGTCATCAAGATCTGTTTTAGGTCTCACATAGTGACTGACGTCAGCGATTGCGACCCAAAGTCTAAAACCATTTTCTCTTTGCTCGACATAGATGGCATCATCGAAATCTTTGGCGGTTACGCCATCGATGGTAATAAATGTCTTCATAGTGAGATCTTTACGACCTTCTCTTTCTTTGTCCAAAACCTTCTGAGAAATATTTCGAGCCTGATTGAGAGTGGCGAAAGAAAAATCCATGGGAACGCTATTGTTATGCAGAACTCTTTTTAAATCGTTATTGGGATCTTGATCGTCACCAATAATTTCAACCACTCGGGCAATAAAGTCGCTTCCACTTTTAGGATATTCAACAATATCTAAAGCAACCAGGTCACCATCGGTAGCACCGCGAGAATTTTTAAAAGGGATCTTGATCGTAGCCCCCCATTTTTGCATTCCATCAACCACTTCAAGTTCACCAGAACTCTTTTTTTTCACTTTACCCACAATCCGGGCCACACCTCTTTTAATGACTTCAACATGGGAGCCATAAAGTCGATCCCCTCTGTCTTCTTTATGGACGGCGGCGGAGACCCGATCATTGGTCATTACACCTTCCATCTCTTTGCGGGATAAAAAAAGATCTGGCATTTCAGAATCGTCGGGGATTAAAAAACCAAAGCCATCAGGGTGTCTTTTTACAAGTCCAATTACACGTGTGCTTTTCATAGTATTTAACCCTAGCACAATCATATCGATGATGCTAGGAAGATCAGATGATCGATAAGAACCCATGGAGCATGGAAAAAATTGGCTACGTCGATTCTCCCTTTAAACAAAAGTTTGGAACTCCTCGACAGAGCGGACTCACCCCTTCGGCACAGGCTAAAATTATTCTTTTTCCTCAGTTGGTCCCCGAAGGTTCATTGGATGGACTCGAGAAATTCTCTCATCTTTGGCTGCTTTTTTTATTCCATGAAAATGGCGATTACAAAACCCACGGTAAAGTAAAACCTCCAAGGCTTTTTGGAGATAAAATGGGAGTCTTTGCCACTCGCTCTCCTCACCGACCCAATCCCATTGGTCTGAGTTTAGTGCGCCTCGATAAAGTTGACCACCACAATCGCGAACTTCTGGTTTCAGGAGTGGATCTGATTCATAATACTCCCCTTCTCGACCTAAAACCTTACATTGGGATCTATGATTCTGCCACGGATCAGCCTCGCTGGCCCGAATTTATTTCTAAACAACCTTTGAACGTCATTTGGTCTGAACAAGCCAAAAAAAAACTAATTTCAGAAAATATTTTATCTTTAGAAAATCTTATTAATGAAAGTTTGAGCCACGATCATAGAAATCGTAAAGATAAAAAAGATAACGATTTAACGAAGATTTATCGAACCCATTTAGGTCACTATGATATTTCTTATCAATACGACGATCAGAATCAGGTCATCGTCATCGACATTCTTAAATTTGATCAGAACTTATGAGTCCCAGTCTGTACTTAAGATGACTTTGAGTTCTGGATCCAAATAGAGAACATAACCCGAACCATCTTCAATGATAGAGGATCGCACTGAATTCGTTAGCTCAACCACGTAACCAATCAATTGATAATTTTTAAAAATGGCATATATATTTTCCAGGTCATTAAGACGAGAACCTTGTGAGAGTCCCAAAAACCGATGGGGATTGTTTTGGATAAAATTTTTATAACTCTCACTTTTAAAATCAAACTCAGAGTAGCCACCTTCAAGAGAAAAAAGCCATTGCTCTTCCACAAAATTTTTCCACTGGGTCATCGAAATATTTTCGAATCGCTGTAATGTGGCCAAAAATTCCGGAGTGAATTCGGGGTAATCCTCTTCGCTTAAACCTTTATCGCTAAATTCTCTAGGAAGAGCATTGCTGTAATATTCGCCCGACATTTCTTCAGCAATCGATTTCATGTCTTCGATCACTGTCGGAGATACATTTGTCGTCGATGTGAAAGCCAACTGTACCCAAAAAAAGAATGCCACAAAGAAACTCAATTGCAATTTCATCAGATTCCCCCAAGAAACTTGAAATCCCTTTAACCCACTGGAACTCGTAACAAGTATTAACTTTAGAAACCACCGCAAGCAACCAAAAATGCGTAAAGATCAGGCCTCATTGAGTCTTTTCATCAGCAATTGATCGGCCATAAGGCACCAAGACATGGCCTCCATGATCGGTAGAGCACGAAGGGCAACACAAGGATCATGCCTCCCTTTTCGAGCCGTCTCTTTGATGCTCGCTGTGGGCTTAAAAGCAAGACGTAAAAATAAATCTTCACCCGTAGTGATTCCACCGCGCAGTCCGCCATAGGCTGGGTTGATCGAGTCTTGGTGCAGCTCACTTCCCTTAAGAGAGGCTAGCAAAAAACCATGACCCAACTCAACTCCACAGCAAGCATTAATCATCATCATGGCACGGGCTAATTCGGATTTAAGTTTTAAAAAGACAGGCTCGCCCAGAAGAGCGGGAGTCTTTTTTATTGTCAAACTGGCCGTTGCACCATAACTTTCGCCTTCTTTTTGGGCCCGGTTTAATTTCTCAATCAGTTGTGGGTCCTGTAAAGATTGGATTTTTAAATCGCCGACCGAGAGAATCTCTGCTTTGACTTTGATTTGAGGGGACTGGCTTAAACAAAACATTTGAGCCACAGAACCCGCAATCACCCAATTTAAAGTTTCTCGAGCCGAAGCGCGGCCACCGCCCCGATGGTCAGAATGACCAAATTTATTCTTCCACAAATCATCGGCGTGTCCAATGCGACTTTGTTCGCGAAGAGAATCATAATCTTGTGGTCGTTGATCTTCATTTTTTACAACAATGGCGATCGGAGTTCCTAAAGTTTTATTTTCAAAAAGTCCGCTCAGAATTTCTGGCTGATCTTTTTCCTGTCGAGCACTCACCGCTTGGCTGCTTCCGGGGCGACGAGCTTGGAGATTTTTTTGCAGAAGTTCGTGATCAAAATTAAGACCGGCGGGACAGCCATCAATCACAACCCCCATGGCTGGGCCATGACTTTCGCCAAATGTTGTCCACTGAAAAAGGCGTCCAAATTGATTAGAACCTGCGCTCATGACCAAAACTCCTGTTGCTTAAGTCCTTGTGCCAGGAACATAGCGAGTCCAGAGTGGTATTGGCAACCATAGATCTGAGCACACTCAATTCCATAAGAATCCTGGGTATAATTCAGATCAAGAATCGCTTTAGGAGCCCACTCTATAGGAGGAAAAACTCCCTTATTTGAAAAGGCATCCGCCCCCACTGCCCAAATCACAACGTCGGGATTGTGTTGAGCCACGCCCTCTTTAAGTTCTCCGCTTTGAGAGGAATAAAAAGAGAGTTGAAAATTTTGCGTATCACCGTGAGGAAGCTGAGACCAGAAAGTCTTCAGTGCCCCATGGGTTCCACCACCGCCCCAGACCACCACATTTTTTGAAATCAAAAGTTGTTGATAGGGTTTAAGACCATCACCATCTGTGTTTGTGCCTTTCCAGCTCTGGTTTATTTCCTTGAGTGTGTTTAAAGAAGATAAAGAAGGATCGCCCAACCACTCGGCCGCTCTTTGTTTGAGCGGAGAGGTTATAGCGGCATAACAAAGCCCGAGATTCTCTAGCACATCAATACCCACTTCAAATTCTTCCTCGGTTATTTGGATGCGAAAAATATTGGCCTTTTTATTTTTAAAAAAGGATCGATGAAGGGATGGTGTCAAACTGTGTTTGATCGGAGAACCCAGGATGGCAGCAAAGGATTGAAACGAGGGTTCATAATAAAGAGTTTCGAACAAGGTGGGTTGGTCCGAGCTCGAACCTTTTCCCAGTCGCAAAAATTTGAGGGGACTTATTTTTGAGGTCAACAATCGATACCAACTCCAGCGTCCCTCACGAGACATCGGGAGAAATGAGCGCCGGGTTGGATTTTCTATAAACCACTGATGGGCTTCAGAGAGCTCTTGAAAATTCTCAATGGGAATGGCCAGTTTAAGGATTTGTTCGGTCGAGGGAAGTGACTTCAAAGTTTCAGCCATGTTGGACTTTCTTTGATGCAGAGAAAGAATGGGAGCTTCAGAATTGAAACCCCATTCCAGGGGCCAGTCCCATAAAGTATGGTGATCTATCCATTTCTGATGATTTTTAAACAGTGAATGATCCCGAAAGCTCAATAAAGAATCAGGAAATTGTTTGATCCCTTTTTCAATCAGAGTTGATTCGAGCAAATCATCACGCCACTCAAACTGCAGGCCCTGAATTCTTTTTAAATCGCTTAACGAAGAAATCATCTTTGCATGAAGAACTGTCATAAACCAAGTAGTCTTTAAATTCAAAGTTCCATCATTCCGATAAATAGATTTAAAAACAGGATCAAGACTTTCATGATCTTCGCTCAGTGATTCGGGCAGTTCAAGCTGCAGATCACTGATCTGAGAATAACGTTTTTGCCGCTGATCAAACCTCTCTGAAGAAATCCGAATTTGCCCATCCAGATTGGGGCGATTGAGAAACTGGGATTTCGATAAATCAACACTTCTTTCAAGCCAAAGAACTTTGTATCCTGATGGAACCTCTCCCAAAAAACCAGCTCCGACATCGATCACAAGGGACTGATCACGGTAGGTTGAGACAAGTTCATTGAAGACTTTAATTTCAATTTCACGAAAAAGATTCTCTCCTTTTTGCTCAAACAATGTCTTGATCGATTGCCCCTGTGATTCTTCAATCCATTGATCGAGACTAAAAAAAAGAAGAGAGCTATTGTGTTTTTTTAAAACTTCAACAAGACGGGTTTTTCCGACTCCGCGATGGCCAACCAGAAGCAATTTAAGCATGGGCGAGGATCTCCCAAAATTCTGGAAAGCTTTTATTGACCACTTCGGGGTGAAGTATCTCTATATTTGCCCCTTGGTAGCCTGCCAAGGCTGCAGCCATTGCCATTCGATGATCTTGATCGGGATTAAAAACAATTTTTTCTCGACTTTGATAGTTTTTTTGCCCGCGAATGATCAGCTGGTCTCCGCGACAAGATGTGACTACACCCAAAGTGCTTAAAAGCTCTTGGATGTTCTCTAAACGATGGGATTCTTTAAAGTTGAGGAGCTTAAGTCCCGTTAACTGAGAATCTCCCTCAGCACATGAAAGCAGAACCGCTAAAACTGGAAAGAGATCAGGCTGATTTGATAAATCAATTTGAATCGCCTTCAAAGGAGCTGATTGAATGAGAAGAGTTTTATCCGATTGATCGTGACTAACCTTAGCTCCCATCTCTTTAAGAATATCGACAAAGAGAGAATCGGGCTGCAAGGACTGAACAGGAAAAGAGAGCAGTTTAAGTTCACCCCGAAAGGCGGCAAAGGCAGCCAGGGCAAAAGCTGAACTCATGTCAGGTTCAATTTCAATGATCTTTTTCTTAAGAGTTTGTTCTGCTGGAATGATGAGACGATTGGATTCTTGACGAATCTCCATTCCCATTTCTTTCAGAAAATCGATCGTCATTTGAAGATAGGAGTAGGAGTTTCTTTCTTCTCCGATAAGAAGAGTAAGATCAGATTCAAGCTTCCATGCGCTTAAAAGCAGACTGCTTATAAATTGGCTTGAATAGCTGAGATCAAGGACTATGGGTTGATGGAAAGACCAACCTTGAGAAACAATTTTGAGACAATTTTTACTTTCAAAAAAAGTTTTAACGCCGAGCTGCTCTAGCGCTTTTAAGAGTGGATGATGGGGGCGAGTGAAAAGTCTTTCATCACCCGTTAATGTAAACTCCCCTTTTTCTCGGGACAGACGCGTCAGAAGAAAGCGAAAGGTTGTGCCAGCCGAACCACAATCAAAAATTGTTAATTTCTCAGGACCTTGCCAAAGCTCAAGCGCTCTTTTCATGAGGCTGACATCATGGCAGTTTGATTGGCCTAAAATTTCTAAATCTGGAAAAAAAGATTGAACGACTAGCGCTCGGTTCATCAAGGATTTTGAGGCCGAGAGTGGTCCCTGATAATAAAAGCTTTTTACTTCACCCAATTCTGCCTCTTCGCTTCCGAGATAAGATCTTCAATCTTCACCATCTTGAGATCGGCTTTTCCAATCGACCTCAGAAAAATAAAGAGAAGCTGCCCCGATGAATCGATTTTTTTGTCGGAAGCAATCAGTTCAGCAATGGTTTTCGCTTTTGCGGGACGATACCAATTCAATTGTTGGGCCGGAACACGATCAAATTTATCTTTTATAGTTTTCATGATCTGGTCAAAAAGGCTTTGTGAAAGATCACCTCTGTAACGACTCCATTCGAGTGCAAAAAAGAGCCCCTGCATAACGCTATCACCATGGCTCCATTGAAAGTGACTTTCGAGGGCATGACCGAAGCTATGACCGAAATTGAGAACCTGACGAATTTTTTTAGTTTCATAGGGGTCTTGCAAAATCACTTGGTATTTGTCTTCAATACAAAACTTAAGAAAGCGCCATAAAAAATCGGATGCTGGTCTTCGCTCTTGCATAATCTCTTTAAAAAATTGAGACTCTCCAATCAACGACATTTTAATCAACTCACCGTAAGATTGTTCTTTCAGTTCTTGGGGAGCGTTTTCTAGAATTTCTTTAATGATAAAAACTTTCTGGGCCGGATAAAATGTGCCAATCTGATTTTTAACTCCATCAAGATTAAGGGCGCTTTTTCCCCCGTGGGCCGAGTCCATCGCCGATACCCAAGTGGTCGGAATATGCACCAGTCCTACTCCGCGCTTTAAGATCGAAGCCAAAAATCCTCCGAAATCACCTAAACTACCGCCCCCTAAAACCACCAAACTGTGGTTTCTGCTGATGGGTTTGGGCCACTTTTTGAGGATCAATTCTAGATTTTTAGGAAAGTCTTTAAAGTTTTTAAGTCCCTCGCCGGCTTTAAACCCGAGACGATGGGGAAAGCTTTCCATAAATTTTTGAATTTCAAATTCTGGTGTGTTCCCTTTTTCAAGGGCCAGATCATAAATTAAAAAATGCAAATCAGGATCCAGCCGATGAAAGGGCATCTGATTGCGAATAATCACTTGGCTTTTAAAGTTATCAAAATTAAGCACGGTCTTCCTTAGTCAAAGGGTTTACGGATGCTTTTGGTTTTTGATGATTTTTGAGAGGATCTGTTTCTTGTAAGATCACTTCTCGGGATGGCAGTTCCCAATCAATGGGTGTCAGATGATTTTTTATGAGAAATTCATTGGCCTTGGAAAAATGTCGACAACCAAGAAAGCCACGATGGGCAGAAAGGGGCGAAGGATGGGGGCCCTCAAGCACAAGATGTTTTTTACGATCCACGAGTGCCGCTTTTTTTTGGGCGTAACTGCCCCATAACATAAAAACCATTGGTTTTTGTCGTTGATTAACCACCTCAATAACTTTGTCAGTAAAACTTTCCCAGCCTTGATTGCGATGAGAGGCGGCAAGGCCCGCTTCGACCGTCAGTACACTGTTGAGAAGGAGAACGCCCTGTTGGGCCCAGGATTTCAAATAACCATGATTCTGACGAGTCACACCCAAATCAGAATTTAACTCCTTATAAATATTAACTAATGAAGGAGGAGGAGGAACCTGTGGCTTTACAGAAAAACAAAGTCCATGGGCTTGGTCAGGACCGTGATAGGGATCTTGCCCCAGAATCACGACCTTCACATTGTCGTAAGGTGTAGAATCAAAGGCTAAGAAATATTCATTGGGAGCTGGATAAATCGTTTTTCCAAGTTGATACTCTTTTCTTAAAAATTCACGGAGAGCCTGCATATAGGGCTTTTCAAACTCAGGCTCGAGGTAATTTTTCCAACTTGCCTCAAGTTTTAGCTTTTCCTGAACCATATCACCGACCTTCATTGCTCTTTTATTTCACAAAATGAAGGCTATTTTGATTCTTTTTTTAACCTCTGTCATGTTACAAAAGTGTTCCACGCCCCTTATCGGGCCCCAATGCCCTCACGCCCCACTGAGCCGCTCAAGTGGAATCTATAAGGTGCTGAAAATACTTGATTAATATCCGCATTGACAGCTCGCAAATCACACCCATAATAAAGTCTGAGAGGTAACCCTATGTTTCGCATCGATTCCAACACCACCCAAATAGATGAAAAAGAAATTGCGGCTTATATTCAGCAGCAAATGGTGGACATCACTCCCCACCTCGTCGAAAAATCAGCTCTTCAAATCAAACTCACCCAGCGCAAAGAAGGTTACGAAGCCGAGTTAACGGCCTTTCAACCTGAAGGTGAGATTCAAACTGTTGGATATAATAAAGATATTTATCACGCCATTAAAAATGCCAAAGAAGGCTTACTTGAATATTTTGTCGAGTTCGAAGACGCCATGAATCCCCGTCAACGGGAAGAAAAAATCAAACATCTTGCCCGCCACGGAAACCTCTATCTTCACTAATTGTTAAAACATGGCTAAAAAAACGACCTCTAAAAATAGTTATTTGATCCAATATCGTGACCCTAAAGACGGGCGATCGGTTTCAATTAAAGCCCGAAAAATCACCGATTCTATTTTGGGACTGAGTTTTATTGCCATAAGTGAATTTGTTTTTGAAGAAGCTGGTTTATTAGTTAATCCCGAAGAGGAAGCTAAAAAACTTCAATTTGAGAACGTTAAAACTTTACACCTCTCCATTTACTCAATCCTTTCTATTTCTGAAATGGCAGAGAACACTCGAAGTCTTAACTTTAAAAACGATCGCTCCAACCTTTTGGTCTTAACCACTGAACCACTGGGAAATTCTTCCAATTGATTCTTCTTCTTTTTGTTTCCACAATTTGGGCCAGCGATGTTTGCCAAAATCATTCCCAACTCAATGACAGTCAACTTTCCCTCAAAGCAAAAATAAATGACAAACTCGCAAAGGCTTCTCACCTTGTTAGTATTGCTCAAAGTGCCGACGGAGTTTTACTTAAACTCACAGAAGACAAAAGTCCCATTCTTCTTTCTTGGTTGGAAACCAATAAGCTGACTTCTGCGCCCGAAGAGACCATCGCTCAAGAGTGGAGAAAATATTATTTTGACCAATTTATTCTTGGTCAGTATCCCACTCCTAAACCCGAGATCAATGCCACCGTAGAAGCGGTTTTTAAAGAAATAAGTGAATGGAGCAATGACTCATTGAAGAAACTTAAGCGAGATGCTCTTTTTCTTCAAGCCAAGACTGATTTTATCAAATATCTAGAGTCTCTCACCTTTGAAGAAAATCTTAAGAAAAAAATCACCCAAAAAATAAAAGATATTAAATTGCAAAAGTTTAAACAACTTAAAGGCTCTCCCTACCAAAACAATCCCCGCCAGTTTCTTGATCTCTCCCTTGAATTGGATGTTTTAAGTCAGACTCTCTTTATCGGTCCACATATAAACACTTTAGAAAATGAGGCCACACTCTACGCACTGATCATTTACCAAATGACAAAGAGTATTGATCCCTGCCAATGGAGCCTAAACTCTAAAGAAGATAATCCTTTTACACCATTGCTAGATTGTCTCAAAAACCAGGAGCGCCTGAAACTCAAATTAAGCGATGACTCAACTCTAGAAAAATTAATCTCTTTAAAAAAGCTCAGTCCTGATCAGGTGACAAAACTTAAAAACCATCCCTATTGCTATTCGAATTTCGATCAAGGGGACACTTTTCAAAAAGCTGAAATCAATTTGGCTTTTTCGCACTGGTTAACGGCTGAGATTGTCGCTCAAAGCTCTTTTGTTTCACAAAATTTTTACTCTTCTCCCTGTCGCGAAATAGCCTCTTCCTCTCATACACTTAAAACTGTAGTACCTATGACTTATGCCAGCCATCCTAAAATCAAAACCATTTGGAAAAGCAAAGACGAAATTTATTGTTCATTAAAACACTAAGTTGACGCCCAGGTCTAACTTTGTGCTTGGGAACATGTGCGATGCATCCGAGCAACAGGGTAATTAATTATCAATCGTGACCCAGCCATTCCCATCACAATACTGATAGGACCAGAGGGCTGCAGAGTAATCCATTTCTCCCTCTACAATTCCGACACCCGCGCAACCGCCAACACCACTGTTCGGTGGACCCATGGGCCATAAATTTGTACCATTACAAAAGACTATGGCTTTATTTATAGAATCATACTGCATCTTTCCTGGATCAGAACAAGCACCAAGATTAGGAAATGGGGAAGTATTATAGTGAGAGACTTTAACATTATCGATGGCAAAGTCTTCATCACCACCGTCGACGTCAGAGCCAAATCCCAATTTAATTTCTGTGGCTCCGGGATTCTGTACGTAAAAAGTCAGCTTGATAGACTGTTCACTACCGGGCCAAGAGCCGTAACTGCCGGCTGGACTTGGGGTCACGTTGTTGGCCCTCCAAGAAACAGCGCCAGAAGTGCCTTTGCGATCAACCGTATAGCTTGTGCTTAACCAATTACGATTATAAACAACGGTATCATTGATAAAAATGTAAATCGGTTCTGAATCCCAACTTCCAATATAAATTAAATCCAATTCAATTTTTGTTTCACTTTGGGTGCCAGGCAAAACGAAAACTCGACTGGGTCCTTGCCCTCTCGCCGTTGAATTAAAAGAACCTAGAGCCGTTGTGAGAGCTCCACCGTTAGAAGTTTTAGTTCTCACCCAATTAAAGGTTGAGCTTGATGTTTCGTTTTGGGTAAACGGAGTGTTGATGGTTGATCCAGTTCCAATGGTTAATAAACTGCTCGCTTGAGCAATACCGTAGCTTGAATAAGTGGTATTATTAGACCAGCCAGAGACCAATGCTTCAAAGTCATCATAATAAATTTCAGTGTCTCCTCCCCCCGAATTTTCAATCACATAAAAGTTATCAACACCCCAAGATTCATCACTTGTGGCACCGTTAAGAGTGCTGCCAAAGCCAATTTTAACAGAGGTTGCTCCTGGGTTTGAGACAGTCAAAGTATAACGGTAGGCTTGATCACTATGACCCGAGGAGGGGCCACCCATATTGTACACTTGATAGGTCAGATTTGCGCCTGTCCATGAAACAGTTCCGTTCGAACCTGTTGAGGGCGTCTCGAAGATGAGGTGAGACCAAGTTTCTGAAAAGATCAGGACGTCATTCACAAAGACCCTGAAGACTTCGCTATCCCAACTGTCTATCTCGTAAATATCAAAAACCAGAGTTGTGGTATCTTGGCTACCACTGAGCGCAAATGTTCGGTTTAAGCCCTGCGCCCCACCCGTCCCAGAACCCAATCCCAAAAATTTTGAAAAGGCTGATGTGCTTGCGGTGACATTGTTCCAACGGAGCTCTGCTCTGCCATCATCAAAATCATCATTATAAACAACGGCACCACCCGAGAAATTGTGTTCAACGATGATGTTATCAATTCCAAGAGATTCGTTGGCAATTCCAGAATTGAAAATCGCTCCAAACCCAATTTTTACACTTGTGGCACCATTGTTGTTGATTGTTACAACATAGCGGTAAGCCTGATCTCGATCAGGTCCCATACCAAAATTATAGGCAATCGATGTCAAATTAGAAACAGTCCAAGAGTAGATCCCATTGCTGCCTGAAGTGGGTTTATTATAAAAGAGGTGAGTGAAGGAGTGGGAAAAAACCGCATTATCATTTATGAAAAGTGTAAAAGGCTCATTATCCCAAGAGTCAATTTCATAAACATCAAAAGTGAGTGTGGTTGTTGTCTGTCCTCCTGGAAGTGATAATGTTTTGTGAGCCCCTTGTGTGCCGCCTGTGTTACCGAGAGGGCCTAAAAAACTACCAAAAGCAAAATTATTATCAGGAACAAATTCGTTGCTCGGCACAACACCTTCAAAATCTTGCGAGTATTGTAAAGTCGGCGTTCCACCAATAAAAGTTGAAACTGAAACATTATCTATTCCCCAAGATTCATCTCCTATACCTGCATCTAAACTTGCACCAAATGCGATTTTGACTTGGCTTGAACCTGGATTTGTATAAGTGAAGGTGTAATGGTAAGTTTGTTCAGGCCACCTTGTTGAACCCGCTAATTCCACAGGATAAGGTTCATTTTCCACCACGGTCCAAGAAACATTGCCGTTACTACCGTCCGGTGGAGTATCATAAGTATTCGATCCGTTAAAGTTGAACGTGTAAACAAGAACATCATCGATATAGACGTTAAAAGGTTCGTTATCAAAACTATCGATCTCCAGAAAATCAAACTCAATTGTGGTTGAATCAATGGGAGGCCCCATTAAATTTATAGTTCTACTTAAAAGAGCTAAGCTGGCAGAGTTGCTGTACTGACCTAAAAATTTTGATGACTCTGCTAGAAAAAAACTGGCTCCCCAGTCATTGGCTGGGACACCACTTTCAAAATCATCACTGAGAATGACCGATGGTGTTCCTGATACGATTTCTTCGATAATGAGATTATCAATTCCAAATGCATCTAAAGCAGCTCCACCTATAAAATCACTGCCAAAACCTAACTTAATCGTGGTGGCCGCTGGATTAGTGATACTGACGACAAGTCGATGTTTTTGATCGGAAGAAGTGCCAAAACCAAAATTGTAACGAATGGGTATGAGGCTTTCAACGGTCCAAGAAACATTGCCATTTGACCCATTGCTCAACGCTGTATAGTGGTTATTACCTGTGAACCGATTAATTTCTACATCATCGATGTAAAGAATAACTGAGCGACCATTCCAGTTATCTATATCGTAAAGATCAAACGTAATTCTGGTGGAATCTTGACTTCCTGATAAATTAAAAACTTTGGCTGGTCCTTGGGTATTTCCCGTGGAACCAAAGCGTCCAAGAAATGAGGTGAAGTTATTAATAAAATCAAATCCCCACTCACCGGCAACAACACCAGATTCAAAGTCTGTACTATAAATGCTGGTGAAGTTTGTAATGGCTTGGTCATATTTTAAGGAACGCCAATTATTAAAGTCACAGTATTCGTATTCACTATTAATCAGGTTGTACTGAATTTGGCCGGATCGACCGGGGACTCCCTTTTCACTATTTGTACAATCCGCCCAAAGCGAATCAGAGACAGTGAAACTGAAGATGAAAAAATAGATAAATCTTAATGACATCAATAATTTATCGTCTATTTTTTTAAAAAATTGAGTCTTTTGGTCCCAATTAATTTATATTTTATTTCTACGATCTCAAATCGAATAAGTGGATTGTTAGTTGTTTCAATTTGATACAAAGAGAGAATAAACTCCTGACCATTGAAGAATAGAGTTTAAGCATTCATACAGGATCCATTAGCTGAGAGTTTCGATAAGGGTTGTATCGCTGATCTTTAAGAAGTGAGGTTTCGTAGACTCTCTGATTCATTTTTCGAGGATTTTTAACAGAACCGTCCTTAAAGATCTTAAGCAAAAAAGATTTGCTCAAAGTCTTTTAATCAGGCAAGAAAACGGTGTCATAAACGAAGAGGTCAGTATGAGTTTGTCGATTAAGAATGTGAGCAAAACCTATGATAACGGCGTTCGCGCTCTGAACAGCATTAACCTAGAAATCTCAAATGGTATGTTTGGTTTGCTGGGGCCTAATGGGGCTGGTAAATCCTCACTGATGCGCACCATTGCTACCTTACAAACTCCTGATGAAGGTCAAATCAACTTTAATTCACTGGATATTTTAAATGAACCCGATGCATTGAGAAAATCTTTGGGTTATTTGCCCCAAGAGTTTGGAGTTTATCCAAAAATTTCGGCAGTTGACCTGCTCGATTATATTGCCACTCTTAAAGGCCTTACTGACAATAAAGATAGAAAAGAGCGGGTTCTCTATTATCTCGAACTGACCAATCTCACCGCCCATAAAGATAATGCGGTCAATACCTACTCGGGAGGAATGAAGCAACGCTTTGGAATCGCCCAAGCCTTAATTGCACAACCTCAAATCTTGATCGTTGACGAACCCACGGCTGGTCTTGATCCAGAGGAGCGTCTTCGCTTTTATAATATTCTCTCTGAAATTGGTTCTGAGGTTACGGTTATACTTTCCACTCATATAGTGAGTGATGTGGCCGATCTTTGTCAGAATTTTGCCATTATCAATAAAGGAGAGGTTCTGGTTCAAACTTCTCCTGAAAAAGCGATCCATGATATTCGGGCTAAAGTATGGTCAACCACAGTCGATAAGAAAGACGTTCCACAACTTGAAGAAAAATACCAAGTGATTAACACTCGATTTTCAGCCGGTCGAATTATTGTGAAAATTTACTCAGAAGTACCAGTTCCGGGTTTTGTGGAAACTGAACCCAATTTAGAAGATTATTATTTTTCAAACATCAAAGGATTTGCAAAATGTTGAAAGAGATTTTGACTCAAGTTTATTTCGAGTTCAAAACTCGCTCGCGCTCTTTATCCAGTTACATTTATTTTTTATTGTTTTTTTCTGTTACGGTTCTGATGACTCTGGCCGCAGGTGGAGCCTTTAGTGGTATTATTGTGAGTTTTGGATCTTCAAGTCGGGTTTTTATTAATGCCCCTTTAAGAATTGCTAGCTTCGTGGCCATCTGCACCACCTTTAGTCTTTTTTTGATTGCACCGGTTTTTGGCCAGGCGATCTGTAAAGATTTTATCAACAACATGGACCAAATTATTTTTACAACACCCTTAAAAGTTCGTCGGTTTTTGTTGGGACGATTTTTGGGTGCACTTCTCTTTATGCTCTTTATTTTATCGAGTATTCCCTTGGGTGTCTTTGTGGCAAGCTTGCTTCCTTTTGCTCTCCCCTCAAGTTTAGGTCCCCAATTTTTATTAGGATATATAGCTCCGCTTTTTAATGTCGCTCTTCCCAGCGTTTTTATCTTTGGCTCTCTCTTTTTTTTAATGGGATCTCAAACCAAAAAGATGACTCCGATTTATATTGCAGCCACTCTTCTTGTACTGCTTTGGCTATCCTCTGGAAAGCTTCTCTCGGAGCTTGATAATAGAACCCTTGCCTCACTGCTCGACCCCATGGGTCTCAATGCCATCGATGAAACCACTCGCTACTGGAGTGTTGATCAACAAAATACCAAGTCCTTAGTCTTCGAGAGTTACTACCTACTCAATCGACTTCTTTGGTTAGGATTGGGTGTTATTGCACTTCTTTACTCTCTCTTTTTTTTCTCGACGGAACCTCAAAAAGATAAAAAAAGAAAAAGTAAAGTCACAGTTCAAATTAAAACCGAATCGCTCCCGAAATTGAAACCTTTATCACTTTACGGAAGTCCAATATCTTGGTGGGCAATTTTTAAAAAGCAACTTTCTTTTGATTTTTTTCAAACTGTTAAAAGCATCTATTTTCTCGTCCTCCTTTTAGCCGGTGTTGGCTATATGTTTGTGGTTGGCACTCAGATCGGAAAAATATTTGGAACAAACACCTATCCTGTCACCTATAATGTTCTTGATTTTGTCGGCGGTTCTTTTAATTTATTTATGTTGATTATTATTACCCTCTATTCAGGTGAAACGATCTGGCGAGATCGAGATCTCAAAATCAATCAAATTATAGATGCGATTCCTGTCCCCAATTCAGTTCTTTTTGTGGCTAAATACATCAATATGATTCTGATCACGGCTCTCCTTTTAACCTCTGTTATGATTGCTGGTGTATTGATCCAGGCTTCTTATGGATATTTTAATTTTGAGTGGAGTCAGTATTTAACTCGTCTTTATCTGATTGAACTACCCAGTTACATCAATCTCATTTCTTTGGCTTTGTTTTTACAAGTTGTTTGCAGAAATAAATATATCGGCCACGGTGTGATGGTTCTTTTTTATGTCTTTTATAGTTTCGCATCAGCCATGGGATTTCCTCACTACCTCTATCGTTTTAGCGCGACACCAACGCCCACTTATTCTGACATGAATGGTTTTGGCCATGTTTTCAAAATCTTTCATCTTTACAACACCTATTGGCTTTTTTTATCTCTTCTGTTAGCTCTTCTCACCTGGCTTTTTTGGCAAAGGGGAACCACCCAGTTTACTTTTAAAGAGATGATTCTCAATGGGCTCTCTCAGACCACCCGTCCCTTTAAAATAGTTTTCTCCTTAAGCCTTTTTGGCTTTGTCGCCATGGGAAGTTTTCTTTTTTATCAAACCAATATCGTCAACAAATACCAAACGACAAAAGATCTTGAAAAACTTTCCTATGCCTACGAAAAAGACTATAAAGTTTTTGAAAACAAGGCTCGTCCTGAATTAACTTCTGTTTTTGCTAAGGTTGATATTTACCCCGAAGAGCTTAAAGCAAAGGCCCAGCTTCAACTGAAGTACAAAAATAACACGAACAGTCCCATTACCGAATTTATTGTTCACTACCCCAATGAAAAATGGACAATGAATTTCTCTGTTCCGACAACAATGACTGAAAACAAAAACTATCCCTTGGTTGTTTATCAATTAGAAACGGCACTTCAACCAGGAGATGAATTTTCAGCGGAGTACAGCGTTGACGTTGACCAGTCGACCATCGAAAACGGATCCAATATTGGTAAAATTCATTACAATGGAACGTTCTTTAACAATCACGATTTTTTTCCTATTATGGGTTATGTATCAGGTCTTGAGTTATCAGCCCGTAAAACTCGTGAAAAGTATGGACTGCAACCAAAACCCAGAAAAGCTTCGATTGATGATTTATCACAAACTCAATTTAATTATATCGGACCTGATACAACCTGGATCGATTTTGAAACTATTGTGAGTACCAGTTCTGATCAAATCGCAATAGCCCCAGGTTATTTGCAAAAAGAGTGGCAAGAGGGTGGTCGTCGTTATTTTCATTATAAAATGGACCAAAAAATTCTTAACTTCTATGCCTTTCTTTCAGGACGCTATGAACTTAAGACGGATCAATGGAATGATGTGAAAATCGAGATCTATTATCAAAAAGGTCATGAGTACAATTTGGATCGTATGATTAAAGGCACTAAAAAATCTTTTGATTATTTCACTCAAAACTTCAGCCCCTATCAGCATAAACAGTTTCGCATTATCGAATTTCCAAGATACGAAACCTTCGCTCAAGCTTTTCCCAATACCATACCTTTCTCTGAGGCCATTGGTTTTATTGCTAAGGTGAATGACACCGATCCTGATGATGTTGATTATCCGTTTTATGTCACCTCCCATGAACTCGCTCACCAATGGTGGGCCCATCAGTTGATTGGAGCCAATGTTCAAGGTTCAGAGATGCTCTCTGAGACTTTTTCTCAGTACTCAGCCCTCATGGTGATGGAAAAAGAGTATGGTCGAGAAAAAATGAAGAGATTTTTAAAACATGAGCTGGATCGTTACCTTCAGGGCCGTGGTCAAGAAGGTGAGTATGAGAACCCTCTCTACCTCACCGAACAGCAAAGCTACATTCATTACCGAAAAGGGAGTGTTATTTTTTACGCCCTCAAAGATTATTTGGGCGAAGAAGTTATCAATAGCGCCATTCAAGAAACACTTCAAAAGCATGGTTTAAGAAAACCACCTTATCCGACAACCAAAGACTTTCTTGCTCTATTAAAAAGCAAAGTGAAACCCGAGCAAGTCAGTTTAGTTGAAGATATGCTTGAAAAAATCGTTTTGTTTGAGAACCGCCCCCTTTTAGCTGAAGCCACAGAAACTAAAGATCAAGTTTATAAAGTTGAACTCAAAGTTTTTTCAAAGAAAATCGATTCAGATCCTCAAGGTAAAGAAACGGAACAAAAACAGTTTCAACAAGAAATGGATATCGGCGTGCTTGATGAAAAAAATCAGTATCTTTACCTCAAAAAACATCCGATTAAAGCGGGAGAAAATACTTTTGAGATCGAGGTTAAAGGAAAACCGATTAAAGCCGGAATCGATCCTCTGAACATTCTGATCGATCGAGACTCAAATGATAATCTGATCAACGTGAGTGTTAAAAAGACTCAACCCAGCCAGAATCGTGAGAGCACTAAAAATTAAAAATTGCCTGATTGTCTTAAAAGCAACGACCCAAAACCTGAAAAGTTATTCTCAGGTTTTTTTACGAGAAGTAAAATAGGGGGAGGACATTTAAAAAGCGCCGCGTTTTTCATCATCAAACTAGACCTTCTGCCGTTTGACTTACACCTAATAGACATATAACTTACATTATACTTACACAGAAGATTGTCTTTAAAAATGAAGATCATTAGGGGGTCACGATGACAGGAATAAGCCATATACAACCACTCACACCCAAAGAAAAAAGTGTGCTGGAATTTATTGAAAGTTATATTGAAGAGAATGGTTACTCCCCGAGCTTTATCGAAATCAAAGAGAACTTTGGTTTTGCCTCTAATAACTCTGTCCAAAACTATCTCAAACAGCTCGAGAATAAAAACTATATTCGAACTCCTGGGGGTAATCAAAAACGGGCTATTCAAGTGGTGCAAACAGCCCTCTCCGTTCCCAATAACCTCAGAGAAATTCAAACCCGCCTCACTCCTAATATTACAGTTCCCTTGCTGGGCCTGGTTGCTGCCGGGGCCCCGATTGAACATCTGAAACACGATGAGTATATAGATATTCCTGTTTCTCTCCTCAAAAAGCCCGAACTCACTTTTGCTTTGCAGGTGCAAGGGAACTCAATGATAGAAGATGGTATCCATGATGGTGATACGATTCTTGTCCAGCGGCAAGAGTACGCCCACGATGGAGAAATTGTTGTCGCCGTGGTCAAACATGAAGCGACTGTGAAAAGAATCTATCGCTCGAAAAAAAGTGGCGAGATTGAACTTCGCCCCGCTAATTCAGATATGAAATCCTTTTGGCTTAAAGCTTCTGAAGTGGATATCCGTGGAATTGTGGTTGGATTGATTAGAAAGTACTGACGATGAAAAAAGCTCTCTTTATAAGACTGGATCGCTTAGGTGATCTGGTTCTGACTTTACCCTGCGATCAATTGGTCTCCTCGGACTTTTCTGTGGAGTGGGTTATCCCCCAAGGACTGGAGTTTGTCCCTGCATCGGCCCGTCCCCGTCGCTCCTTTCAGTCTTTTTCAAAAGAGAGCAGCTTTCAAAATATTCTTTCATTTTATAGATGGGTCAAAGCTTACAAACCCCACACTTCTGTCGTTTATCATGGGCCCTGGTGGCTCTCCTTTTGTCTTTGGCTCGCTCGGGTCCCCATTCGTGGAGGTGTTTTATCCCAATGGCACTCCTATCTTTTTCTCAACAAGGGACTTCGTCAAAAAAGAAGCCGCTGTGAACATCATGAAATGGATTATAATTTTTTACTCACGGAACACTGCTTTTCATTAAAATCAGATCCCCGACTCTGGAAACCTCTTGAGTTAAAGGTCGATGACAGTTTGTCTCTTCCTATTGATATCAATCAAAATTATTTTGTAGTTCATCCGGGTATGGGAGGATCAGCCCTCAATTGGCCCACAGAAAAATATGTCGAACTCATTGAAAGTCTCAGTCAAAAGGCCACAGTTGTGATCACGGGCACTGAAAGTGATGAGCTTTATTTAAAACCCCTTAAACAGTCTTTAAAAAATAACTTCCGAGTGGTTTGGTTGGATAAGCAGCTCGGAGGTTATCAGTTGTTGAAACTTCTAAAAAATGCCAAAGCCAACATTGCCCCCAGCACCGGAGTGCTGCACTTAAGCGCTTCGCTGGGGGCTCCCTCTTTAGGGATTTTTTCTCCCATTCGTGTTCACCAAGATATCCGATGGGGGCCCAAGGGCCCAAATACAAAAACCTATTCACCCCAGGTCAATTGCCCGGCCCACTTTGAATGTCTTAAACAAGCCTGCACTCATTATAACTGCATGGACAAAATGCCCAGCAGCCCCCTCAAAGAAAATGCTCTTTCAAAACTCTTTTTTTAGTCCTCGTTGACCCATCGAGAGTTTAAGAGAGAGAAGAAAATAGACCACGGCTCCTGCCTAACCTTAATTTCGCCCTGCGGGCGAAAACGCATCCGCTTTAAGGAGGTCTATTTTCTCCACTCCCTCAAACTCTCAATAGGTCACAAAATCTTTTCTGAGATAAAAATCAATAGGATCAGTAGGTAACAATAAGCTTGAATGATTATGAATAGTAATAAATAGGGCAACCTAGACATTTCGGAGTTTGAAATTTAGTTATATCACTCAAAATTTATATCTTTTTTATGCTGTGGGTATGAGTCATCTGTTAGAGTATTTTCAGAAGAATTTTCAGGAGTATTTTCTGGAACATTTTCTTGCTCTTTTGTCCCTTCAACTTTTGTCTCTGGGGAAGACTCAATCTGATCGACTTGACCCTCTTTAGGCGAAATCAAAAGTAAAAGAATAATCGCAGCCAGCGTCCCCAAAATAATGATCGTATTATACTTTCTTCTCATCCCCCCAGCATGCAAAAATCCCCCAAACCTTGCAACGTTAAAAAACACCCCCCCAAAAAAAAC
>JBGSSY010000020.1:0-3805 GCA_041736775.1 Bdellovibrionales bacterium | reverse complement strand
GCTAAAGGGATAACCTGCGTAGACATCCTAGGCTTTTAATCTCATTCCGGTACCCCGGAATACGGGTGCACCGGTATTCCGGGGTACCGGAATTTAAATTCCACTTCAAAAGGGTAAGTCGAATTAGTACTGAATACTGACGTTCTGGGTTTCAGTAAAAAAGTTTAATGAATAATCCCCACCTTCTCGGCCAAGACCAGAGCTTTTCATTCCCCCAAGAGGAGCTCGCAAGTTTCGGTACATCCATGAATTCACCCATACGGTGCCGGCTTGAATCTCTCGACTCATTCGATGCACTCTTGAGTTATCAGAAGTCCAAAGGGTGGCCGATAAGCCGTATTGAACTCCATTGGCCATAGCAAGCACTTCTTCTTCGGTTTCAAAGGGAGTAATGGTAACGACTGGGCCAAATATCTCTTCTTGCTGAACTCGACAGTCAGGTTTTAATCCTGTAATCACCGTCGGTCTCATAAAATAACCTGATTGAAATTGGGGAGCTAAATCCTCAACCTTTTCTTTGGTCAACACGACGCCACCCTCTTCACGGGCTAAGCTGACATAGGATTTTACTTTTTCAAGATGAGCTTTTGAAACCAGTGCTCCTAAAAAAGTTTTGCTGTTCTCAGGGTCCCCGACCAAAAGTTGATCTGTTTCAGAAACAAAACGGTCGACAAATTTTTGATAAATACTTTTCTCAACAAAAATTCGTGATCCACAAAGACAGATTTCACCTTGATTTAAAAAAGACGAACGAAGGGAGATGCGAAGAGCTTGCTCAAAGTCACAGTCTGCAAAAATAATATTAGGATTTTTTCCACCCAATTCAAAACTGGTTTTCTTAAACATCGTGGCCACAGTTTGCGCAATATGACCCCCAGTTTTTGTACCACCGGTAAAAGAAATCACCGGAACACGAGGATGGGAAATCAAGTGCTGACCCGCCGTTCCCCCTTGACCGTGAACTATATTGATCACACCTTTTGGAAAGCCCGCCTCAATAATCAATTCACTTAGCAAAAAAGCCGTCATCGGTGTCATTTCGGAAGGTTTACAAATCGCCGTGTTACCGGTGGCGATACAAGGTGCAATTTTCCAGGTGAGAATATAAAGAGGTAAATTCCATGGAGAAATCAGAGCACAAGGACCAATCGGCGCTCGATTAATATACTCAACCACATGGGGTGTATCGGTGAATGAAACTGATTTATGATTCATCACCGCGTGAGCAAAAAAACGAAGATTGGCACTGGCTCTTGGGATATCAACAGACTGGGCCAGCCAAACCGGTTTTCCTTGATCAAAACTCTCAGCATGGGCCAACTCGTCGGCATTTTTATCAATCAATTCAGCCAAGCGAAACATCAATTTGACTCGATCTTCCACTTTAGTTTTTGACCAACTTTTAAAAGCGGCTTCCGCAGCATCAACCGCCAACGCTATATCCTCTGCGTCTGAATCTGGGATCAAAGAGTAAATCTCGCCCGTACTCGGTGTGAAATTATCAAGATATTGATTGGATAAAGGAGCAATCAGTTCACCATTGATGAGATTTTTAAGTTTTAACATCGGACTTCCTTTTAAAAAAAGAGAACCCATCAAATAAAATAGAGGGTCATAAACAAATAAATTAATAAGTAAACAAAAAAAACAAAAAATTAATTAAATAACTTAAGCTAATACAAAAATCATTATCTATCAGGCTCAACAATTACGATAAAAACTCAGGGGCCACTTTTTCCATAAACGATTTCATCGAGCCAGAAACCTCGGCATTATCGTGATTATTGAAATCAAACCACAACATCACTCGATCATCAGGATTAAATTTTTCTTTGATTTGATCAATTACAGTGCTGGGGTGACCTACTAACGCATTATCAACCGCTACTGCTAATTTTGCCGGATCAATTGTTCCTTGAATCGCTTGCCAATAGGCTTGATTGGCTTTTATTGCTTTTTCTTTAGCTCTTTTGTTGTTTTCTTCAACACTGAGATGAGATTCATCACTGATAAAAACCAAAACAGTACGAGGCATAAGACCACGATGCCAAGGCCCACCTGCTTTATGATAAACTTCTTTCATATACTGATGAGTTTGTTCAATCACAGCCGGTGGCGTGATTGAAAGATTAAATACTCCCGTAGGGCGGTAACGATTGGCTAACTCATGGGCTTCACGAAAGTGAGCACCGATGGTCAAACGCAAATACTCTAAAGGAGCATCAAAAGGGATCACTCCGACTTTATCAAAATTCCAAAAACTGGGAACGAAAAGAGATTCTCCCTGAAGAGAGTTGAGTCCTAATTGCTTTTCAATTTTGATGAGCCCTTGCCACTCTTCAGGAGTTTTAAAGTGTTGGGGTTTAAGTTCAATGGGACTGACATCTTGAGAGCTAATGATCTCACCATTGAGAAGTCTTAAAAAAATCTCAGTCGCCTGTAAAAAAAGTCGACCACTCAGAACAGACCAGGCTTTCAGTTCAAGCTCATTACGAGGAACAATCCCATAAGGACGATTAGAGAAAGGAAAACGTCCAGAAGCAAATCCCAGCTCTAGTAATCGATCCGTTGGATGATGAAATGAATGAAGGGTCAGAAAAGTTTTAATCGCTTCAGCATGGGCAATGGGTCCACCATTACAAAGAATATTGCGAATGGCAGAGCCAATTTTTATATTTTTGGTTTTAGCAAAAACCAAGTGAGCCATTTGCAGGATGTCAGTATTAAGTCCGATCTCTCCCTGGAAGTTGGGGATAACGGCAAAAGGATTTTGTTTTTGAACTTGGCAAGAGAGGTGGGTTTCTGCAATCCAGGCGGTCCCAAAACCTAAAGCGTCGGCCAAAACCACTTGCGAAAAAAAGTTCTCAAACATCTTTCTTTCGCTGGGAATTTTTCCATCCACTTCATTCTGGCAAATTGACAAAAACAGATCAAACTTCATAGACAACCCAACCGTCCACCATCAACAGCGATACTTTGACCAGTGATATAGCTCGCTTGATCTGAAGTCAGAAAACCTATAAGCGCTGCTGTCTCTTCGGGCTGAGCAAATCTTTTCATCGGAACTTGTTCGATCCATGATTTTTCTTCTTCTTGGTAGGATTTTTGATTCAGCTCCGCTTTCGCTTGAATCAAAAACTCAAGACGAGGAGTTTGAGTGTAACCCGGCATAACATTATTGACAGTGATTCCAAAGGAAGCCACTTCAAAAGAAAGGGTCTTACCCCAGCTCGCCACCGCCGCGCGTGCCGTATTAGAAACTCCAAGATGGGGAATGGGCATACGCACTGAAGTTGATGTAATGGTAATGATTCGACCAAAGCGATTTTTTTTCATCTCTTCTAAAAAAAGAGCAACCATTTGCGAACTTCCCACCAAATGATCCGTCATAGCCTTAATAAATTCTTCGGGTTTTGCCTTTGAGATTGCTCCCCCTTTGGGACCACCTGAATTCAAAATCACAATGTCATAATTTTTTTGGCGGTGCTTTTGCGAAAGTTCTTTGCTCCATGAGGCAACATCAGAGATATCAGCGGCTAGATAATCGTGCCCTTCGCCCTTAAGATCTTTAAGCACACTTTTAAGTTTTTCTGGGCTTCTCGAAAAAAGGGTGACAGCTGTGCCGCCTTTAGCCAATTCAATGGCTGTGGCTCGGCCGATTCCTTGTGATGCCCCACAGACGAGAGCTCTTTTTTGGGCCATGATGATTCCCCTTTTTGAAGAATCTGAGACTAACAAATTCACTTCCAAAGATCAATCTTGAGGGGGGATGGGTAAAATAAGCCCCATGCTGTGCCACTTGGGA
>JBGSSY010000338.1:0-2083 GCA_041736775.1 Bdellovibrionales bacterium | reverse complement strand
CCCCAATCGTATCACCTAATGAAATTTCAAAAATCCCTAAAGCGAGATACTTTTCGATCAAGGGAATCACTTTTCGACTGGTGACAAGTCCTTCATAAGGACAACCAAACACTGTGCTCAGATAGGCACGGACTTTAATTTTTTCTTTTTTGGCCTGTTGAGAAACTTCTTGAAACTGTTTGAGACTCTCAGAGATTGAGCAGTTGATATTTCTTTGTGAAAAAGTTTCTGTGGCGGCACCAAAAACTGCAATTTCTTTAATTCCAGACTTTAAGGCATTTTCAAAACCTTTTTGATTGGGAACCAGAGCGGATAGCTGGACGTGACGAGAAAGTGTATTTTGTTTTTGAGCAATGAGCGCCTTACGCACAAGTTTTGCTGTGTCGCTCATTTGCGGAACCCATTTGGGAGAAACAAAGGCGCCAATTTCAACTCTTCTTAAACCGGCATCGGTTAATTTTTTGAGTAATTGAAATCTCTGACTGACTGAAAGATGAACCACTTCATTTTGCAATCCATCTCTTAAACCCATTTCTACTAAATTGACTTTAGTCATTGATTTCTTCCAGTTCCACCAGTTTTTGTCCAAGGTTCACAGTCTTTCCTTCTGCACAGTGAATCTTTTTGATCTTCATTTTTTTTTGAGCCTTTAAATTATATTCCATTTTCATGGCTTCAATAACAACGAGGGTTTGACTCTCATCAATAATGTCACCTTCTCTTTTGAGGAGTTTGATCACTTTACCTGGCATAGGAGAATGAATCGAGCGAGGGTCAATATCCCCACCCTTTTGAACTTGATTCTTTAAGAGGTCAGGTGCGTACTGAAGAGTCTCTCCGTTTAATTGCAGCCATAGTTTACCTGCCATTTTTAAAGCCGGAATTTCTTTCTCTTGACCCTTTATGGTCATTTTAATTTTCTTCACACATTGCTCCATTCTTTTGACCAAGGAGAGGGCCCTTCATTCTGATTTGACTTTACTTCTGAAATTTTTTGGTAGCTCATCTCTAAAATTTCTTTTTCTTCATCGCTTAAAACTTTTTGAGGAGCCCCTTGAGAAAAGTGTTGATTAAAAAATTGGGTATTAAAAGAGCCATCTATAAAATCAGGATGCTGAAGAATGGCTTTGAGAAGTGGAATATTCGACTCCACTCCAAAAAGAATGGTTTCATCAAGAACTTTGAGCATTTTCTTTATGGCGCGCGGTCTTGTCTCATCCCAGACAATGAGTTTCGCCATCATTGAGTCATAATAAGGAGTCACGATATCGCCGGATTCATAACCATAATCAAATCTTCGACCGGGTCCGTCGGGCCATTCTTGATAACCAATAAGACCCGTTGAGGGAATCCCCGCGGAGTGAGGGTTCTCCGCATAAAGCCGACACTCAATCGCATGACCGCGAGGAATTAACAAATCTTGATCCCAAACAGAAAAACGATTCATCATATTTAAAATTTGCGCCTTCACTAAATCAACCCCTAAAACCAATTCAGTCACAGGGTGTTCGACTTGCAGTCTGGTGTTCATCTCTAGAAAATAAAACTGTTCATCTTGAACTAAAAATTCCACCGTACCAGCGCCGACGTATTGAACGGCTTCAGCCAAACGAACGGCTGCGTCCGTCATCGCCTTACGCAATTGAGGAGAAAGGCTTGCACTCACCGCCTCTTCAATAATTTTTTGGTGACGTCTTTGCACTGAACATTCTCTCTCAAAAAGATGAACCACACGCCCGCTGAGATCGCCAAAAATTTGTATTTCGATGTGTTTGGCTCGGTTCAAATACTTTTCAAGGAAAACTTTGTCACTGCCAAAAGCACTCAGAGCTTCTCTTTTGGCGGCATTGATGAGTTCTTCAGCCTGTTCCTTTTTTTCAATGACCTTCATGCCACGTCCGCCGCCGCCAGCGGCCGCTTTGACAATGACGGGGTAACCAATTTTTTCAATTTCTAAGAGGAGAGTTGAGAAATCCTGAAAATCTCCATTGTAACCCGGAACGGTGGGAACGCCGCTTGATTGAATGATTTTTTTAGCCTCAATTTTATCTCCCATTTTGCGAATGGAGTCGGGGGAAGGGCC
>JBGSSY010000180.1:0-3926 GCA_041736775.1 Bdellovibrionales bacterium | reverse complement strand
TTCATGTATTCTGCATACTGCTGTTCCAGACGCTCTGATTTCGCAATTTCTGCCGAACTCAGTATTTCAGATTTTTTTTTGTTCAATCGAACATGATGGTTTTTTCTCTTCAACTCAAGGAGTTCTTGGAAAAGAATCCCGTTCTCATTTTCGAGATGAGGCTGGTTTTGATTGGAAAAGCAGAATTTTAGAATCTCTCTTCGTGTTTCCTGTGAGATCTGAATTTTATGTTCAGCGAGAATTTTCAAATTGAGCAACCAAGGTAAATCGGGAGTTTGGTTTTGTAAGTCAATGACCCAGAGATAGATAAAGGTTTTAAATTGCCTTGCGTTGAAGAGAAATCGGTAAATTATTTCTTTGTCTTCAGGATATAAATCACTCCAATCCTTTTTAAGTTGATCACGCAATGCCTTTGCATCACTTTTTTTAAGAAAGGAAATGAGTTCCGTTTTCCAATTTGTTTTCAAAAAGACCCCATAATTTATTGTCTACCCATGATGATTGGGGATCCGCTTTTATTAATCCTGTTTTTAAATCGAACAGGTGCATCCAATCGATCGATTGGATGGCTTCCATAAACGGATATTTTATATCTATATTATGACTTCAAAATGTAAGGCTGTCTGCTTTGGCGCGTCAAAGCCTGTCATTGGTCGCTTAGACCATGGGAGAGGTGGGATGGTATTCGAATTTTTTGCAATTAAGAATTTGCTCTTTCCATGTACTCACCCGTGCGAGTGTCAATTTTTAAGGTGTCACCTTCATTGATGTGAAGAGGAACATTCACGACTAGACCCGTTTCAAGAGTGGCTGGCTTAGAGCCACCGGTCACAGTACTGCCCTTGAGTCCAGGGTCGGTTTGAGTCACTTTAAGTTTCACTGTGGTTGGGCAATCGATTCCAATTCCTCGTCCATTAAAAAACATCACAGTGACTTCGAGGTTCTCAATCAAATAAAAACGGTTATCCCCAATGTCATCCTCGTTAAGACTAATTTGGTTGTAATTTTCTTTTTCCATAAAATGGTAACCGTTTTCGTCTTTGTAAAGAAACTGACAGTCGCTGGTGTTGACATCGGGAACTTCAAATTTCTCACCCGATTTAAAAGTTTTTTCAAGGTTAGAGCCGGTCAGCATATTTTTGAGTTTTGTTCTTGTGAACTGATTCCCTTTTCCAGGTTTAACGTGCTGAAAATCCACGATGGAGTAAGGTTGATTGTCGATAAGAACTTTAAGACCTTTTTTAAAGTCGCCGGTAGTATACATAGTCACCTCTTAAGGGGATGGAGTCTGACAAGGCTGTTAAGTAGGGTCAACACCCTTAATTTGCTCAACGCGTTGAAGCCAATTTTGGAAGAATATTTTTTTAATTTCAATCACCTTTTTTTTCATAGCCAAGGACTCGCTTCGCTCCATGGCCTCTGGTGTGAGTCCCTTAAGCAAAGCCAATCGACGTTTTAAATCCGGTTGATCTCGCCAGACTCTTAAGGCCGGCCGAAGGATAGTTTCGGCTGATTCTGTGTCGTTTGCATTCAGAAAACTATCGATAATATGCAGAGCATGATCCACCGAAGGGAGTTGTTCGACCCAGTCATCAAGACTTTCTTCAGTCGGAGTCACAAACTTTTGTTTTTCTGAACTTTCAAGGAACTGCCACTTCGCGATAAATTGAATGGCTTCATTGTCATTGGGGTTAAAAATCAGTAATTTTTTATAGGTTAAGAGGGCTTTTTGATATTTTTTAAGTTTAATATAAACGTGACTGAGAAGCTTTAAAGCCAGTAGATTTTCCGGTTTCAAACTGTGAGCTTTCTTAAGGACCTGTAAACTTTCGCTATAATCCTTCATTTCAAGAAGGATTTTGGCATGAGCCACAAGCCCAGAGACAAACTCTGGATTGTGTTTTACTCCTTTTGTTGTGACCTCTAAAGCTTCTTCGATCAGCCCCATTTTTCTGTAGGCTTCTGCCAGTGCAGCAAAAACAGGCGAGCGCGGATTTTTGATCAGAATAAGTTGATATTCTTCAATGGTTTTAGGATCGAACTGACTCATTCCATTATTTTTTCATTTTTTAACTGGGAAAGCAATTAGCCTATGTATAGGATCAATTTATGAGAGTACTTGGCATTGACCCCGGCTCTCTGAATTTGGGCTGGGGATTTATTGAAACTCAAAATGATCAAAGAGTCACTCAGGTTCAACACGGGTGTCTCAAAGCAAATCCTCGCCATGATTTTCTACAACGCCTTCCTTTTTTGGCCCAAGAACTTGATCTTATAATTCGCGAATTGAAGCCAGAGGTGACGGTAATTGAAAAGATTTTTTTAGGCAAAAATGTCGATAGTGCATTTAAATTAGGCCATGTTCGTGGGGTGTGCGCTGTTCAGTGTCAAAAAGAAGGTTCTGTGGTGGTGGAATACACGGCTCGTGCGGTGAAAAAACAAATCACCGGAAGTGGTAGTGCAGAGAAAACTTTAGTCCAAAACTTTCTTTATCGGCAGTTAAATATTGCAGATCCCTTTAAAAGTGAAGATGCTTCAGATGCGTTGGCTCTGGCTTTTTGTCACGTTTTACTGGATAGTGTGAATAAAAAATTTCAAAGGCTTGGTGTGTAGTGATTTCATATTTATCAGGACAAGTGATTGATAACGAAGAAGGAGTTTTAACTCTTCTCTGTCGGGGTGTAGGTTATGAAGTTTTTTGTTCAACCAACACTCTGCAAGATATCACCGGGAGAAAAATTGTTCAGCTCTGGATCTATTCCCATGTTCGAGAGGATAGTTTTCAGCTCTTTGGTTTTTCTACAAAAGTGGAGAAGCAACTTTTTATGAGTTTGCTTAAAGTGAACGGGATTGGCCCAAAGCTTGCCATTCAAATTCTCTCTGGAGCGACACTGGATCACATCATCGATGCAATTGAAGAAAAAAATGTTCAAGCGCTGACTCAACTTCCACGAGTGGGTAAAAAAACGGCTGAACAAATGATTCTCACTTTAAAAGGCGCCCTTGTGATTGACAAAAAATCAGATCACTTTACGGCGGCCAAACCCCATAAAGAAATTCTTTCGGCACTGGTCAATCTTGGATTTCGCAGTCAAGAGATCGAGGATGTGGTTTATGCCTTGCCGGTTGATATTGATTTTGAACAAGGTGTGCGTGAAAGCTTAAGACAATTGTCAAAGTAAGGGGGATGGTGTGGATCAAAATCTTAGAGAAAATCAGATACTTTCAACATTGAGTTCTCCCCAAGAAAGCACTTGGGAAAACACTCTTCGCCCTAGTTGTTTTGACGAGTTTCCTGGCCAAACTAAAATCGTTGAAAAATTAAAAGTGTATATTCTAGCCGCGCAAAAAAGAAAAGAACCCCTTGATCATATTCTTCTCTCGGGCCCACCAGGCCTTGGTAAAACCACTTTGGCTTTTTTATTAGCGAAAGAAATGGGAGTGGATATCAAAACCACATCGGGACCTGCGCTGGATAAAAAAGGGGATCTTGCGGCCCTTCTCACCAGTCTCAAAGAACATTCGATTCTCTTTATTGATGAAATTCATCGGCTCAATCGAACCGTAGAAGAGTATCTCTATAGCGCGATGGAGGATTATTACGTCGACATTATGACCGGTGATGGTCTCAGTGCTCGTTCCATGAAATTTCAACTGGCTCCCTTTACTCTTATCGGTGCAACAACTCGGGCGGGTCTCCTGAATGCGCCCTTCCGCGATCGATTTGGAATTGTTGAACGACTTTCCTTTTATGAAAAAAAAGAGTTGGTCGAAATACTTGGGCGTTCTTCAAAACTTCTGAAAACTCAACTTGAACCTGATGGAGCCCTTGAAATTGCTAAAAGAAGTCGAGGAACACCTCGAATCGCCAATAGATTGTTAAAAAGGGTCCGCGATTTTGCTGAAGTGAAAAATGAAGGGGTTAC
>JBGSSY010000179.1:0-10423 GCA_041736775.1 Bdellovibrionales bacterium | reverse complement strand
TACACTTTTTGGGATTCAAAAGTTTGCGGGAGTGAAATGCGACAAAATTTTTTTACTTACGGAGCCTTTTCTCAAGGTAAGGTTCATTATCCTAAGTATTCTCAACTCATCCAGAATTCAGAAAAGGCCAGTGTGCGCGGTGAGGTTTACCGACTCCGATCCGGATATCCTTTGATTGAACTTAATCCCGAAGGTTTAAGAATCCAGGGAAGTCTCTGCGAGCTGACTGTCACCGAAAGTTTTTGGTCGATCCTTGACGAGCTTCTTGGTTTTGATTCAATGAGACCTGAAAAATCCCTTTTTTTGCGACAAACAGTTCAAGTTGAACGAGAAGATGGCACTTTGATTGAGGCCCAAATCTATGGGCTCAATCCCAAAAAAGTGACCTCAACCGATAAAAAAATTACAAACGGAGATTGGCATCAGGATCTTTTGGATCGTCCCCCTTTAGTGGAACAGCTCGCCGACCGTCACCGCGAGTATATTTTTAAACTTTCAAAATGTAAGGGGCGCGATATTGTTCCTATTAAATTAGATATGTATAGAGAGTTGATGTCCTTAGAGATGATCGTTGATAAAGGGAGACGACTCGCTTTGACCTCTCTCGGTTTAGAAACCAGTTTGTTTCTGAGTTAATATGCCTATCGAACCTCAATTTAATATTGTCCTTTTTCAACCTGAAATTCCTACGAATACAGGAAATATTGGACGAGTGTGTGTTGCGACCGGCAGTCATTTACACCTTATAGGTCCATTAGGCTTTTCGATTGATGATAAACAGGTCAAAAGAGCGGGCCTCGATTATTGGGTACACCTCAGTTACACCTATTACGAAAACTATCAGAACTTTCTCGAAAAAAATCCGGTGTTGGATCAAATGAGTTTTCTGACAACAAAAACTGATCAAGTTATTTATGATAAAAAATTTAAGCGGGGAGACTGGATTATGTTTGGTCCTGAAACCCGTGGCTTGCCTGAGGATGTTTGGCGGCCCCGCGCCGCACAATCCTATAAAATTCCCATGATCGGCCCCACCAGAAGTCTTAATCTTGCAAACGCCGTCTCAATTGTTGCCTTTGAGGGACTTCGCCAGCTTCGTTCTGAGAAATGATTGCTAATTTCCTTCAATGGTTTATCTTAGGAGAACTATGGGAATTTTAACAAAAATATTCGGAACAGCCCACGATCGCGACATGAAGGTGATTCGTCCTTTTGTCGATCGTATCAATCAACTTGAAGAAAACTACTCGAAATTTTCTGATGACCAGCTCAAAGCAAAAACGGCGGAATTTAAGGGGAGAATTGAAAAGGGTGAAAGTGTCGACAATCTTTTGGTCGAAGCTTTTGCAACTTGCCGTGAAGCGGCCAAGCGTGTTCTTAAAATGCGCCACTATGATGTTCAGCTCGTGGGTGGTTACGTCCTTAATAGCGGTGCCATTTCAGAAATGAGAACGGGTGAGGGTAAAACCCTGGTTGCGACCCTCCCAGTTTACCTGAATGCTCTTGCTGGAAAAGGTGTACATGTCGTTACCGTGAATGATTATCTTGCCAAACGAGATGCTGAATGGATGGGTCAGGTCTATGGTTTTTTGAATCTGACAACGGACACGATCACCCATGACCTCAACGACCAGGGGCGAAAAAAGGCCTATGGGGCTGACATCACTTATTGCACGAATAATGAGCTCGGATTTGATTATCTGCGCGACAACATGAAATACAATCTCTCCGACTATGTTCAGCGCCCCCTGCATTATGCCATTGTGGATGAGTGCGATTCGATTCTTATTGATGAAGCGAGAACTCCTCTCATTATTTCTGGCCCCGCTGAGGACAATACAGAAATTTATTTAGCCATGCACAAAGTGGCCAAACAACTTAAGCCTGAACTGCATTTTACCATGGAAGAAAAAAATCGTTCTGTTGCTTTGACTGAAGAAGGCAATAACGCCATCGAAAAAATTATGGGGATTGAAAACATTTACGATCCACAACATATCGATAAAATGCACCATATTTATCAGTCTTTAAAAGCCATTCACCTTTTTAAACTCGACGTCGATTACATGATTCAAGATGACGAGATTGTTATCGTCGATGAGTTTACCGGTCGATTGATGGAAGGCCGACGCTGGAGTGATGGTCTTCACCAAGCAGTCGAAGCTAAGGAAGGCGTAAAAATAAAAAACGAAAATCAGACGCTGGCTTCGATCACGTTTCAGAATTATTTTAGAATGTATAAAAAATTAGCCGGTATGACCGGTACGGCAGACACCGAAGCTCCTGAGTTTAAAAAAATCTATAATTTAAATGTGCATGTGATTCCAACCAATCGTCCCATGGTGCGCATGGATCAAGAGGACGTGGTTTACAAAAGTGAGAATGCAAAATTTAATGCGATCATTGATGATATCAAAATCCGACAAGCCAAGGGTCAACCGGTTTTAGTCGGAACGGTGAGCATTGAAAAATCAGAAGCGATCGGACGAGCCCTTGCGGCTAAAGGTGTTCCACACAATGTACTCAACGCCAAACACCATGCCCGTGAAGCAGAAATTGTGGCTCAAGCTGGACGCAAAGGTGCGATTACAATCGCAACAAATATGGCCGGTCGTGGAACTGATATCGTACTCGGTGGAAACCCCGAAGGCCTGGCATTGAAACAATTGGGATCAGAAGATCATCCTGACTTTGAAAAAAGTTTAGCTCAATTCAGAACTCAGTGTGAGGCTGAAAAACAAGAAGTGATCGCTGCTGGCGGCCTCTACATTATGGGCACAGAACGACACGAAAGCCGACGTATCGACAATCAGTTGCGTGGTCGATCGGGCCGTCAAGGTGATCCTGGTGAGTCGCGTTTTTTTCTCTCTCTTGAAGACGATCTCATGCGAAAGTTTAACGGTGAAAGAATAAAAAAAATCATGACAACACTCAATGTTCCCGAAGATGAACCCATCACCGCACGAATGGTGACCCGGTCGATTGAAGGAGCTCAAAGAAAAGTAGAAGGACATAACTTTGAAATTCGAAAACATCTTCTTGAATATGATGATGTTATGAATCAGCAGAGAAAAACTGTTTATTCGATGAGAAGAGCTCTACTCGAAGAGACAGAAGAAAGTGGTGACAATCCGATCAGCCAAACTGTTTTGGATATGCTTTCGGAAGTCACCTCTAATGTCCTCGATCAATATGCCGGCGAAGACGTTAAAAGAGAACTTTGGGATCTTCATGGACTGAAAGTAGCGATCGAAAATCAGTTCGGAATTGACCTTGATATTCCAGAAAGTATCACTTCGGACCGTTTGAATGAACTTGTTGTCAGTAAAGTTAAAGAACGTTTTGAAGCGCAAAAAAATATGATGAGCCCCATTTTTGAGGAAGTTCAAAAAAGTATTCTTCTCAGCGCTATTGATCATTATTGGAAAGAGCATTTGCAAAGAGTGGATCGAATTCGTGAGTGGGTGAATTTAAAAGCCTATGCTCAAAAAGATCCCCTTCTTGAGTATAAAAAAGAAACTTTTCAAGCTTTTGAAGAGATGAACCAGTTGGTTTATAAAGACACCATAGAAAAGCTGATGAAAGTTCAAGTGCGTCGCGAGGCTGTCTCTGATCAGGCGAAAGAAGAAGAGGCCCAAGAAGTTTTAGAAGCTTTCAAACCGAAAGAAAAACAAAAGTTGCAAGAGAGTCGCGGCTCACTCTTTGGAAGTATGGATTCCGATGATGAACGACCTCAAGCTCCCCGCAAACTTCGTCGTAAACAAGAAAAAGGGAAGAAGAAAAAGAAACTCTTCTGATCTTTTTGAGCACTTTTGCTGTCGGCCCCATAACGTTAGACCTTAGGGCCGTTGGATAAAAACTATAAGTAGTCTAAAATAGAGAAGAATGGGGGAGCTGTGCTTCAATGTCCTTCTTGTGATACGACGCTCGATCAAGACTTTGGTATGGTCACTTGTACCAAGTGCAAGTCAGTTTTGATGATTGATTACACCGGACATGTTCGAATGGGTGTTGAAAAACCTGATTCCTCAGAAGACGAAGAAGCCTCCCTTGTTTTGACAAACAATCAATCGCAGTTTGAAAATCCAGAAACCAATTATGATTCTCAAGAGGCCTCTGCTGTTTTTGATCCTTTCGAGCCTCTTGAAAATGAAAGTGGAAATCTCAACCCACTAGAGGATTCTTATCTGCAATCACCCGGGATGGACTTCTCTGAAGAGAGAACCGAGGATCAATATTCCGTCGATGAAGAAGAAACCCGTTTTGAACAGAACGGCGGCATGGAATCTGAAGAGTTTGTTCCTTTAGAGCCTGATGCCGAAGCCGTTGATTTGTTAAAAAATGAACCAATGGATGAGAGAGAGGCTGAGTATCAAGAACTTGATCTAAGTGCATCACCCAATTCTACACCGATTGACATTACTTCTTTTGCTAACTCTGAAGAATCAAGTCTCAATAATGGTGAGCTCCTTTACGACCTAACTATTTCTCTCCTTGATTCAAAGGATCTCAAAGAGACGCTCAAAATGGTTCTCCTCGATCCAAAGCTTAAACTCAATCATCACGAGATCTTAAAAAGCATTAAAGAAGGACGGGTTATTATCGCCAATCTTAACCCCATTAAAGCCAAAAGAATTGCAGAACAACTTCAGTATTTTAGTCTTAACGTGACTTGGAAACAAAAGCGCGTCGTAATGTCAGAGCCCGAAAAAAAATTAGCTCTAACCTCAGAAAAAGAGGAATCCTCGGGATCAGGAGTGGATAGTGAATTTATTTAGTAGTTTTTTAAACCTTATCTTTTTTGTGACCGTCTTACTTTCGACGAGCACACTTTTTGCCGAGGCTTGGGTGGAACACCAAAAAACTCTTGTCGATACCGAAAGGTCGATTTTCAAATACCAGCAGGAGCTAGAAGTGCTGGTTGAAAAAAAGAAAAAAACCAAAGACCGTGCTCGTATTGAAGAAACCCTGCAAAGGATTGTTGATATTCATACCGCTTTAATCACTTTGCGAAAAAAGATGGACAGTGAACGGATTCATATTGAAAAAGAACATCCCGAGAAGGCAGCACTTTTAGAAAATGTTCAATTTGATCCAAAGGCCCCGAAAACTCTTAAAAACAAATTTAGTCCCATAAGTTCCGATCTGGATCAATTGCTCCTTAAAGTGCAACTCAAGTATGCCAGTTTTCAAGTGCCTGAAGAAAAAAAAGCCGAATTGGTTGAGGTGGAAAAAGTCATTGAGCTCAAAGAAAAAAGAAAAAAAGAGAGAGAAGCCGACCTTTACCTTCGCAAAAGATCTCGTGTTAAACTTGAAAAATAGAACGACTAAATTTTCTCGAATTTTTCTTTACGTTTAGGCTTTGCTTTTTCGGCCTCTTCCTTGAGAAGTTGGCGGAGCTGGTCTTGGGTGTAACGAGGTTTAAAAGAAATCTCTTTATCGCTCTTATTGAGACTGTCCAACTCTTCTGGCGAGAGAAGGGGTTTTCTTCTTAAACCTTTCTCAACCACTTTGCCATTTTCAAAATAAACGACCCGTTCGGTTTCTCGATCATCTGGAACGAGGTAGTAAAACCATCGATCCTGATCTTCTTTGCGATCAGACCAGGAGGGCGCTCCCGCAAGGGCAATGACATCTGTTTTGGCCATACCGAGTTCGATGGCTTCAAACTCCATCAGGCGTTTGTCAGCCGATCGGCAGGCATTTAAAAATAAAAAACAAAGGAGTAAAAATCTCATGACTTCTATTATGTCGTAAATCCCCCTCAATCACCAGATCGGAGGAGCAGATTTTTAGAAGGATTCAAAAGGGTTTCGTCCATTTCCACCTGACTTTTGCGGATCAAAAATTATCTAAGTCAGTTTATCCTACCTTGATATTGAAATGCAGAGTTGTCCAGAAATGAGGCTCTGGGGCTCAAAAGCGCTTGCTTTCATTGTTGCAAAATGAGAATTAATAGCTCTACACAAGCTTACCTAAGGGAGTCTCTATGTCCCAAGACTATCAATACGCAGACTATAACCGTGGCGGAATGTTGGCCTTTTCTTTTTCAATGGTTATCACATTGGTCTTTTTTGTTTATGTGGCCTTTATCCACTCCGGTGTCGATCTTAAAGAAATAGCGCCGCCCTTAGAAAAAACTCAGCCAGCAGCTGAGGGAGAGCCTGCTGCAGAGGCCGTAGAGTAGTTTTCTTCGGCTTTTTTAAATAAGCGAACTCCGGTAGTGGTTTGCTTTCAGACAAAACTTGAAGGTGTAAGTTGTTCATTAAGCTCTTGTTCTTAGTTCTAATCTCCGGTTTTTCAGGCGCCTATTTACCAAGCACTCCGGGCGGCGACCAAAACGAATTGCCAAAAAATCTTGAAAACGTGGGAATTGATGAAAAGCTTGATACTGCGCTTCCTGGCGAAGTTGAGCTGACGGATGATCGTGGGCAAAAAGTTCTTATTTCCTCTTATTATAATGATCGCCGACCGATTATCATAAGCCCGGTTTATTACTCTTGTCCCAGTCTTTGTAATCTTCATCTCAAGGGTGTCTTTGAAGTTTTTTCTGAACTGGGTCTCAAAGCCGGTAAAGATTTTGAATTTTTAGCGATCAGCATTGATGCCCGAGAAGATGCTGACCTAGCGGCAGCCAAAAAAGAAAACTATCTCAGTGAATTTTTACCGGGAGTGGACCCACAGGCTGGTGGAATTCACTTTATGACGGGAACAGAAGAGCAGATAAAAAAAATCACGGACGCCGTTGGTTTCAAATTTCAATGGGACGCCCAAGCCAATGAATGGGCTCACGCGTCAGCGGCGATCATTTCCACTCCACAAGGTCAAATCTCGCGTTATTTACATGGAGTTTACTTCGAGCCGAAAACATTTCGACTTTCTGTGATTGAAGCTTCAAAGGGAATGATTGGTACATTCGCCGATAACTTTGCGCTTTTTTGCTTTCGTTATGATCCAAAAGGGAATAAATATTCCTTTTACATCATGAATATTTTAAGAGGTTTTGCCGCTTTGGTATTACTGATACTTCTCGCTTGGTTAGCCCAATTTTGGTGGAAATCAAATAAGACAGTATAGGTACAGATCTTTTGGTTTTTTTGGTCAAGGAATAAGGAGAATTTATAATGTTGTGGATTCCGTCAGCTCACGCTCAATCTTTTATGCCTCCTGCGGCAACCGATATTGCTGAAAATGTTGATTCTCTTTATGGCTTTTTATTAATCACCAGTTTGATTTCTTTTGTCATCTTGATGGGTGGATTGGCTTATTTTGTTAATAAATACCGTCGTCGTACGGCCAATGACAAAACGGCTTACATCACCCACGATCATACTCTTGAGTTTATTTGGTCTTTTATCCCCTTTGTGATTTTTATGATTTGTTTTGCATGGGGAGCAAAAGTCTATTTGGATATGCGACATATGCCAGAAGACGCCATGGAAGTTCATGTGATTGGTAAAAAATGGGACTGGGAATTTATCTATAAAAATGGTCGTAAAATCACTTCAGATGTTGATGATGCTGGCAAAAAAATCCCTGCTAATATGGTCGTACCAATCAACAAACCGGTGCGCCTGATCATGACTTCAACAAAAGTCAATCCCGAGGACAAAAGAGACCGAGCTGTTCTTCACAGCTTCTTTGTTCCGGCTTTCCGAGTGAAACAAGATATTGTTCCTGGTCGATACACCCAAATGAGCTTTACTCCCACAAAAAAAGGGAAGTTCTATATTTTTTGTACAGAGTACTGTGGTACGGGACACTCTTCAATGCTTGGAACCATTGAAGTTGTTGACGAGCTGGCTTTTAATAACTGGGTGATCGGCGATGACAGCGGTGGTCCTAAAGAGCTTTCTTTGGCGGAAAAAGGAAAAGAGATTTTTAAAACTCGCGCCTGTATTGGTTGTCACAGTCTTGATGGTTCCAAAATGACAGGTCCGACCTGGAAAGGTCTCTATGGCAGCAACCGCGAATTCAATGAAGGGCCGGCTCTCGTTGCTGATGATAACTATCTGAGAGAATCAATTTTAAATTCCAATGCGAAAGTGGTTAAGGGCTATGCCCCCAATCAAATGCCTTCTTATCAAGGGCAGCTCGAAGATGAAGAAGTGACAGCCGTTATCGAGTTTATCAAGACGTTGAAATAGGAGTGGTGAAATGGCCGGTGCTGGTAAAAATTATTTGAATCATGAAAAAGGGATTATGTCTTGGCTCACTTCCCGTGATCATAAGCGAATTGGTCTCCTGTACTTTTATTCCATAGCTTTTTTCTTTTTGCTGGGCGGAATTTTAGCCATGCTGATTCGGACTGAGCTTTTTCGCTCGGGTCTTTATTTCTCTCCTGATCTTTATAATCGTTTTATGACTTACCATGGTGTGATCATGGTTTTCTTTGTGATTGTTCCTGGAATCCCAGCAATTTTGGGTAACATTATTATGCCTCTGCATCTCGGTGCAAGAGACGTGGCCTTTCCGACCGTCAATTTGATGAGCTGGTATTGTTACGTGGGCGGAGCCCTTCTTGCTTTCCTCAGTATTTTTATGGGTGGTGCGGATACCGGTTGGACTTTTTATACTCCTTATTCCATCAACTTTAGTGGAGCAAATATCACAGCGGCTCTCGCTGCCTTTGTTGCGGGATTTTCTTCAGTACTTACCGGAGTGAATTTTGTCGCGACTGTTCACAAACTTCGTGCGCCCGGTATGACCATGAATCGCATCACTCTCTTTACTTGGAGTTTGTATGCCACTGCGATTCTCCAGGTTCTTGCCACTCCGGTCATTGCGATTACCGTTTTGCTTTTAGCCATGGAAAATATTTTTGGAATTGGAATATTTGATCCTGAACTGGGTGGAGATCCGGTTCTTTTCCAACATTTCTTTTGGTTTTACTCTCACCCCGCCGTTTACATCATGATTTTGCCAGCGATGGGTGTGATCAGTGAGTTGATCACGACTTTCTCGCGCAAAACCATCTTCGGATACACCGCGATCGCATACTCTTCTTTGGCGATTGCAGGAGTCAGCTTTTTAGTTTGGGGACATCATATGTTCACCAGCTCCCAGTCAGAAGTGGCCGCGATTATCTTTTCGGTGCTCACGATGCTTGTCGGGGTGCCAACAGCTATCAAACTTTTTAACTGGTTAGCCACTCTTTATAAAGGCTCTATTCAGATGCAATCCCCTATGCTCTATGCCTTGGGTTTTATCTTTATTTTTACCATTGGTGGAGTCACTGGAATTTTTCTTTCAACTATTGCAACCGACATCCATTTTCATGACACTTATTTTGTTGTCGCCCATTTCCATTATGTGATGGTGGGTGGAACATTGATGGCGATTATGGGTGGGGCTTTCTATTGGTTTCCTAAAATTACCGGACGCATGTTTAGTGAGCCTTTAGCTCGTATGTCTTGGGTCTTTATTTTCATTGGATTTAACGTGACGTTTTTCCCTCAGTTTGTTCTGGGTGCCATGGGAATGCCCCGTCGTTATGCCGATTATCTTCCGGCCTTTGAGTCCTTGAATCAGATTTCTACTCTCGGTTCATACACCATTGGTTTTGGATTTATCATTGCCCTTGTCGCCATTATTCATGGTGCTCTTCATGGCAACAAAGCTCCCGATAATCCTTGGGGATCAAAAACTTTAGAGTGGACGATTCCTTCACCTCCTCCACACGAAAATTTTGAAACCATTCCAACAGTTACAGCAGGTCCTTATGAGTACAGATAGTCACCACCACGCCCATCACTTTAACGATGCCGAACACGAGTATGTCACCAGTAAAGAGGGTGTCTGGATCTTTTTGACTTCAGAGATTCTGATGTTTGGTGCTCTTTTTGTGGGTTATTTGATCTACGCGAATATGTATCCTGAGATTTTTATCGAGGGTTCAAAATCAACCGATTGGCGTTTGGGTGCTTTAAACACTGTGGTTCTTCTTTTTAGTTCTTTGACCATGGCTTTAGGAATTTATTATTGCCAAATGAACGACAAGAAAAAAGCTGTACTTAATTTAGGCATCACCATTCTTTGTGGTGCCATTTTTATGATCGTTAAGTACTTTGAGTATAGCCACAAAATTCATCTCGGAAAACTTCCTGGGATGTGGTTCACCGGCGATACCCATGGGGTTGAAAACCTTCCCCTTTATTTTTCTTTTTATTTTATGATGACGGGTCTTCACGGTATTCACGTTCTCGCCGGTATGGGACTTGTGGCTTGGGTTATGATCAGGGCTTCTCGCGGTGAGTTTGGCCCTCATTATTATACACCGGTTGAAGGTGTTGGACTCTTTTGGCATTTGATCGATTTAATTTGGATTTTTCTGTTTCCATTACTTTATTTGGTTTAGAGGAGAGAATAACTATGGCTCAACATCATATCATTCCACTGAATACCTATCTCAAGGTTTTTGGCG
>JBGSSY010000290.1:0-13734 GCA_041736775.1 Bdellovibrionales bacterium | reverse complement strand
CTGTTCTTAGGATTATTAGCTAGAGAAAAATAATTAGCCCTTGAGTGCAGGAGTTTTTTTTGTGATAAATATCGAAAGGCTGCATTGACTCATAACAAACGTAAAACTGAAAAAAGCCGATTGGCTTTATGTTTATGAAATGGATACCCCGTGAAGTGGAAAATATTAGAATCAAAATCACTGTTTAGCTCAGGTCTATTTAATCTGCGCTCAGACCGCTGCGAGCTCCCTGATGGGCGAGTGAACCCACGTTACTTTGTGCTCGATTTTCCAGACTGGGTGAATATTTTACCGATCACTAAAACGGGTGAAGTGATTCTGATCAAACAGTACCGTCATGCCTCTGGACTTGTTCATCTTGAAATACCTGGGGGATCTTTAGATCCAAAACTCAATGAAAGTGTCCTTGAAGCCGCTCGGCGCGAGATGCTTGAAGAGACAGGTTACGATTCGGATCAAATCATTGATGTTGGAAGCCATTATCCCAATCCCGCTCTTCAATCCAATCGAGTTCACACTTTTCTGGCTCTCAATGCCGAAGTTAAGCAGGGAACAGATTTTGATGAGTTTGAAGATATTGAGCTTGTGGTTTGTGATCTCAAGCAGCTCAAGAAGTCTATTGAAAACGGAGAGATTAATCATTCGCTGATGATGGCGTCATTGATGCTTTGTCTCAAACATCTAGAAAAGAAAGTGTGAGATTTCTAGGGCTTCATCAGGGGGGTGCATTCGGCCCGAGTGGCAAGAATTAAACCATACAAGATGAAGACCTGTTGGGTGCGAAAAGTCAGTTTTTATCTGACAAAGAACCACCGGTTCGTTGTCGATAAAAATAACTTCCTTTTTGTCGAACTGATTCTTAAGTTTTCGCAAAGTTTCAACTTTATAGATTTCATCTTTCGCGTTTTTATCAGCCTTAAGATGAAGACAAGACTCATCGATTGGAAAACCCATTTGAGCCATAGTTTCAAGAGTGCCTGACCACATGGTCGAGTGGTGTCGCGCGGTCAAGTAGATAAATGGAATTTTGAGTTTATTCATATTTTGTACCCATTGTGTGGCCCCTGGGTTGGGCTGATCGAGATAAAGATAGTGATTGGAAAAAAATCGTTCTCTCCAGTAAAGATCGAGAATTTGTGAAAAACCCGGAGTACGACTTTGAAAAGAGAGTCGTGTCAGGGCTGATTTAAAACCATAGTCACCATTGCGACATTCAATTTTTTGCAGTTGCAGGCACTCTTCAGGGTAGAGCGACTTTTTGTCAGAACAAAAATCCAAGATTATTTTTTGATTGCGTTGATGGGTGCTCACAAGAGTGGAGTCAATATCGAGGACAAAAAAGGATTTTGTATTTGGATTTTTAAGTTTTTCGATGAGATGGTTTTTTTCCATGGTTTTAAGTAACCAATCTTAACTCAGAGTTCAACGAGTGATTCATCAAGTAAATCATTTTCTTCATTTTGTTTGCAAATGAAGGTGAGAAAGCCGCAGAATCCAAATGAAATGGAGTTCCAGTCAACCAAACTCTTTGAATCACCAAGAAGAGAGTGCTTTATTCCGATGATTGAAAAGAAGAATTGGGTTGTGAGCAGTTTTGAAAAAACACAGTGCTCGCCATAGCTCCAAAGATCACCCACAACAAAACCAATACGGATTGTTTATATTTCATTGGCCCTCCCTTATACTCATCTATTCTAAACTCTTATTGAGAACATCAAAAGAACTAAATTTGATTTATCTTTAGTTTCATTATGAGAAAAGAGGTGATCATTCCGTTTTTATATCAAATAATTGAGGCATTATTCGACCTTCTAGATTTAACTGTTTCGAAATGAGACAGAACCTTTTGTTTCTTCCCCTTATCGATTAATCTAAATAGAACTATTGGGGAATAGTGTTTATTTGTGGGGCCTTCAATTTGATCCATTTTTTGTAGGTAAAATTTTTGAAAAAGCTCGAATGATCGACTGATCTTAGTTTTTTTGAAAATTTTGGGGATTTTACGTGATAGTAGAAGAATATTACGACATTCGTTTTGAGAGACAGTATTATACACAACTGAGCTCTCAACGTATTATTGAACTTCTTTCCAGTGGTATCATCAACTTCTCAACTGAGGTTAAAACCCCTCAAGGTGACTGGGTCTCATTTTTAAAAATAGAGCCTATTTTAGAAAAACTTCTTAAAAATCTTATGCTTTTTTCGAGCACCAACAGCACGACCTCTCTTTTTGGAAATTGGTATGTTAAAGGAATTCATTCGACTTGGGGTCCCTTTTCACTCCTTCAAATGCTTGAGTTTTATATGCAAAAAAGAGTGATGGATGACAGTCTCATTCATCACTTCAAATTCGAAGACTGGAGTTTGCTGACCGATACTCCTCTTTTCGTGCCGGCAAGCCTTGGTGTGGTCCTTAAAGAGCCAACGATACGTGAAGTGGTCAGTCGACGTAAGAACCCGCGAATTGATTACAACAATGAGGTCTTTGTCAGTTGCCATGGAGATCTTTTTCGCGGTTTGAGTGTCTCTCTCTCGCTCGGTGGTCTAGGGATCATTACGGATCATCTCACCACGATGAACATCAATGATCCTGTTAACATTATAATAAACAGTAATAATGAACACGGTGCGATTCAGTTAAAAGGGCGAGTGGTCTCAAGTCTCAAATCAGTTAACTTTGAACGAATGGCGATTGAGTTTGTGGGGCGAAATGAATTTCTCAAGAACTACATTGAACAAAGAGTACCTAGCACTTAGTCTTAATGAACTCGAAGCAAGCTTCGAGTTCCTCAAGCTGAGAACTATTTTTTCCTCTCTTTGATCATTGGTCGACACACGACCAAAAACCTCAATAGAATCTATTTAGGCTGCAAAATCCCATTTCTTCTCGATGAAGGTCTAGTCTAAACTGAAATTGTCTGCATTTTTACCGGGACTTGGGACCAGATCCTGCCCGGTGGATTTGCACGACTCCGGGCATCCTCCATAAACTAGTTTTCTATTGGGACTAGACAAATAGAGGGGGAACCATGAAATTAATTACTTTTTTAACAGCACTATTCTTTGTGACCAGTGCTCAAGCCAGCAATGGTTATTTGGTTAAACTAAAAAACAGTAGAAGTCTTAAAGACTTCACCACTTCATTAAGCCGATCCGGTGTTAATCACACTGATTTGGGTATTGCTCAATGGGTGAAGCTTGATATCGATCAAGATGAGGCCGCAGCTCTTCGTAGTCATCCTGATGTCGTTGCTGTCGAAAAAAACATAAAATTGAAAATCATGACCAACTTTGAAGTTCATGATCAAGTTCTTAAAAATCGAGTGGCCCAAATTCTTGAAGCTCAGGGCAGTTTAGGTCTTTTTGATGAAAGAGGAACGGATAATCCTGAAATTCCTCTTCAACAAGTGGGTGGTTCTGGTTCGGATCCTCTTTTTGCTCAACAGTGGGGTATGAAAGACACTGGAGTCGAAGCCGCCTGGAAAAATTCAGGAACCAAAGGAAGCGATCAAGTTATCGTTGCCGTTCTTGATACAGGTGTTGATTACACTCATGAAGATCTGACTGACAATATGTGGAGAAATCCTGGTGAAATCGGTGTTGATGCCAATGGGGCTAACAAAGCCACTAATGGTATTGATGATGACGGAAATGGTTATGCTGATGACGTTGTTGGTTGGGATTTTGCTTATAACGACAATAAACCTTATGACCTTCATATCACTGGCCTGCAACTTCTTATGGGTGGTAACCCTGGTCACGGTACACACTGTGCAGGCAATATCGCTGCTACCGGTGGAAACGGAAAAGGAATTGCCGGAGTGGCTCCTAACGTAAAAATCATGGCCCTTCGTTTTTTGACTGAAAAAGGTCAAGGAACTCTTGAAGGCGCTATCCAATCGATCAAATACGCAGTCGATAACGGTGCACAAATTCTTTCAAACTCTTGGGGTTCTGAAGGAGAAGGGGAAGCTCAAGAAAGCCAAGCTCTTCAAGAGGCCATTCAATATTCAATGGAAAAAGGAACACTTTTTGTTGCCGCTGCCGGTAACGGTCGTCAAGGTGTAGGTTACGATAATGATTCTGATTCAAAACCCGCCTTTCCAGCTTCTTACAATATTGAAAACATCATCAGCGTTGCGGCTCTTAATGACCAAGACCAATTGGGTGCTTTTTCGAACTGGGGCAAAAGAACCGTTCATATCGGTGCTCCTGGAGTAAAAGTCTTTTCGACTGTTCCAGACAATGTTTATCAAGACACAGTGATCAACATCCCTGGTTTTATCGTTGCCACTTGGGACGGGACTTCAATGGCCACTCCCCATGTCTCTGGTGCGGCGGCTCTTTATCTTTCAAAAAATCCCAATGCGGATTGGAGAGAGATTAAAAACGCTATCCTTAGTTCGGCTCGCCCGATTCCTGCCCTTCAAGGTAAATCCGTGACCAACGGTAAACTTGATGTGCAAGCTTTGATGAAATAATTTAATTCAACATTTTCTCAATCCAAAAGCCAACCTCTCATAAGGTTGGCTTTTTTATTTTAAAAAAAGTTTTTTCTAGAGACTCGCCTTGAAACTTTGCTAAGATTAAACAACCTCATCAGGGAGTTTTATTTATGAAATGGACTTCAATACTTTTTATTCTCTTTCTCCTCGGGCTTGGATCATGTTCTAAAAAAAGTGGGGCTCCCGCCGCACCACTCACTGTTGTGGGTAAGGCTTTTAATGCCGCCTCTGACTCTATTCAGACTACGGGTAATAGTATTTCTGTCAGTGCTTTTCGCAAGCAGAGTCTCACCCAGCGAGCCAATTGCACATTTGATCCGGTTACGGATAATGCCCAAACACTTGCTGATTATTTAGGCTGCGTTTTGACAGTGAATTCACAAAGTCCAGAAACGGCTCTTGGGGCCATGGAGCTGGTTTCTCAAATTATGACCAAAGTGGAGCAGACGGGAGTTTCATTTGCCTATAATGAAACTGACACTTTTCATGAAAATATCAGTGTGACCATCGTTACCACTGAAACTACTCCCGCCATTCTTTCAATTCGTGAAAAAGCGGTGACTGGAGCTTGGGACTATCAAATTGATATTTGTCCAACAGCTTTTGGTGATGCCAATGATGATGGTGTCGCTGATCCCACCGGAGTCACCACCGTTGCTCAATGTGAGGCCACTGATTTTTTCTTCACCATTTTTATTAAAGACTCTGATAACCAATTAGGTTTTAAAACCGTTCAGCGCGGTGACCTTCCCAATATAGAAACCGTTTCCTTCCTTATTGACTCCAATACCAATGTTATGCGCTTTGAAACATGGAGCACGGGTAATGGCAATCATACCCGTTTGGTGGTCAATGGTACTGTCTCAGCCACCTTTGATTTAAGTGCCATTACTTCTGTCGCCATGGCCTCGGCCATCGCAAATACGGATACCTCTGGTATCTTAATAAATGATGGTGCGATGACAGGGATAGCTGCCATTTATGGAACTTACGACGGAAGTAAAATCTGCATGAATGTCATAGCGCCAGCAACAGTGACTGATCGAGATGAAGAATTGGGTAGTGATTGTATGGGTGTTTTTCCAGTTTATAACTCACAATTTCACGCCTTTCACTCTCAACGGACTCTTCTTTCAGATTTTGCCGATGATGAGACTAAAGGAATTCTTAACTTCACCGCCGATTCCCTCGGTTTTGCAATCGGCTCATTTTTTATTAACAACTAATATGAGATAAGGGCGGCATTACGCCCTTCTTTTCGCTACTCAGCTTGAATTTAAATTAACAATTGAACAGTTTTGAACTGAACCATCGATCAGTTGGTCAATCTCTCTTTAACTCCCCCAATCCCAATAAATCATGATTTATAAATTGATAAGTCAGTGAGTTGTTTAACTCAAAATGCTCAACTCAGTCGATCAACTTCCTCTGGCTTTTAAGGGTAAAGAAATAAGACTTTTTTTCCCAGGTTGTTTTTAGAGGTGAAAACTTGATCGTTGTTTAGCATGGGAAAGATTTGAGAGTCGCACCCTAAGTGGGATTCACAAAATGAAAAGTCTTTTCATTACAGAGGGGAAAGACTTTATTTTCCATGTCATGACCAAAGCAGTTAAGAGCTGGAAAAATCTTGAATTTCACCGATTTTAAAGGGATTAATACCTGATACAAGTTGCAGCTAATCGAGGAGTCCGTGGAATGGCCCAATACAAGCCTTTGCCAGCAGAACCAGGCGTTGATGAGATTTCAAAATCTTTTGCATTCACTACAAGGCTCGATGATCTCGTGGCTTGGGGGCGAAAAAATTCCCTTTGGCCCATGCCCTATGGAACCGCTTGTTGCGGAATAGAGTTGATGTCAGTGATGGGTCCTAAATATGACCTGGCTCGTTTTGGGGCAGAGGTGGTTCGCTTTTCTCCTCGCCAAGCTGACTTGCTTTTAGTGGCAGGAACAATCACCGAAAAAATGGGTCCCATCCTCGTAAATATTTATGAGCAAATGCTTGATCCTAAATACGTAATTTCCATGGGCGCCTGTGCCAGCTCCGGCGGTTTTTATCGGGCCTACCATGTTATGCAAGGTATTGATCGCGTGATTCCGGTGGATGTTTATGTTCCGGGTTGCCCTCCCACACCTGAAGCTGTTCTTGATGGTGTAATTTCTCTTCAAAAAATGATTGCTGATCACAAACCACGACCTTGGCGTGACAACTGGGTGAATCCATATGAACAACAAACTCTCTAATACGGCCCTCGAACAAGAACTGATGACCCATTTTGCCAGTGAAGCTTCCACTTGGACATGGTCCAATCAATTTGGCGATGATGTTATTGTCATTCAGCCGAGCCAAGTCCCTAGCTTATTTTCCTATCTCAAAAACAAAGAGCATTTCGATTTTCTAATGAACTTAACCGCGGCTGATTATCCGGGTCGCGACAAAAGATTTGAAGTGGTCTATGAACTTTTCAATTCCACCAATGCCAACCGTTTGCGAGTTAAAGTCAAAGTCTCCGAAGGTGAAGAAGTTCCAACACTGACAAAAGTTTGGCGTGGAACGGACTGGTTTGAGCGAGAAGTTTTCGATATGTTTGGAATTCGTTTTTCGGGCCACCTTAATATGCGCCGAATTCTAACCCATCATCAATTTGTGGGACACGCTCTGAGAAAAGATTATCCCGCTGACCGACAACAACCTTGTACGGAAGCTCTTCCGATCCATTTTGACAATGATCCCAATTATGTTGATACCCCTATCGAGGGTCTTGTTCCCTTAAATATCGGTCCCTCCCATCCAGCCACTCACGGTACCCTTCGTGTCATGGCTGAACTTCGCGGAGAAACGGTTCATCGTGCTGGTGTTGAACTCGGTTATCTCCATCGTTGTTTTGAAAAAATGGCTGAAACCCATGCTTACAATCAAGTGATCCCTTACACCGACCGTTTGAACTATTGCTCTGCCCCGATGAACAATGTCGGCTACTGCAAAACGGTTGAAAGACTTTTGGGTGTTGAAATTCCTCCTAAAGCTCAAGCCATGCGTGTTCTTCTTTGTGAACTCTCTCGTTTTATCGATCACGTAGTTTGTATTGGCGCCAACGCCGTTGATTTGGGGGCTTTAACAGGTTTTTTCCATCTCTTTAGTTTGCGTGAAAAAGTCTACACACTTTTTGAAAAACTCTGCGGAGCTCGCCTCACTGTCTCTATGACTCGCATCGGTGGTATGGCTCAAGATGCTCCCGAAGGTTGGTTTGACGAAGTTCTTGCCGTTTGCAAAGAACTCAAAAAAGGTGTGAGCGACATCGAAAAACTTTTGAGCGGAAACAAAATCTGGATGCAAAGAACCATGGGTGTTGGCGCCATTTCTGCTGAAGATGCTATCGAGTGGGGTTTTACAGGTCCTTGTCTTCGTGCCGCCGGTGTTCCACTCGATCTTAGAAAAGCAAAACCCTATTATGGTTATGATCAACTTGATTTCGATATTCCCATTGGATCATCCGGAGACGTTTACGAAAGATATCTCGTGCGCATCGAAGAGATGAAACAATCGATTCGCATCGTTGAGCAAATCTGTAAGAATGTTCCCACAGGTGACTTCACCATTCGCGATAAAAATATAGTTCTGCCCGAGAAAAAAGACGTATACGGAAATATCGAAGGTTTAATGAATCACTTTATGCTCGTGATCAATGGTCTAAGACCCCCGGTCGGTGAAATTTATGACGCGACTGAAGCGGCCAATGGTGAGCTTGGTTTTTACTGCGTTAGTGATGGCAGTGGAGCTCCTTACCGATTGAAGGTTCGTCCCCCTTGTTTTGCCATTTACCAATCCTTCCCCGAAGCCATTACTGGGGGACTGGTGGCCGACGTTATTGCTATTCTTGGAAGTATGAACCTTATTGCCGGTGAATTGGATCGCTAAAGGAAATCTTATGTTTGAGTTATCTGCCGAAGGTAAAGAGTTTGTTAAAAGCGAATTAAAAAGATACGAAACCATTGAGTCCGCCATTATTCCATCGCTCTATCGGGTGCAAAAAGAAAACGATGGTTGGGTGAGTGATGAGGCCATTGCCCATCTGAGCCAACTGATGAATATCCCCGAAGCTCGCATCAACGAAGTTTTTCATTTCTATACGATGTTCAATAAAAAGCCTGTTGGTAAATACCATGTCCAGGTTTGTTGCAACGTCGCCTGTGCTATGGCGGGAACCCGAGAGATGACCGATGAGTTTCTTCGTCACTTTGAAGCGGAAGAAGGGGAGATGACTCGAGATAAAAAATTCACCTTCACTCGAGTTGAATGTTTAGGCGCCTGTGACAAAGCCCCTATGATGCAAATTAATGATGATTACTATGAAGATCTCACCACCGACTCAGCCGTTAAGCTGTTAAAGGATCTCAAATAATGGAAATCAAATTACTTACCGAACATTATCAAGATGATCAGTACAGAACTCTTCCAGGTTACAAAGCCAAGGGGGGTTACGAAACCCTTTCTAAAGCTTTCAAAATGAAACCTGAAGAAATCGTGAACGAAGTGAAAGCTTCAGGTCTGCGCGGACGCGGTGGTGCCGGCTTTCCCACGGGAATGAAATGGAGTTTTTTACCGAACAACGGTGAAACTCGTTACCTACTTTGCAATGCCGATGAGGGAGAACCCTGTACTTTTAAAGACCGCATGATGATGGAGCGGGCTCCCCATCAGTTGATCGAAGGAATGATTATTTCAGCTTTCGCCATCAACTCTCCAAAGTCTTATATTTATATTCGAGGTGAGTATGTTTATGCGGCTAAAGTGGTCAAAAAAGCGATTGATGAGGCCTATGAAGCGGGTTTTCTGGGTAAAAATATTATGGGCACTGGTTTTACCCATGACATGGATATTTATCTCGGTGCCGGAGCTTACATTTGTGGAGAAGAAACTGGAATGATCTCTTCCCTTGAAGGACTCAAAGGACAACCAAAACTCAAGCCGCCCTTTCCAGCGGTTCAAGGTTATCTTAAAAAACCAACGATTGTTAATAACGTCGAAACTTTAGCGGCCGTAAAATACATTATTCGCGACGGAGCTGCCGCCTATAAAAAATATGGTTCTGAAAAATCACCCGGCACAAAACTGTTTTCTGTCGCTGGCGATGTTAACAAACCTGGAAATTATGAATTACCTCTGGGCTACAAAATGATTGATCTGATCAACAATGAATGTGGCGGAATGAAAAACGGCAAAAAACTAAAAGCCGTTATTCCCGGTGGAACTTCAGCTCCCATCCTTAACGCAGCCGAAGTTGAAAAAGCCACTCTTGATTACGAATGTTTAGCCCAAATGGGAACGATGCTAGGTTCAGGTTCCATTGTTATTATGGATGAAACTCGCTGCATGGTGGATATGCTCAAAGTCATCTCTCATTTTTATCACCACGAATCTTGCGGTCAGTGTACTCCTTGTCGTGAGGGAACAGGTTGGTTATCCAAACTTGTGAACGGAATCTTTGAAGGCAAAGCTCAGTTAAAAGACATTGATCTGCTTTGTGAAGTCGCTAACAAAATGAAAGGCAAAACGATTTGTGCCCTTTCTGATGCCGCTGCACTACCGGTTCTTGGAATTGTGCCAAAGTTTCGTGATGAGTTTGAATTTTATATTCGTGAAGGATACTCAAAAATAAAAGGAAAGTCCCATGGTCAAATGCACCATTAACGGTCAGCCGGTCGAAGTCCCTCCAGGGACCTCAATTATTGAAGCCTTTAAAATGGTTGAGCAAGATATTGCTCACTACTGTTGGCACCCCGGGCTCAGTGTGGCTGGTGTTTGTCGCCTCTGCATGGTTGAAATTCAAGGCAATCCTCGTTTGCAAATTGCTTGTAACACCGCTGTTCTTGAAGGAATGGTGATTAGTAATCAATCAGAGCTCGTTAAAGATGCCGTTAAATGGGGTCTTGATTTTCATCTCATTAATCACCCTCTGGATTGTCCTATCTGCGATCAAGCGGGTGAGTGCGGCTTACAAGACCAGTACATGAAATTTGGTCGCTATGACTCTGAAATGGGTCAAGAAAAAGTAAAGAAAAATAAAGTGGTGGATTTAGGCGAAAAAATTGTTCTGGATTCTGAACGCTGTATCCTTTGTTCTCGCTGTGTTCGTTTCACCGAAGAGGTCTCAAAGACCAATGAGCTTGGAATTTTTAATCGAGGTGATCACTCGGAGATCGGAACTTTTGATGGTCGACCGCTGAATAATCCTTATGCCGTAAATACAGTGGATATTTGTCCTGTGGGTGCACTGACTTCAAAAGACTTTCGTTTTCGTCAGCGGGTCTGGTTTCTCTCCGATAAACCATCGATCTGTACCGGCTGTTCAACCGGATGTTCTGTTGACGTTTATCACAACAAAGAAGGTCTCTGGCGGGTCAAACCACGCCACTCCGAAGTCAATGGCTACTGGATGTGCGATCACGGTCGAGAGATTTATAAATCAACCAATGTGACTGTCACTGAATTTGTCGGTGAGCGAGATCATAAAAAAGCGCTTAAAAAACAAAATCGTTTGATCGAAGCGAAGTTCGTGAGCAAAGGTCAAAGTGATTACCGACCAACGGTTGAAATGTTGCAAGAGCTAAAAGCAAAAATTGATAAAACCAAAAAATTGGCTTTGGTCTTAACCGGTCAATATACAGTGGAAGAGTACGATACCTTGTTGACCTACTGGGTTTCCCATTTTTGTAAAGACAGTATCTATCATTGGCAGAATCATCCCGAAAAAGCCGATGAATTTGATGGTCTCCTCATCCGTGGCGATAAAAACCCCAATACCCAAGGTTTAAAGAAGGTTCTTCTCAAACACAATGTGACTGCCAAAAAAGAATTTTCAGACTTTTCAAGCTTTGACTATGTGATTGTGGCTTCCCCTGAAAATCAGTGGGTTTATGATGATATTCATCAAAAAGCTTTAAGCTTTAATAAAGCCCAAAATGTGGTTTGGCTTTCTGCTGGCCTTCTGCCGGAAGTGGAAAACATGGGGCATAATTCTTATTTTATTCCCGTTAAAACCTTTGCTGAAAAATCGGGGACTTTCATTAATTTTGAAGGACGAGAACAGCGTTTTGAAAAGGTTGATCTTTTTGTTGAACAGGCCCTTTCACTGAGCGAAATGGCTCGCATTCTCGATGGCCAACCGGTTCATCTTGACAGTGTTAATGAAGTGGCTCGTGTTCAAAATGAGTTTGTCCATTTGCGAGGTCAGTTATGAGTATTATTCGTGTACAACCGCCTAAGATCAGTCGAGTCTGGTATCTCCCAGGCATTCTCTCTGGCATGCTCTTTACTTTTAAAGTGATGCTCAAAAACCTCTTTAATAAAAAGAAAATGGCCACTCTCAACTACCCAGAAGAAAAGTATGAGTACTCACCCCGCTTTAAGGGAAACCATGTTCTAACAGTGAAAGCTGATGGAGAAATCCGTTGTACGGCTTGTATGCTTTGCGCGACAGCCTGTCCGGCCGATTGCATAACCATTGTCGCCTCAGAGGATGAAGATCCCACCGTCGAGAAGTATCCGATCAATTATGAGATCGACATGCTCCGTTGTGTATTCTGCGGTTATTGTGAAGAGGCTTGTCCCGTGGATGCCATTCGCATGGGTCCAGAATGGCAAACCCCAGGAGTCAATGGCGACAACTTTGTTTACGACATCAAACAACTCGCCTACCGCCCCAATCTTAATTCTGGCCAAGGGATCCCCTCTGTGGTTGACGACAAAGAACGTCACCAGCTTGGGATATAAAGAAGCCAATAAAACTAAATCGAGTTGATCAGACTCTGAATTGATCAGCTGGAAATTGAGTCAATAATCTGAATTTGAACATCATCCGTTAGAGATCAGAGAATAGATCCCCTTTTGTTCTTCTTGGTTTTTTTCTTTTAATAGGGTTAGAATAATTCATGCGAATTAATTCAGAGCCAGCTTATATTTGGCGAAAACTCAATGAATCTGTTCAAAATCTTCTGGGATGTGAATCTAAAGTTTATATTTATCCCAACAGCAAAACGGCCCTTCTTGATATTTCCATGGGACTCCACCTGCGTTTGGGTCACAAAAAAAAGATGATTGTGCAATTGGGTTTAGGCGATCATGGAAAATCAGTTGAGTTTGAACTCTCCCGTCTCGGAGTCCGTTTCAAAAAGAATTTAGAGGACGATCTTCCCCAAGAAGAAAAACAGGTTCTTGCCTATGTTCATGATCTTGATGATGCTGTGACTGCACAACTCTTTGATAATATAGAAATCCTAAAAATTTTAGCACCCACTCGCATTTATAAAATTCACCTCGCTCACCATTTGTTTCGCTTTAACAAAAACTTTGTCCAAAAACTTTCTGATCTTGATGTGATCGTGGCAAACCTCAGCGAAGATTATACCTTAGTATTTACCGGAGAAAAATCGGTGGTCCAACCGATGATGGCTGAAAACCTCGGCTGGAATCTCGACCTCGATCTCCAAAAAATCACCCAAGAACTTCAAAAAGTTGAACCTACTTATCAAGAGGCCATCCTTCATTTTGAGAATAACTTACCCGCGGGTATTACACCTTGGTTCACAAACGGCACTCATCGTCTTTATGATCGGTCTGCCATTGTCGTTAATGAAGGGGACGGTTCAGCCTTTATTGAGCTACTCTCACAAAGCTTAAACATTCCCATAAAAGCTGCGGGTTCAAGTCAACTCCTAGAAGCCACAAGCCCTTGTCGCTGGTCTCATTCATTTAATACTCCACCAACAAGTACGAGTGAAATCGAAAAGCTAAGAGGCCTGGTCATCATTCATGGCTCTTTGATCAATGAAGGGTTTTTAAAAGCCATTGAGAAAACTCTGACCCAACTCATCCAACTCTCCAGTTGATTCATCAACTCTCAAGACAAGCTTTTCCAGTTGATTCAACAACTCTCAACTCTTGCTCTCCAATTAATTAATCAACTCTCAAATTAAGCTTTCCAGTTAATTCAATTATTCTCAAAACTCAAATTTTTGATTTAATTCGAGAACTCTCAATTTAACTCAATTGAGTATTAGTAAAAATCAGTGGCAAACAAGTCCCCCATCGTTTTTCTGAATTCTCTTATTATGGTAAAAACACCGCTAAAAATGATGCAGTGCTGGTATCGCTACGGCAGTAGAAGTTGACCTTTACCCCGTTTTTAGTACCAGCAAATTATTTTTCTTGTTTAGCACGGCTTTCTCCTGA
>JBGSSY010000173.1:0-3069 GCA_041736775.1 Bdellovibrionales bacterium | reverse complement strand
CATCACTCGTTTTGCTTGTAATGCTTTAGCGCCCGCTGAAATCTCTCGCGTCTTTCTGGATGAAGCCAATAAAGAAATGGAAATCGTTGTTCCTGACAGTCAGTTGAGCTTGGCCATTGGTAAGCGTGGCGTGAACGTTCGTTTAGCAGCTAAACTCACCGGCTGGAAAATTGATATTATGTCTGAAAGTAATGCGGCTGCTCGTACGGCAGAATCTATTTTCAACTTAATGCTCATCCCAGGCATGAGTGAAACTATGGCCCAAAATATTTTTCAAAGTGGTTTTGGCTCTTTTCAATCTCTCGCTACTGCTGAGATTGAAGATGTTATGGCGATCCCAGGATACGCTGATAAAGAAAAAGCCCAAGCTCTTGTGCTTGAAGCGCAAACGCTTGTTAAAAAATACGAAGATGAGGGTCTTGAAGTTCCTAAGGCCCCTGTTCAAGAAATGGTGGCAAGCCATACCGGATCAGATGCTAAATCCCAGGCTGATCAAAAATTAAAAGAACAGATGGCTCAACTAGCCGCTGATGAAAAAATGAGTGCAGCATTGACAGAAAATTCTTCAACCAACACAGAGGCTGATCAGGAGTCATGAACCTGATCATTAACTTCTCAGTAGAGATTTTTTTTAAAGAAAGAGGAGAATGACTTGAACCAACCTAAGGTTTTTGAATTTGCAAAAGAAATTGGAATCGAAACTCTCGCCCTTATGGACAAAATCCGTAAATGGGATATTCCAATCAGAAGCCATATGGCTGAGTTGAGTCCAGAAATGATTGATCAGATTCGACTAAGACTCGAAGAAGAATCGGGCAGTCAAAAAACAAAAAAGAAAGTCACTAAGAAAAAAGTGGCTGCCAAAAAAGTGGCTGCTCCGCCCAAAGAAGCCATACCTAAAGTGGCTAAAAAAGTGACCAAAAAAGCGGCCGTTGAAACTGAAGTGGCTGAAGTGGCAAAACCCACTCGAAAAAAAGCCTCAAGCGTAAAACAGTCCACCGTCATCCGACGTAAAAAATCAGAACTCGAAGAAATGGAAGCGGCAGCCCTTGAAGCGGCCGCCGCGGCAGCAGCCGCTGCTGAATTGCTAGAAATTGAATCACAGGATGAAGTTGTCGCTGATGTTACCACTGCACCTGAGACACCCACACAAGTCGCCGCTGAAGTTGAAATGAAAAAAGCACCCGAGGTCGCGGTTGATGCTCCGGCTCCAACGGCTCGTAAACGTGAAGTCCTAATGACTCAGGGTGGACCGGTGAGTGGAGTTAAATCAGAACAACCTCGTCGCAATATTGTGGGACGAATGGATCTGACAAAGGTTGAAAGACAACCGGCTGCTAATCGACCGCAACGAACCAGCACTCGTAATATTCGCACGGGTTTTATTGCTGCCACTGAGGCTCCGGTTGAAGTTCCAGCCGCCGATGAGTTTGATCGTTTTGGCCACAAAAAAGATAAAGATAAACGCACTAAAAAAGTGGTCCCTGTTCCTGGACCATCTAAAAAAGATATCGATGCCGAGCCGCCCGTATTTGTGTCCTCTGATTTCAGAAAGAGAGAAGTGGTGTTCCAACCGAAAAAGAAAAAAATTGCCATCGCTGGTGCTCAGTACAAAAAGACTGAGTTGACCATGCCTTCGGCCCATAAAAGGGTTGTAAAAGTTCATGGCACTATGAAGTTGGCTGACCTCGCTGATGCGATGAGCATGAAGTCACCGCAACTCATCAAAGCTTTGATGAAAAGTGGAGTGATGGCCAATATTAATACTGAACTGGATTTTGACACCATCTCATTGATTGTTCCTGAATTTAATTTTGAGGCTGAGAATGTTCTCAAAAGTGATGTTGAAATGGTTGGACTTGCTGCCTTTGGTGACCTTGATGCTGAAAAAGTATCTCGCACACCGATTGTTACTGTTATGGGTCACGTCGATCACGGTAAAACAACCCTTCTTGATTACATTCGAAAAGCCAGAGTGGCTGCTGGCGAAGCCGGTGGTATCACTCAACATCTCGGTGCTTATCGAGTAAAAACATCAGTGGGTGAGTGTACCTTCCTCGATACTCCCGGCCACGAAGCTTTCACTGCAATGAGAGCCCGAGGTGCTAATTCAACGGATATCGTTATATTGGTTGTCGCCGCTGATGATGGTGTCATGCCACAAACCATTGAGGCGATTAATCACGCCAAATTAGCGGGTGTTCCCATCATCGTTGCCGTCAATAAAATGGATAAACCCGGTGCCAATCCTGACCGTGTGAAACAACAGTTAGCTGATCATGATCTCCTTCCTGAGGACTGGGGTGGTTCAACCATCTTTGTTCCAGTTTCTGCACTCAAGGGTGAAGGCATAGATAATTTACTGGATCAAATCAGTGTTCTTGCCGAAGTGTTAGAACTTAAAGCCAATCCAAAACGTTCAGCCACGGGAATTGTGGTTGAAAGTCGTGTGGAAAAAGGCAAAGGAAACGTCGCTACACTTCTCGTGAGAGACGGAACTTTAAAAGCCGGTCAAGCTGTGGTCATTGGTGAGATTGCTTGTCGTGTTCGACAGCTTTTTGATGAAACCGGTAAAAAAGTGGATGAAGCGGGTCCCAGTCACCCGGTTGAAGTTATTGGACTTCCCAGTAGTCCTTTGGCCGGAGATACTTTTGATGCCTGTAAAGATGAAAAAACAGCTGAAGTGATTGCCGCCCAAAGAGCCACTGTGAAACGTCAAGAAAGAGAAGCTCTTTCAGCCGCTCCCGTGAATCTTGAAGACCTATTCTCTAAAATTAAATCAGGCGATCTCAAAGAATTGGCACTCGTTCTAAAAACGGATGTGGCTGGTACTGGCGAAGCGATTCGTTCTATGTTTGATAAACTTTCGACTCCCGAGGTGAAGATTAAAATTATTCACCAAGCTGTTGGTGGAATAAGTGCATCAGATGTTTTACTCGCTGGAACGGCAGGGGGATTAATTATTGGTTTTAATACCCGCCCCGACAATGCGGCTCGCATCTTAGCAAAAGAAAAACATATTGATATCAAAACCTACTCGGTTGTTTATAAACTGATTGATGACATGAA
>JBGSSY010000267.1:0-2288 GCA_041736775.1 Bdellovibrionales bacterium | reverse complement strand
TAACCACGGCCATCGGGATTGACCTTTTGAGCCGTACCGGTTTTACCAGCAATCGGAAAACCATCAATACGTGCGCGGTGACCCGATCCCCCTTCGGCCACCACTGAGGACAACATCATTTTAAGGAGGTGAGAATTTTTTGTGGTCAGAACACGGCGTAAAGTTTTCTTCTCGGTACGAACGATGTGACCATTCTCCAAATCTCGAATCTCTTTAATAATGTAGGGTTGATTGAGTTCACCGCCATTGGCAATAGCGGCATAGGCATTGGCTGTTTGCAAAGCGGTGACAGCAATTCCATGACCAAAAGAAATATTAGCCGTAAGATGATCGCGCCAAGGGGGGCGGGAAAGAAGTCCATGGGACTCTCCGGGCAATGTGATTCCGGTTTTTTGTGCAAAACCAAAATCGATAAGAGTTTGATGAAGCATTTTATCTTTCATCATCAAAGCAATTTTTGATGTCCCCACATTCGATGAATAAGTGAGAATCTCACTCACAGTGAGTTCTGGGTAAGAGTGATCCTTTTCGGCCTCGGTAATGGTTCTTCGACCAATACGAAACACCCCATTTTCAGTATTGATCTTTGTGTTAGGCTCCACCACGCCATGATCAAGAGCACCACCAATAGAAATAGCTTTCATCACTGAACCCGTTTCATAACTGTCTTGAATGGGGCGATTTCTTCTATTATTCGAGGGAGCCTGGGTCGCAAAATTAGCATCGAAACTGGGGTAAGAGGCCATGGCAAGAACTTCTGAATTTTCCGGATTGAGAACAACAGCCCAAGCCGACTCGGCTTCGTTGTCTTTGACTACATTCTGAAGTTGAAGCTCCACCCAATATTGCAGGTCTTTATCAAGTGTTAAAAAAACATCTGAACCTTCGGGCGGAGTGGCAAACAAACGACCGTCTTGTAAAAGAGGGCGCCCTCGCGCATCTCTTTGCACCGTAAAATCTTGTCCAGAACCACTGAGAGTTTTTTCATACAAGAGTTCTAAGCCAGCCAAGCCTTGTTGCTCTTTTCCGACAAATCCAAGAACGGGAGAGGCCAATGTTTTGTTAGGGTAAACTCTTTTGTACTCTTCTTTAAAAGCAAGACCTCTGATTTTCCATGACATAATTTTTTCATATTGTTTTTGATCGAGACGACGCTGGATCCAAACGAATCGACTTTTTTTATTCCTCAGTTTTTTATGAACACCCTGAAAAGGAATTCTCAAATAAGAAGAAACTCGTTTCGCTACAGAGTAGGGATCTTTGATCAATGAAGGGTCAGCAAAAAGGGACTGAGTGGTGACAGAGACAGCCAATTCTTTACCATTACGATCGAGAATATCTCCCCTTCGGGCACTGAGCTTAACCACTTTGTTAAACTGACGATTTTTAATTCGTTCAAATTGGGCATTTGGTAAGAGCTGAAGATAGGCTCCGCGCAAAATCATTAAACTCCAAAGAGTAGCCACAAAAAACAGAACAATAAAAATTCGACTTTTGATCACAACAAATCCTTTTGTTAATACTAGTATGAGGGAGGGAATTTGATGTGTAAACTGCGAATAAAAATCAATTCAAAAACCCACATTGAGGAGTCTGAGTTATTAATCGTTTTTTTATCTGGCGCTCTGAACATAAGTTGCTGATTTCTGCTTACCGTGAAAGTAGAAAGAAAAAAAGAAAAGTCTGAATAAGTCACCCTGACTTTAGTCTGCCCCTCATTCAGCCTTTGAAGAATTACTGGATAAAAGCGATTCCGTCGCCCGTCATTTGAATGATTTGTCCTTGGGCCGCTCGTTTCATCGGCAATTTTTCAGAGGCAACGAGCTGAACCCGTTCAGGGCCGGTCATTTTGGCTAAAACAATCGACTTTTCACGCTCTTGATTGCGTAACTGTTTTTCTTTTTGGGCGAGTTTAACAAATGAGTAACTCATTCGTCGGATTTCCATCTTAATAAATGCGAGTCCAAACAGAAATAACATCACAAGAAAAATACTCAGGAAAGGCTTCATAGTTTTAACTTGGTTCTGGCTCATAATTGGCTCCTTAAGATTTAAATTCTGCGTTGATGCTTTCTTCGAGCATTCTTTCAAAAGCTCTCAGCTTTGCACTTCTTGATCTTTTATTTTCAACTTCTTCAGCTCGAGTGGGTTTAACGACTTTTTTATTCACCACGTGCCCAATCTCACTCTGTTTAAAGACTTGTTTCACAACTCGATCTTCGAGGGAGTGAAAGCTAATCACCACTAAGCGTCCGCCCGGTACAAGATGTTTCATCAGCGCTTGTAAA
>JBGSSY010000255.1:0-9000 GCA_041736775.1 Bdellovibrionales bacterium | reverse complement strand
AAATTAAAAAAAGAACTAAAATATCTGAGGCAACATGAATGACTGGATGGTAGTTGCTGACAACTTTAAAAAATCCTTCAAGCCCTATATATAAAAACAAAATAAATAGTGATGTCTTTAGGGGTGAAAAAAGAATTAAAGCACTGGCGAAGAGAAGACCAGAAAAGGCAAAAATTTTAAAATCTAAAGATTCAAAATAGAGACCTATTACGAAGCACATCGAAAAAAAAAGCAAAGAAAGGACTTTGAGTCCTGAGTCGTTTGACCTCACACCCCTATATTGACATAATTACCTTAATTATTTGAGTTTTACCCTAAGGAGAGGCTAGAAAGTCGAGAACGATTTCGACCAAAGTCTAATGTTAATTTGGCCGCAAAAATCTTAGTGATCGCTACTGATTTCCCTCCTCAGCGAGGTGGAGTCGCAACTTACTCCTTTGAACTCATGGAATTTCTCAGAAAGTCTCGATTTTCTTGTCATTTTGTCATTCCCCAAAAAAGTTTAAAATCATTTCCCCATTCTCAAGTCACAGGAGTAAAGCTTTCAAAGGGTGGACTACTGAGTGTTCCCTCTTTGGTTCGAGAGCTTCTGAAGATTATAAAAAACGAAAAACCCGATTATATTATAAATACTCTCTGGCTCCCGGGAGGATTTGCTACCTTTATTGCCCTTAAAATTCTGCGAAAAAAAATACCTTATTCAATAACTGTTCATGGCATGGAAATTCTAGAATCAAAACACAGCTTCAAGCACCGTTTAAGGACAAAGTTTGCCTTTTTAAAAAATAAGACCCTGATCAATGCCCATCGTCTGATCTGTGTAAGCCAATACTCAAAAAAAATTTTAGAAACAAAAGTCATATTAAACAACCTCAATTCGGCTTATGTTGTTCACAATGGGGTTAATCCGACTCGGTTTAAGCTTGATTTAAAAATGATTCCTCCTAAAACCTATCCTCGCTTACTCACTCTTTGTCGACTTCAAACCCACAAAGGAATTGATTCTGTTTTAACAGCCCTACCAAAAATCATCGCCCAATTTCCTGATTTAAAATATACGATTGCCGGAGATGGACCTGACAGAGATCGGCTAGAAAAGTTGGTTGATGAGCTTAAGTTAAGAGACTTCGTTGAATTTATAGGAGCTCTTGAGGAAGATCAAATATCTAAACTTTACTCTGAACAAGATCTTTTTATCCTTCTTTCAAGAGAACACAAACATTGGGTCGAAGGATTTGGTCTGGTCTTTTTGGAGGCCGCCCTTTTTAAACTTCCCAGTCTTGGCGGGAACAGTGGCGGTATCCCAGAGGCGATTCTAGAAGGTCAAACCGGATGGCTTGTTGATCCTCTTCATCCAGAGAAAATTGCGGCAAAACTTAAAGAACTTCTTTCAGATCCAGTCCTACTTAAAAAGGTTGGTGAAAAAGCTTACCTTGAAACCCTTAATCACCGCACTTGGGATCATTCATTTACAAAAATGATCCAAATATTAGGACTATCATGATCGGTTTTTTTTCTATTTCCACACAATTAGGTGGTGCTGAAAAAAGTCTTTTGGATTTTTTAAGAGAATATAGAAAAATACAACCCAACCTCTGTTTTATACCAACTCATGATTCGGGCCCTCTCGTCGACGAGATAAAAGCTTGTTCGATTGAAATTAAAGTTTTCAATCTGCCGACTTGGCTCATGAATCTCTCAAGAAAACATCCCTTGCAACTCCTTGTTACGGCTCCCCTTCTATTGGTTTATTTTTTCCCACTGATTTGGAAAACACAAAAATTTATCAAGGAAAATAAATTAAGGGTGATTCATACCACCGGCATGAAATTTCATCTGATCATCGGCATGAGCTTGCTGTTGACCACTGATGTCCATCAAATTCTTCACCTAAGGGATTTTGTCAAACACCCCCTACTTAAATTCATTTTTAAATTATTAAGAATGAATTCAAAAGTTCACTTTGTAGTTAATTCGAAGTCCACTCACAAATCTTTAGGTTTTGAAGAGGCTGAGATTATTTACAATGGCTTTCAGCTTGATCACAAATCAGAAACTCCCACTCAAGAATTGGAAAATATTTATTTAAAGTGGGATCTACCAAAGAACAAAAAAATCGTTGCTGTTATCGGCGCACTGGCCCGTTGGAAGGGGCAAAGAGAATTTATCAAAGCCGCTTCCCTCTTGGTCGCCAAAAGGCAGGATCTCTTTTTTTTGGTGGTCGGTAGTGAAATTTATGACACCAGTGGAGACAAAGGGGAATTGGCTTCTTTAAAAAATCTAGCCAAGGATTTGGGGCTTGAAAACCATCTCCGGTTTATTCCTTTTCAAAAAAACCTTTCTCCGATTTTCACAGTTTGCGATGTTCTTTGCCATAGCTCGATTGAGCCTGAGCCCTTTGGGCGAATTATCATCGAAGCCATGATTCACGGTGTGGTGGTGACAGCCTCTGCAGAAGGCGGTCCCCTTGAGATCATTGAACCTAAAAAAAACGGCCTTTTACACTCACCAAAGAGCCTCTCAGAGAGAGTGGATAACATTGAATTCCTCATTGACCACCCTTCCCTTAAAAAAGAGATGGAACTGCAGGCTTTGAAGGATATTGAAAAATTTAGGCTCTCCACTCATATTCAAAAAATGTCTGACCTGTTCAGCCGTTATTTATAGTTTTTTATACGACAGGTCTAATCTCGAGCAGACTGGCCCGTTTCTATCCAACTTCGAATTGATTGATCCCTAGAGGATCAGTTGATTAATCCTTAGAAGTTAAATTGATTGCTGTTTTAAAAACTGTCAATTCTATCGACAGTGAATCTAAAGATACGTCATGTGTTTTTTTCAAACTTGGTTTCATTTTTCGGAATAATAGCGTAAGTTTGGCTCTCAAAACCCTCATGATTCTCTTCAAGAGAAAAAGGTCCACTTAAACATCATGTTCTTGAATAAAAGTCGATCATTCATACTAAAATACTCCTTGAATCTCTCTTTATTAGGATTTTTTATATTTTTTTATTTTTTAAACCCTTCAACGACTCAAGCTTCACCACAAAAGAATTTAATCTTTAATTCCTGCGCAAGAGTCTTTTCCCAATCCTTTTTAGCAGATTCTCATTTCAAGCCCACAGATTCAAACCCAGTACCCACACAAGAAGTCTCAAAGGGATTGGATCGTTATGTTCAGCACTATAGTAAAAACGACTGGGCTTTTTTCATTAACCATCTTATTGAGAACCAAAGCCCTTTGATCTCATCTGAAATTTTAAATGGTCGTTTAACTTCCAAGGTCAAAGAACAAGCTATTGATGATATTTCCTCTCTGCGTGCTGAACTCAATCGCACTTTTCAAAATTACACCGCCAAACTTTGGATAGACATTACCCATAATGGACTTCGAGAACGAAGTCTGATGGAACAGTGGCAATTCCGCAGTGGTCTTGAAATTCAGCAATGGAGCCAATTGAAAGAATTAAGTCAACTTCGGCAAAAAGCTCTCCTCAACCGATTACGACCGTCAACTTCAATCGCTCCAGAAACCCTACGTCAAATTGAAAATTTTTGCGAGAATGTTTCGTTTCAATTGATTCATCATACCCATGTTCAGTTTGGTCCCAATGATAAAACCTCCTTGCTCAGCTCAACGCAGCTTCATCGACTCCAATTAGGGCAAGCAAGCCTAAATACCAATCGTTTTAATTCAGAGTATTTGGGGACCGGAGATAATTTATTCTTTCTCGCCGAACCTTACCACAAAGCCCATGAACCACCAGAAAGAAGTCCCCGGCAAAATTATGGCACAAATAGTATTATCTTGCGCTCCGCTGAGCTAGAAGGCCTGTGGGCCTCTCCTCACATCATGTATACAATAGATTTAAAGAAAAACCTTATTGACTCATTGGGGCTGAAGACCTCAACACAGACAATTGTTGAATCCATCAAAGAGGGCCTCACCTATCAGGGGGGCCCCAAAGATTTTACTGATGACCCACGGATGAAAGAGACTCTGATTGAATTGCGAGAAGCTCTCTCTGAATACGATCTTTTATGGAAAGATATGGAGCCGCTTTTGATCAGTGGATTAAAGAGTGCTTTGATTCGACAGGGTGAACTATCCCCTGAAACATTGCAGGCTCTACTTATTAAACTGAAGGATCAATACGAACTGCATGTCTTTTTTAAAGATGAAGTTTTTCCCGCCTTAGGCTGGGGCCGTTCAGGTATAGAAGTCAAGGTGCCCATGGCCCTGCTTGAAGGTGAATTTACAATTCGTCAAACCCTTCCGCCCTCCTATCAAAGAAACTTTCTACGTCCCATTGGACAAAAAAATCCCGCTCCTTTTTAAATATTTTTTTCATCTGAGATCATCATTGAAATTACAGCCCAAGTCAGTTTCTTAAAAATCTGAGGTCAATTTGTTTAATTTATCAGCATTTTTAACAGTGTACCTAGACCTCTTTCACCTTACAAAATCAGTTAAATCAGAGTCTTGTTAATAAAGCTATTTTACTTCGACAAGATGAACGTCTCGTGTTTTCATTAATTCTATGGGGAGATTTCACTTGAAAACATTTCTTATTTTATTTGTTTATTTTATGACTTCTCTCGCTCACTCAGAAGTTATTTCTTCACCCAGAACACAAACTCTTTCCGTAACAACCTTTAATTTAAAGTGGTTCGGCCTGGGTGGTGCAATGTGGAACACTCCCGAGCAGGAATTTCGCCAAGAACTGATCAAGCGTTTTCTGAGCGAAGAACTCCCTGATACAGAAATTTATTTATTCACCGAAGTGGTCAAAACAGATGTTCTTTCTGAAACCCTCAAAGATCGATTTTCTTGCGTGAGTTATGAGGGTGGCTGGAGTCGTCATCAACATATTGTTCTTTGTTTTGATAAAAACAAATATCGAGCTGAAAAATATGATGAAGATCACATTATTAGTGAAGTGGATTTAGGCCATGGAGGTCTTCGTCCGGCCCTTCAAAGTAAAATATGTCATTTATCAGGCCCCTGTTTTCTGCAAGTCCTTGGCGTTCATCTTGCTGCTGGTCCGAAGAGTGAAAAAAGGATTGAGCAATTTCAACATATAAAAACCAATCTCGCCCAACAAGATCAGCCTCTTCCAACAATCGTTCTCGGGGATTTCAATAGCTACAGCAAACAACAAAGCGGTCTCGACAAAGATGATATCGAAGTTTTTGAGTCCCTTCTATCCACTCCCGAGCGCGCTTTTGTCTCGATCAATAAAGAGATAAAAACCTATAGTAGCGGTGAGTGGGCGAAAACCTATGATCACATTGTGATCAGCTCTGATAGCATAAAAAAAATGGCCGTTAAAGGTTACCAGTCCTGCCAAAATCAAATTGATTTGCGGGAAAAATTTGTACCCTATCCTAATTTTAGAAAATATTTTTCTGATCATTGCCCTGTCACGGCCCAGTTAGAAATAAAAAACCATTAAGAGTGAGTCAACACCAAGGATATCTATGCTTAAAGCCATTGCCAAAAAGGTACTGCCACAACCGGTATGGGCTTTTTTAAGATCTCAAAGAATTCAACAAAACAAAAACTCTTTTCAAAACAAAATTCGATCGGGAGTTTACTGCGGTCACAAGCTATCAGTCTCCTTAGAGGATCCACTCGCCTCTGGTTGGTATAGCCAGGATTGGAAGAATCTCAAAGAGATCGACTTTTTAAAAAGTTATCGACTTAAAACAGGCGCAAAAGTTTTTGATCTTGGCGCCCATCAGTCGGTGGTAGCCATGGTGATCGCGAAAGAAGTGGGTCCCCAGGGACATGTTTTGGCCGTTGAAGCGAATAAACACAATCATAGAGTCGGTGAAAAAAATAAGGAACTCAACCACCTTAAGCAATTGACACTGATTCATGGGGCTGTGGCGGAAAAAGCCGGAACCATTGATTTTAGCGACGACTTTAATGGCGCGGTCAAAAACAAAAAAACCACCAGCCTTTCTACATCTGTTTTAGCTTTTTCAATTGATGATTTAATCAAAGACCATTTCACTCCTGACGTGATTTTTATGGATATAGAAGGTTTTGAATCCCATGCCTTAAAAGGCGCTAAAAACGCTCTACAAGGCCCGACCGATTGGTTTATCGAAGTCCATGGCCCAGAGAGAATAGGTCGCTTTGGCGGGAGTGTTGAAGAAGTTATATCGCCCTTCCTCGCCGGAGATTACGAACTTTTTATGGCCCCTGACGATGGAGACTTTATCCCTTTTGATCAAAAAAGCCCCCTTCTTAAGGATCGTTTCTTTCTGATTGCCCATAAAAAATAAGTTCCTCCTTTAAACCCTTTCAACTTCTAAATACCTAAATTTGTTACCAATCTCTGGATCATTGAACTGTTGTGACAACAGCCTCCTCTGGCTTCAACCGCATTTTGACCTATAGAGTCTGCTCTCTTTAATGATCCACAGACTGGCAATAAGGTAGAAAAAAGCAAAAGGTAAGGTCGAAACAGAGCTTAATGCCATAAACTATCGACTTTTCTGTATAATTTGCAGGGGCTATTAAAAAATACGAACCAAGATGTTAAGTTGGCTTTTTGAAGGCAAGGGGTTATTGGCTTGGTTTTTTTGCCCAATCATCCTGTTGGGGTCGTCAAAATATACGGGTCATTGGGAGTCACATGGGTGTTTTATTATCTTTCGTCGTCTTATTTTCGTTCAATTTTACCTTAGCACAAGAAGATTCCTCTAAAGTCTCTTGGCAGAAAACGGGTTACAGTCTCGATCGTCTCTACGACGAAGCCGATTTTGGTGAAGAACAATGCTTGGCCAGCGAACGAGCTTATACGGCTTGTCTCAGAGCTCTTAACACTCTTCTAGGGTCCATCGAAACAAAGCCAAAAGAAGTTGTTTTTAACGAAGCACTGAAAATCTTAGAAATCAAAGAGGTTGATCTCTCTATTAAATTCACTGACGTGGACGAAATCTATGCCAGTGAAGACCTTGAAAGAGAAAGCTTTCATAAAGCTTATCAGTTAGGTCTTTCCGATTCTTTTAAACAAATTTTTAAAACAGCTCGTGAAATCGCCGAAGCCGAAGTTTCACCTGATGCACTTCCCGCCGCAGCAGGATCGGCTTATGGGACTTTTTTAAGAGAAATTTACGATCCCCGTATGGCTTTTATCCCCAAAGAAGAACAAATTCCAAAACCCACAAATTATTTTGGTATTGGAGCCTATATTTCAAAAATAATCGATGAATCTTCAGAATTTAATCAAACCATTGCTTTTTCACCGATGGAAACTTCACCGGCTGAAGCTTTTGGAATTAAAAAAGGCGACATTCTTCTTTCAGTCAACGGCGTTTCAACCAAAGAACTGACTCCCGCAGAGGCGGCAACAGCTATTAAGGGGCCAGAGGGTACAAAAGTTGAATTAGAAGTACATAGTATTTGTGAAAATTCAGTGAGAAAGTTTGAAATCGAAAGAGGCCCTGTTACAGTTTTTCCACACTGGGTAAAAGACTCTCGTTTTGTCAGTCTTGAAGTTCAAGACCCCATCACTGAAATCTGTGCCAAAGAACACAAGCCTCAAGCGGGAGAGATACAGGCTCTCTACGTACCCCTTAAAAGTTTTAGTGAAGCACAAGGGCAAGATCTTTGTGAAGAATTTTTAGAACTCCAAATTAAAGACCTCCAAAACACTGACAGTCTTGGAATGATTCTTGATCTTCGCGGCAATCCAGGTGGTTTACTCAGGGCCGTTGCCTGCATGCTTGATAGTATTATTGCCAGTGATGCTCCTATGATTGGAGAAATTCCGGTCAATAAAGGAGTCATTTCTCCATCAAAACCGAAAATAGAATTTACTTTCGAACTTGATGGACCTCTCTACAATGAAACTTCTCAAAGCATTCATTATAATAAAAACATTATTGTTCTTGTCGATGAAAACTCCGCCAGCGCTTCAGAGATCTTTGCCGGTAGCATCCAAGATATGAAAAGAGGCTGGGTTGTTGGTACACGCACTGTTGGTAAAGGTACCGTTCAAACTTACTCTCCCCATCAAGCTCGTCCTAAATGGAGACGGAATGGTGATGAACCCATCATGCTCGGCAGCACCACAGCGATCTACACCCTTCCCAGCGGCCGCTCCCCTCAGCAGTATGGGGTAGTTCCTGATTTTCACTTTACGCCTGAAGGGGTAGAAGTCCCATACGATCCCAACTATGTTACTGCTGAAGAAAAATCTTTTGGCTCTCTTAAGTTTGAAAACAAAAGATGGGTGCAAAATCGTCCTGATGAATTTGCCGCGATCAATGAATGTCTTGCGCAAAAACAAATGGGCCACAAAATATTCACTTCTCAGCTGGCTTTGGATCAACGTTACGGACGCCCCTTTGTATCAAGCTTCCAACTGGATCTTGCCAAAGATATTCTTCTTTGCAGCACTCCCAGAGAGCCTCTGCTTTTGCAGTAAAATCGTGAGGTGACTTAAAAGCTTGATTGACTAACGGCTTTAGGGAAATCTTCAAAAAAAGATCGATTCTGACCAGCGGATTTTAAAGCCGCTTGTGCGATTCCTTTAAGGGTGGGGTCCGAAGCCTCATCCCTAATTTTTGCCAAATCCTTAAGTAGGGTTTCTTTATTTTTTTCTTTCTCAACCAACACCCTTAAAGCAATCACTTTAAGAGCCCCTTGCTGCCGTTGTTTAATTTCATTCAGGCTATGGGGTTCCACATCTTTTTTTTGTTCCGAATAAGGGTCAGGGCTTATAATCTTAGCAATCAGTATTGATTTTGATCTTGGATAATCTTTTCCCAAAGCAATAACATCAAGAATCTCTTTTTTGCTTGGCAATTGGATTTCTTCAATTGATTTTTCATCTTTACTCTTTTGATTGAGATTGCCTTTAGGACCTGCAACATGATGATTGGTTTGATCCTGTTCTAAATGATGATGGCGATCTTCTTCAGTTGCAGCAGCGAGAGAGAAATTTTCAGGACTTTCTGCTGCTTGATTTATTTCAATGGTGC
>JBGSSY010000200.1:0-3136 GCA_041736775.1 Bdellovibrionales bacterium | reverse complement strand
CGTGGTAAATTCACCATTACTGGTCAATTGGGTGATGTGATGAAAGAGTCTTGTATAGCGGCTTTGAGTTATGTTCGCTCACGCGGACCGCTGTTTGCTCTGGATAAAGATTTCTTTTTTAATATAGATACTCATATCCACGTTCCCGAAGGAGCCACTCCTAAAGACGGTCCTTCTGCAGGATGTGCGATCACAACCAGTATTGTATCAGCAGTGACAAAAATTCCTGTGAAAAAAACAGTGGCCATGACAGGAGAGATTACTCTTCGTGGTCGTGTTCTCGCTATCGGTGGACTGAAAGAAAAAGTTTTAGCCGCCCATCGCGGTGGAATTAAAACCATTATCGCTCCAAAAGATAATGAAAAAGATTTTAAAGATATTCCATCGGAAGTCTTAAAAGATCTCACCATTGTCCTCGTCGATCATGTGGATCAAGTTCTCATTCATGCACTCGATATTAAGAATGCTAAAGAGCTCTTTAAAGCACGCAGCGACTCAGGCCTTGGCCTAAAAGCTAAATACACCGGCCACTCGCTTTATCATTAATCTTTAGTTTAACTGAGAGCCTGCTGTTCACAATCGACAGAGGCTCTTTTTTTTAACTTTTTTGTAAGTCCTCGTTCTCATCACAATTTCGATCCATTGGCTTAAACAGACTCGGCTCCTGCCTCGCCATAATTTCGCCCAAAAGGGCGAAAACGCAACCGCTTTATGGAGGTCTGTTTCAGCCAATGGATCGAAATTGTGATGAACCCATAAGCTGGAAAAGGTTTTTATATAAAGCCCCTCAATATTTTAATTGGCATAATAATAAATCCCATCAACTAAACCCCTCTCATTTCAAATTTTATAATTCACACCAACGGGCAAAAATGAAAAAGAACAGAATAAGAGAAAACCCTTTCGAAAAAAAACGAACTAAAATTCATGTTTCAAAAAAAGTTGAAGATAATATAACAATAAATTTTAAACGTTTTCGTGGGTTATTAGGCTTATTTTTTAAATTTTTTAATATGTTCTCGATCTCATCACAATTTCCATGAAGTGGCTTAAACAGACCTCCATAAAGCGGATGCGTTTTCGCCCTTTGGGCGAAATTATGGCGAGGCAGGAGCCGAGTCTGTTTAAGCCACTTCATGGAAATTTTGATGTCGACAAAGACTAATTAAAAAAATCCCTTTATAAAAATGAGTAAATTCATGAGCTTGATGCCTTGAGTAAGACAGGGATTTTAAGAAGTTGAAAAATTTACCCACATCGTGGACTATGCTCGTGGAATAACCCAGGGGTGGGGAATATGGACATTCACAAATACGATGACACATTAAAAATGGCTCGCATGCTTTTTGAGCGTGGAGACATTCTCGAATCGGTTCAACTGCTCGAAGCCAATCATGAAGGATACCGAAATAAAGACACTGAGCTTTATCTCGAGTGCACCAACTACATGCTCAGAGCCTATGCTGAACTTCAAGAGTCCAACAAAATTGAAGGGCTCAAAAATAAACTCAATCAGTGGGCCCTTGAAAAAGGCGAACTCACGCCGAGGACCTATTACACCTTAGCACTGTGTGAGTCACAAAACGGAAACTACGAAAAATCTTTAGAACTTTGTCGCAAGTCTCTCACTCTCGCTTTAGATCGCAATCAAAAGTCAGATATTTGCTATGCCATAACAGGACTTGCGATCAGTTATTATCAGCTCGATCGTCTGCACGATGCTCTAAAAGAGATTTATAATTTACAAATCTTTTTTGATGCCCTTTCTCTTCCTAAACTTCAAATCACTTCTCTGATTGTGAACGCGCATATTTACAGAAAGTTGGGAAAACACAATCAAGCCATTGAATCATTATGGAATTGTTACGAAATGGTGAAAGATGAAAAAGATCTTTATACCCACTTTACTTTGCTTTACGGATTAGGTCTCACCTATAAAGAAAGCGGCGATCTTGAAAAGGCTCGAACCTATTTAGAGTTGGGAGTGCGATCCATAGATGGCAAAAATATGAAACGACTTTCGGCTTTACTTAACGATCTTCTTCTTGAAGTTAAAAAGTCGAGCAAAAGTCCCTACGACATGACTTATGATGTTCAATCTCACTCGGTTTATGAAAAAACCAAAGGGAAAATCGATTTTAAAAATCAGTTCATTCTTTTAGAAATGCTAAAGCTTTTTTTAGCTCATCCTGGACGAGTTTTTTCAAAAGAAGAATTGATCGAAACTGTTTGGAAACAAAGTTACAACCCGTCCGTTCACGATAATAAAATCTACGTCACCATCAAACGATTGAGAAAGTTAGTTGAGCCTGATTACAATAAGCCCAAATATATTTTCTTGGCGAAAAATGGTTACTACATGACCAAAGATATTAAAATTCAGGTTCGTGGAACAGATTCATTATTCAGAGAGGAGACGTTGTGATGCGCCTTAGGTTGTTGTTGTTCATTGTTCTTGCTGCGGTTCTCACATTCAGTGCTGGCTTTAAATATTATTCTTTTGGTGGGGAAATCCCTTGGCCACTCTCCAGTCAGCATGTCGTTACCATGACCAATTCAAGAGGACTTTGGAAGTTAGATAATAAAGATTCTAGCATGATCTTTAATGTAGAAATTGTGAGTCGAGATAGCGGCTATGATTGGATTCGGGTATCAGAGTTGGATCCAGAATCCTACACGGTTCTTTCATGGGGCGAAGGTTTTTTTAGAACAACAACGGATGAAGCCGAAGACCAATCCAGCTTTTCAGATATTTATTTGGACAAAGAAGCTCCTCAAGATCGATACGGGCGCTATATTTATATGTTTCCCAATGGTGACCTCAACCAATCTCCTTATTTGATTCGATTAGTAGAAGTCGAAACTCAATTGGGATACGTTTTAGGACTCTCAATTATCAATTTGATTGATAAAGATTTTGAACATTATTTGGGCGTAAGACTTCATACCGAGCCTTTGAATTGTGTCGAGCACGAGAAAAAGATCGAGAATTTAAGTTGCTTTTTACCCTAGTTCTTTCGGTAGTTTAGGGCATTTTACGGAAATAAAACATGGGGCTCGACAAGCTTGGGCTTTTCCACTATAACCATGTCCTATTCTTAATAGGGCCTTAGCTCAGTTGGTAGAGCGCCACCCT
>JBGSSY010000176.1:0-4219 GCA_041736775.1 Bdellovibrionales bacterium | reverse complement strand
CACGCCAGCAGTCGCGAAACTCATCATAAAAAGTGGCTTGCTGACCTTTGTAATCTCGCAGGTAAGTTGAAACGCGGTGCAAACGACCACCACTATCATAGAGATTGAAATTGGTTATATCCCAAGCCCTTGCATAGGCGTGGTTACTGAGGCGGTTGGAATTTCTCGCTGGTCGATCGTTATAGGTACCGACGTGGCGAACAAATATTTTGGAGGGTTGAGGATAACCGGCTGCTTGTGCGGCATCCGAGACACAAATAAAAAAAGCTTCATTAAGATTCTTAGCCAGAGAGGGATGAAAATAAGCACGGCCACAAGTGCTGTCACTGTTGTATCCACCCCGACTGGTTTTGTTGGTGTCACAACCATTCCAACGAACGGCCGAATCATGGGCGAGTTCAAAAATCTGACTTTCAATCGCAAAGGTATTCTTCATTTGAATCGGTATAAGGGGCCCAGAGGGCTCGACGGGATCACCAGGGTCAATCGGTGGCGGAGTTTCATCCTCGGGTGCCTCGAAGTCATCAGGGATTTCGACATCACTGAAACTGGATTGCGAGCCAAGGGATGAAAGCCCTGATCGATACTGACCACAACCCGCAACTGCAAAGACTAAGAAGAGAAGAGTCACAATGGCTTTCATTGTGACTTTTTCGGAGTATTCCACTCTGGGTTTAAGTCCAGCTCATTGAATAAAAGCTCAAACGGCGCTCAACAAGATTTTACAAATGAAAACTCACCTTTAAAAAGGAGTTTGTTAAAAATAACTACAATTTAAGCAGAATTTAAAATCTAATTTTGAACCGTTAAAAGACAATTAAGCTTAAAAAAGTTAAATTATATTGGCAATCGTTTGAGAGATCGAAATAAATTCCTAAACTTAAAAAATAAAATCTTTGCAGTTTTGAAGTCCCAGAAAATGGGACTTATGCCTTTTTGTGACCGTGATCAGTTGCGGTGTCAGTTGGGCTCTGATGTTGAGAGCTTGGAGAGTTTTTTGATCGGCAAAATAAGCTTTATTTTTAATTCGGTAGCGGCCTTTTAATTTTTTCCATTCTTTACGAAGATTTTCCTCCCCCGCAAAGGCTCCTAAAAAAATCAGAGAGAGACTTTCTTCGGGAGACATTTGAGATCTTGAAATTGTTTTTCACAGGCCTGACAGTTGGGTTGAAAGACCATAAAAAGTTGGGGAGATTGTTCGGTATCAATCACTCGAGTTGAAAAGTCCTCAAGACTTCGCAAGCGCAGAGGCTCAGAGTTTGAAAATTGGATCGCTAAAGTCAAAATCAACGATAAAAACAAAATAAATCCTTTCTCAGGCGTGTCGCATCCCTTTTTTATAGCAAAAAAGGCTTGTAATTGCAAAAAAGTTGCAATAACAAAGAGCCTGAATCATCGATTAATGAGGTATTATATGCGTCTATCTGTACTCTGGCTTGCTTTTATTTGTCTCTTAACCAATGTTTCCTGCGCTGAAACCCCCTCACCTTTGGTTTCTGTCAATAAGGCCAGCAATGAAGATTTGGAAGATAAAAACAAAAAATCGGTTTCTTTCAAACTCAATGCTCTGGTTTTTTCTGGGTTCGATGTTGAGGGAACGGCCTGTCAGCTGGCCTTAGCAATAGATAATAACTCCCAGATTTGGTCGCAAATCGATTATCGAGTCCACAAAGCCGCGCTGAATGATGGACCTATGGATTTCTATCTCTATAAACTTTCTGAAAATACCTTTTATAATATAGATGATCAGGTGGCTGGAGCAAAGCCTTCTCTTTTCTCTTTTCAGGCTAATGCTGGTTCCGAGAATCTTGATGTTAATAAACTCAAAGACTACGAAAAATCAGGAATTCTTAAACAATCCATACGAATTGATTTTTTTGACTTGAATCGGGATGAATTTATTTTTGAACTGAGTGAAACTCTAAAAACAAAAAAAATACCTTCAAATGCCAATTCGAGTCTTTATAAAATAAACCGCTTGATCTTAAAACTGTTTCATATCGACCATTTTGATGGTGCTCAGTGTGACAACTTTAGCCCCCTTCAAGTTGAAGAGCGAACTTTTTCTGCTTCTTCTAGTCAAGAAGACGAAAGTCATAAAGTCGAAGATGATCATGATCACAAAGACGATGATGTTCACGATCATGAAGATTCAGAGACTGAAGATCAACATGAGGAAGATCATGAGCACCATGATCATGACTAGGAACTGAAGGATTACTCTGTCCACAGAGTGCACTTTCTTAGAGTTTGACCCTCTAAAAATACAGTCAAATTTTGGCTACAAAAATTGAGAACCTTGAAAATGAAAACTAAACTTAATACTTATTTTTATTTTCGCAGATCTCTGCTGTCGCCAGTCTTCTTTTACCTTATTTACACACTCCCCTATTATGCCAAAGCCAATAGAGAATCCGTTTCTCAATCTCAGTCAGAAACTCCAGCTTTCAGTCCAACTGAAAGTAAAACGAATACCCACAATCACAGTCAGCATTTGCATAATAAAGATATTCTGGTGCCGACTGTTTTAATTGATGACCATGATGATCTCTTAAGCCCAATTGATCATCTCTCTGTCTTCAAAACTGAGACTGTTTCAAAACAGAAACTCAAAGACCCCAACCGTCAAACTCTGGCTGATCTTGTTAAAGATCAGGTGGGTGTTGATGCTCAAGTCTATTGTGCCAACTGCGGAGCGAAACGACTCACCATTAATGGTCTTAAAGGAGAACACACTTCTCTTCTTGTCGATGGCCTCCCTCTTCACTCTGCGGTATCAAGCTTTTATGGAGTGGATACTGTCCCGGTGAATGGAATTTCTGAGCTGCAAGTGATGCGCGGAGCCGGCGCCTCGCTCACCAATCCTGAGGCGATTGGCGGAACTCTAAATATTATAACGGTTAATCCTTTGGATGCGACTAACCGAGCATCCACTTCTTTATCCGTGGATGATTCTTTGTTTGGTAAAGCCCAAAATCACAGTTTGCTTTACACTCACACTAACGAGAAAAAAAACTTTGGTATCACAGGTGGTGGTCAATTCAGTCGTGCTGAAACTTGGGACACCGATCGCAATCGTGTCTCAGAATCTCCCCAAAGAGAGAACTACAGCGGACTTTTAAAAACCCGCTTTTTTCTGGGGAACAAAAATGATTTCTCTTTTCGAGTTGGAAAGTCTCATCTTGAAATTTTAGGGGGCTACTCAAAACCCAGTCGACCTCAACAGGTTCGCCCCACCCCAGCTCGAGAAGATGAATTTATCGATGGTAATGTTGAAAAACTCTATCTTGGCCAGCCAGAGACGATCACCGATTGGATTCGAATTGATCGAACCGAAATTGCGGCTCATGGCAAACATCTTTTCAGTGAGGATGTGACTTTGAAGTGGCAAATGGGACAAGCTCGGCAGAAACAAGACTCCATTTATCAGCATGGTTTTGATTACAACAATATTGATAATCTTTTTGTCGCTGATACTTATTTAGGCTGGTCTTTGAGTGAATCACACTTTCTTAAAATAGGTCTTTTTCTTAAAGATCAAAGACTGCGTTCAGCCTCGGCCAATCTTTTTGAGCGTTATCCCCCAGGAGATCCCCTGGATATTCCTAAGGACCATTTTAATTTTCGCTCGGAAGCGGCTTATTTACAGTACAGCTTTTTTTGGCATGAAACTTTTGAGCTTGATGTGGCCTTGAGGGCCGACCAAATTTCGTTGGAGTGGTTAGAGCTCACCAATAAAATTAATCAGTCCATTCTCGCACCCCGAGTTCAAGCCCTTCATAATATCAATGAACATCTCTCGCAAAGACTGAGTTATGGACTTGGCTACCGTGCCCCACTCACTTTTTTTGAATCTCAACATGGTAATAATGAGGCCGGCTACGAAGTTGATATCACTCAATTAGAAAAAGCTGATTCTCTGGTTTATTCTCTGAGCTACAATACTCCTGATTATTATTTAACCAGCGGAGTTCATTGGACTCAGCTTAGAAATATGGCCTATGGTTTTGAGTCTTTGAATCAACCGGTGCGCTACCGAAACACCAATGAAACCTACAATATCTGGGTAGCCGATTTTTTAGCCGGTTATAAGCCCACTCCGTCATGGTTTATCGAAGCCAGTGCGGAATTTTTTCATTACGATGCTGGTTACAAAATTAAATTACCTACGGCGGCCATCGAAAAAAGATTTCAATTGCGCTCAACCTTTGAGAAAGGC
>JBGSSY010000165.1:0-4455 GCA_041736775.1 Bdellovibrionales bacterium | reverse complement strand
ACTGTCTTCGAGTAGGTCCAAGACATGCTCAAAGCCCTTGGGTCCTCCGTAGTAGGGGTCGGGAACTTCTTTTGTTTGAGAGTCCGTTGAAAAGTCCATCATCTTTTTTATTTTGTGTTGGTTCTTGGGGCTAGAAATTTTTAAAACGTTTTCGTAATTGCTGTTGTCCATAGTGATAATCCAATCAAACTCATCAAGATCGCTCGGCTTTATTCCGCGGGCAATACTGGTGAGGTCGTAGCCACGGCGCTGGGCATGGTTGATCATGCGAGGGTCAGCATTTTCGCCCTGGTGATGATCTTGTGTGCCGCAAGAATCAATTATGATTTGTTTTTCAAGTCCATGGTCGTTGACCAGTTTGGTAAAAACTCCTTCAGCAGCGGGAGAGCGACAAATATTACCAAGGCAAACAAACAAAACCTTTTTCATAACGACCCTTTAAAGAGAATTGAAACTGATCAAGTCAATAAACTATTGAACAACTGTTAAATCAATAAATATTTCCGTATGAAAAACAGCAGGTTAGAGAGACCGAAAATCCCTTTGAAGACTCTCAGTTTAAAAGTTAGACTTCTCAAAGCTTGAATCCGTTACTTTCTTTTTTTATGTCGGAAATAAATGGATAAATTCGAGAGAAAAGTTTCAAGACAAATAGATTAATGACCCTAAGGGAGGATTTTAATGGATCAACTCACTGAAAAACTACTTGAGACACAAAAATATGCAATGTCGATCCGTCCCAGTAAGGGTGGATTTCCAGTCCTTGCGGAGGTGCTTCGACAAGCCGGAATCCAAATGAATCGCTGGTCACTACCCTCGTGTCAGTCTATTTTTTTAATGGAAGAAGGTTCTGTGGTTCAACAAGGAACACCACTTGTTAGTGGGACTCACCTTGTACCAAAGTTTGATCAAAATGCATTGGTTGTTGCCATTCGCACTGACCAAGAAGGAAAAAGTACTTTTATGGAATTTCTTCAGGCCACATGGCAAGCTGGAGTTATTGGCTATGATGTCGATTTTTTAAAACGTAAAGTCACCTATTATGGGCCCAAAGCCGAAAGCTACACCGAAGATTATCCCACCGTTAACCTTTAAAATTAGCGATTAGATCAGTTATTTTACGTCTCAATACTGAATATAAGCCATCTGTAAAATAAATTTTCTTAAAAGCGGACTTAATCGCCAAACCAAATTTGCTGATCATAATCGGTATATTTAAGATTTCTGAGGGGAGGGTTTTTCTCTCCTCTGAGAATTCCATTTTGATGGCGAAAAATATTCTCATCATCAACAGCTTGCCCTTCGGGGTCAATAGCGAGCCATGTTCCGTTGATTCCATGTCTGGCATGACTGAGCTCATGAAAGAAATTAACCAAAGCCGTAAATGGAATGAGTTTTCTTTGAGAATGAGTGACTAAATGTGTTCCCGATTCTGGCATATCAAGATTCATTTGGATGACGACGTCAGACCCGATCCCATTTGATAAGTCAAAGGTCAGTGGTGCCAAGGTTTTTCCAGCGGTGCTGATCGACAATTTGTTATGAGATATGAGTATCGAGTGAGGGGCAGATAAGAGCGCAAAAAGGGTTTCTTTTCCAATCTCTGTTTTAAGAACGTGATCGATCCAAGATTGTACTCTCTCAAGCTGCAGTTGATTGCCGCAAAAAAAGAGGTTTCTTTCAACCTGCTGACAACCTTTGTCAGGATGGTAATGGGAATTAAAGAATTGATACTTTGCTTGAGCCTGAGAGAAAAATAAAAGTGTGAATAGAAAGAATAGAATAGAAAAATAATATGAAAACTTCAAAACAATACCCCCGCCCCAATTTCCCACCTCAAAAACTATTTCAGTGAGATAAGAAGAGGTATCTCATTGAACAATTTTTGTAAAAAAGAAAAAGTGGGCGATGTTTGAAATGTAAATTCTTAATGAAATTAACCCTAACTCTAATAGATTCATAAACTGAGGGGAAAATAGAGCTCAATAAATTGAGATCAGATTTCAAATAGAGTTATGGGGATAAAAGACAACTTCGAATGAGTTCACGATGAGTGAGACCTCAATTCAAAGGAGTCATAGGTTTATCAGTTTTTTGACGACCCAAAGGGGGCCGATCATTAAAAATTGAATGTCTTTAAAGAAGCTGGGTTTTTGTCCCTCGATTTTATGACCTATGAATTGGCCGATCCATGCCAGAATAAAAATAACGAGCATAGAAAAAGTATAATGGGAACTTTGCGACCCATAAAACATCAGTAAAACCATGGGAAAAACAAAAATAGCCATTGCGAGAGCATACTTAAAATTAAGACGAGCGTAGAATATAAGGGAGGCAAGAATGAATAAGGTTGCACCATTAAGCAAAGAACTCCCTTGGTTTTGTGGCCATTGAAGGTTCCATAGCAAGCCAAGAATACTGAATAAAATGAGGGGAACACACACCAAATGGATCTTTTGGTTGATTGGGTTTTTATGGTCTTTTGCGTACTCATTCATCCAATCATCAAAGCTTCTCATTAAAGTGTCCTCCAGTTTTTATCCCTTGAGTAAAAATAAGAGTTTAAAAGTTTAGGGTGGCGGGTGTTTGTTTGCGCATTTGCCAGAGCTTTTGGCTCATGTAGGGGCGGCGTGTTTCGCCGGTGCAAACCAAGAGGAGCTTTGTGATCTTGAGGTCAACGGGGTCGGTGAAAAGTAAAATGAGCATTTCGCGGATGTAGTTGGTGTTAAGGGTAATGTAGTTATCTGTTCCTACACCCAGTTTAAGTCCCTTTTTCTCCCACCAAGAGAAGGGGTGATCTTTATAATCTTCAAATTGGCCGGTGAGTTTTTTGTTCGATGAGGGAAGTGCAATCACGGAGAGTTGTTTATCGATCATACGATTAATGATGTCGTGTTGGTAGTGCTCCACTTCGCGGGCCATGTGAAACTTGGTTTTAACAAAGGTAGTGAACTCTTGTTCAGTGAGTTTATCGCCCAAGAGCAGTTTATCGCGAACGCTTGAATTATTGCCCCAGTCCATAGAGGTGATCTCGCGACACTCAATTGATTTGGGTCGAAGGGGTTGACCCTTACGATTAAAATGCATCACTCGCTGAAAAATACTGTGAAAATAGTAATTCGGATTTATGCCAAGACTCAGACCATGCTCAATGGCGTCCACATGCCAAATGTTCATAGCATTATCGACCGATTGAATACCTGTTCTTAAAGTGTCCCAAGTTTCGCCGTGATGGGAGCGGATTTTGATACCGATGGATTGTAATTTGCGAAAACCAATCTTCATCTCTTGAAAATGGGATTTGCGATAAAGATCTTTTTCGCTACCAACCGTGTCCACTTCTAGAACGTGTTTGGCCAAATCAGGGTGATCCAGCAGAATTCGTCGAAGCTCTGAAATTTGAAAATTAAAATCTTCTTTTTTATTGGCAAAGCGAGTGGCATCGTAAAAGCCGGGTTCTTTGCGAAAACAAGGAGAGAGAATAAATTGAAACTCGGGGTGTTTGTTCTGAAAGTCTTTAAAACCTTGATAAAGACCAAGCATTACATCTTCAGTCGAGACAGACTCGATCCCTGGAATTTGTTCGCTCTCAAGGGTTGTGGCGCGCGAGAGTGAAAATTTAAGGCGAATGGCGCCGACATTATAGTTATCCCACAAGCTTTCAGCCAAGTGATAAGAGGCCTCGCGGTGGGCTTTGCGATCGGTGAGGATTAATTTTGAAAGATAAAGGATTTCAAGGTAGCGATCAAAACGATCACCCTCTGGCAAGCGAATCAAACGATCAATATCTGCCGGAGATTTAATCGGCAATGCTTTATCGCCGTAGACCAATTTGATTTTTTCTTCGTAAAGTTTTTTGTGGGGACCTTCAAGCAGCTTAATCAACCTTGGATAAAGAAACTCAGCGGTCAATGACCCGGTCAAATGGATATGCTCTTCTCGGTAACGCATGGGAAAGTTTTTAAAAAAACGATAAAAGGCAAGACCCATAGGGTGATCAAAAAGTTCACTGATCGGAGCTTCATCAATTCGATAGAGATTGAGCTTTTTTTGAAAATCAAGAACGATGGTTTTGATGTCCTTAGGAATTGTTTGGGCGTTGGACATGAGTTCGATGGTATCAAGAAGATTAAGACCATTGGTTTCGCTTATGGTGTGGATCAGGCGAGAGTAGAGGCGATCGTCAATATTTGTTGGCATAAATTGAAATTAGTCTGTCAGAAAATTAAAAAAAAAGCCACCAGTATTTCTGGTGGCCTCAAACAGATATAGTCCGTCCATGGACTATTAAATTTTTAAATCAAAGTTAAAATCCTGCACTTAAATACAATTGGTTATAGTACTCAAATCCCAGAGGACGAGGGTTATCTAAAGCAAAGCGAGACTTAAAGAATTTGGTGACTTGATTACGGCTGGATGAAAGAAATAAAGAATCAATCACCGTGTCGACATGAT
>JBGSSY010000108.1:0-12204 GCA_041736775.1 Bdellovibrionales bacterium | reverse complement strand
GGTGTCGCCTTAATTGCTATCGGTATGGCCTTTCTCTTTGCGGAACTGTTTGTTCCCAGTTTTGGAGCTCTGGGGCTTGGAGGGTTGGTATCGATGCTTGTGGGGTCTCTCCTTTTGTTTGACGAAAAAAGTGGTTATCAGATTCCCCTCACTTTTTTAATTACGACCACTCTTATTTTATTTGCATTGATGGCGAGTCTCTCTTATCTAGCCCTTCAAGCCATACGGCGAGGCGAGAGAAATCGAAAAAAAGAGGATCTTGTTGGACAAGAACTCGTGATTCGAACTTTTGATCTGAAGAAAAAAACCGGGCTCGGCTTTATCCATGGCGAGATTTGGAAGCTCAGGTCTTCTGATGAATTATCGATTGGAGACAACGCTCGTGTTGAGCATGTGGATGGACTAACTTTAACTGTATCTAAAACCATTTCAAAGGAAGTGTTATGACGTTATCTTTTATTATATTTCTATTAATCTTTGGTCTGACTTTTTTAGCGTCAATGATCAAAATTTTAAACGAATGGGAAAGAGGAGTTGTCTTGCGCCTTGGTCATTCCATTGGTGTCAAAGGTCCTGGCTTGATTATTCTGATCCCCTTTGTTGATAAGCTGGTGCGAGTGGATACCCGTACTGTCACCATGGACATTGCTCCCCAGGATGTCATCACGCTTGATAACGTCAGTATGAAAGTGAATGCTGTGGTTTATTTTCGTGTCGTCAGCCCAGAGGCTGCGATCACCAAGATTGAAGATTATTATTTTGCCACCACTCAGCTCGCTCAGACCACTCTTCGCTCGATCATGGGTCAATTTCAAATGGATGATATTTTATCTCAAAGGGATAAAATCAATCAGAAGCTTCAAATCATAATCGACGAAGCCACTGAGCAGTGGGGAATTAAAGTCTCCACTGTGGAGGTCAAACACATCGACTTACCCAAGGAGATGCAAAGAGCCATGGCCCGTCAGGCTGAAGCTGAGCGTGAAAGACGAGCCAAAGTGATTAGTGCTGAAGGTGAGTTGCAACGTTCTGAGAAGTTAATGCAAGCTGCACAAATGCTCGCCCAATCACCGACGTCCATGCAGTTAGCTTACTTGCAATCCCTCACTGAAATTGCTGGCGATAAAACCAATACCATTGTCTTCCCACTACCAATGGACACCTTTGGAACTTTCTTTAAACCTAAAGAGTGATATCGTCGATTGAGAAAAGTAAAATTTCCCTTTGATTGGTCTTCGGGCTCACCTATAATACGGGTTTATGAGAACCTTTGGTTTTTAAATTTTTAACAATTTTGAGGCTCCTTGCAGAAATACTTGTACTCAACCCCCATCGATATTAACAAAATTGAAGTGGAGTTGACGAACCGCTGCAATGCCTCTTGCCCGTCGTGTAGTCGTACAGATTTTGACGGGAAACCCATTCGCAGTCTGCCACTGAATGACATCAGTCTAGAAACATTCAAAAAAATTCTTCCTCCCCATTGGATTTCAGGTCGAGAAATAAAGCTGTGTGGAGTTTTTGGTGACCCCGTAATGGCTCGAGATATTTATTCTATAACTGAATATATCGTGTCCAATAAGGGGCGTCTGACAATCAATACCAATGGAGGAATGCGTGATCCGCAGTTTTGGGCTGAGTTAGGTTTCCTTCTCTCCGAAAATAAAGAAACTCACCAAGTCATATTTAGTATTGATGGACTTGAGGACACCAATTCAATCTATCGAAGAAATGTCTCTTGGACTAAACTTATGGAAAACGTCCATTCATTTATCAAAGCGGGTGGGCCTGCACACTGGGACTTTTTGGTGTTTTCACACAATGAACATCAAGTTGAAGCCGTGAGAGACTTATCTCAAAAACTCGGGTTCCGAAAATTTACCCTCAAAAAAACAACTCGGTCGAGTGATGTAAAAAAACCAACGGCCATTGAATCAGCCCTCAAGATCGCTCCCAGTGAAATTTATGATTTTAAAAATCCTTCATTGACCGCCCAAAGCTCAGATAACCCGGTTGCAAAAAAAAGACTCTTTTCATTTTTTAAATATCAAAGTGAAAAAAATATTGAGTGTTTTTCTCGCGGCGAATCTTCTTTTATGAAGCAGCCTGATAAATCTGTTTATATTTCAGCCAATTTACGTGTTTGGCCCTGCTGCTGGTTTGCAGATGCTGAGTTTCCTCAAAAAAAAGAGATACGCGAACTTTTCAAAAAATATGGATCCGATTTTAACAATTTAGCCTTTCACAGTTTAGAAGACGTTCTAATGACAACATGGTATAAAAAAGATCTGGTAAAATCTTGGAACAAAAATTCGACTTGCTCTCCTATTTGCTCAAAGAACTGCAACAAGGAAAACCCTTTAAATAATGAAGCTTGCGAGGACACCTCCTTTGTTTAAATTCTTAAAAAAAAGAAACACATTATCACCTCATTTTTGTATTGCTCCGTTTGTACAAATGGACCTTAACGAACAGGGTCACGTGAATGCTTGCTGTAAAGCAAAAGATGTCCTTGGATATTGGTCGAGCGAAAAAATTTCTAAAATTTGGAATGATGACCCCATTAAAAAACTCCGTGAATCCTTTCTCGAAGGCTCAAAACCCAAAGGTTGCCGTTCATGTTGGGAAGAGGAAGAAAGTGGTCTTATCTCTCGTCGACAAGATTACAATTCAAAGTTTAGCGGGGATGTTTCTGAGATCAAACAAATGTTCTCAGTGAGTGGAAAAGAAGAATTACTGACGAGACCTTTAAAGTTTCATGGTCTTGATATTGGTTTTAGCGCGCAATGCAGTTTAATGTGCCGTATGTGTGGCCCCAGTGCATCTTCAAGTTGGCTTTCAAAAGCGATCGAGAATAAAAGTATTTACAAATATTATGCCGAGCTTGGAGAGCTTAATCCACGTGTTATTGAAACAAACTTTAAAGATTTTCTATCAGAAGAATTATTTGAGGACTTTTGTCAGAAAGTAGCCCCAACAGTGAGCGATTTGATGATCAATGGTGGTGAACCTCTCGCTTCTCGTCATCACTTTCTATTTTTCTCCAAGATGAAAAATGAAGATCTTGCAAAACTCAAAGTCTCTTTAACAACCAATGCACAAACTGTATTTTATAAAAACCAATCTTTAATACCCTACTGGGCTCAATTACGCTTTTTCAATTATCGAGTCAGTATTGATAACGTTGGGGAGAAGTATTCATACATACGCACAAATGCTTCACTTGCTAAACTCCAAGAGTCGGTTCATCTTGTGAGAGAAGGATTCGCTCAGGAACCGGGAAAGCTTCGCATCATCTTTACCACGGCTGTCAGCCTTTACAATATTATGGATTTACCGAGTCTAATTAAATTTGCCATTCAATCAGGAGCCATAAATCATTTTAATTGGGTTCACTTTCCAAGCTTTCTTTCGGCACAACATATACCAAAAAATCTTGCACTAAAGACTCTATCGGAATTGCATGATTTTTTAGACCATTTAGAAACTCTTGGTGAGTGGGATCAGCATCCCCTTTGGAGCTGGGATTTCAAGATGGACAAAGAGTATGATTTTATTGTCAATTCAGATTCTCAAGGAAGGTCCAACACTTCTCTCAATACGTATAAGGATTTTGCAGTCATGCGAATTCGAATACAAATTCAAGAAGTTATTGTCTTTTTAGAAAAGAATTTCTCTGAAAAGCCGCTCTCTAATGATTTTAAATCCCATGTTTTGCTCATGGATCAAGTATTCGCGACTCAATTTGAAAAGGTTTATAAAGAGTACTTACCCTATTTTTAAACTTCTGGTCCTATTTTAGAAATTAAAATGTCATCATTTTTAATACAGACCTCAGCGGGGCATAAAAATAAGTCAGGTAGTGTGAAATGGGTTCCAATTCGATGACTTAAAGCCGGTAGGTGGCCACAGGAGCTCGGAGAAATCTGTCCATTTCGCTCAACCACCAAATGTTCGTGCCCAGCCATGCATTGATAACCTTTAAAATGATTTAAATCTTTAATTTTAATTTCACGAGGTGAGAGGTCAACGTCGGCGTATTTATAGTTGATTCTCATTCTCTCAGGCTTGTGAGTTGAATATTCTTCTCGCGGAGCAAAGTAACCTTCTGCTCGGATTGTTTCCATCAAACTTTGGTTGGAAAGATTCACTTTTTCTTCTGGATCGGGATGTAAAACAATTTCAATCAGGGGATTTTTTTTATGCATGTTACTGTAGTATTCAATTTTTTGATCAGCTTCAGTTGTAGAAATGTACTCCATGACGGTGGTTGAACCAACCCTTCCTTTTAATTTGTACCAAAGTAGGCCCATTAAAATAGGAGGGACTCGTTTCAAAATAAGCGTGGTCCTCACCTTTTCAGGCAAATCAAGGCGCAGTAATCCCCAGGTATTAAGCTCAACTCCAATATCAATTTGGGGAGACATTTTCTCGAAAGCTTGAGAAATCCTGTTAAAGATTGTCGTGTTGAAATTATCAATGAAGCTCAAAGAAATAAAAAGAGTCTTATCTTTTAACATTGTCTTTTGTATTTGTTCAGCAAAAACCTTTAAGTCTTTTTCTATAAGAACTTCATTTGAATGTTTATCTATTTTAAAAACAAGAGTGAGACTCTGATTATCTATTCTTTTAAAGTTTGGCATCTTTATTTGTTCCTTAAAATAGGGTTTAAATTCTGGAACATACTCAGAAATTGGCATTTTCTTTTGGCGATCCAGTTTTTTTGTCCAATCCTTGAATTCTTTCCATAAATTTTCATCAAAATCTTGTTGAACAGCTTCTTCGAGATCCTTGAGGACATCGATGGCTCTTTGCCAAGTCAAAAACATCTCGGGCTTGCCTTGAGAGATTAAATAGTCTCGAGTTTCTTCAATTTGCTTAAGGGCAAGATCTCTGAGCTCGGTTGGCATGTTGGAAACTCTGTAGATTTCTGGACCAGTGAGAATAGACCGAATCATGGAGAGTCGTACTTTTGATTCAAGTGCAAAATGGTGAAACCATTTCGTAAAATCCAGAAGATTAAAACAGTTTAAGTTTTGATAAACAGTATTTATTGTCAATTGTGAACGTGATGGATCCAAAGACTCTCGAATCATCTTCAACTGGTTATCTAAATGAGAGAACGGATATTTGAGCCCACCACGCATATATTGATAGTATGTTCCTGTCGCATCCAATGAGACTTCGAAATCGACCCAGTCAAATTGATTCAGGGTCGAAAAGACTTCGGGCCGAACAATTGTTGCGTTGGAAACAAAGTGAATTGTCTTATTGGTCTGGCCTCGATGGATGAGATCTTTAAGTATTCGCAGAGGCTCAGGGACCATAAAAGGCTCGCCCCCTTTAAAACGAATGACTTTTACATTTTCTAAAAACTTTAGATATTCGGAATATTGCTTTTCTGAAGTTGGCTTTCTATGAACAAAATTGGATTCATCAAATACACCCAAGGCTTTTTCATCTTCAACCCAAGCTGTGCTATTGTGGCTACCGCACATGTTGCACTGAAGATTACATTTATTGCTAAAATCGATCTCTATTTCTGCAAGTTCTAAGGGAGGAGAGTCGACTTCTTCAATCTGATCAAAACCCTCTTTGAAGAGTGGGTCTCGGCCAAAATTTTTTCGGGCTGAGATGTAATTCGTTTTTGATAAAAATTCATCTTTTTCACGAATTTCACACTCACGACAGGCTTGGTGCCATTTGTTATTGAGCATCGCTTCTCTAATCGCTTTATAGGTCGGATGGTTCCATGCTTCTTGAATGGTGACATCATTGCTGTGAACAATTTTGAAGTCACTTGTACAACAAGGGGTATAATACCCCCGGGCATTTATATTTACAGCTCGCCAGGGCATCACACAAAATGTTGAAGACTTTTTGCCTGTAAGTTCAGCCAAACTCAGTTCCTTTCATTAACGTGCTGATCATACATAGAGGTCTTGTTGACTATCAATTTTTAAACAAAAACTCTCAAGGCTTCTGACGCGCCACGCTCTTTTTCGAGTTTAATAAAATCTATGTAAACACAAACCTCATAATATAGAATCAAGCCAATGGATTTCTCAAGCATTAGTCATTCTGAGGTTCGAAAATTTTTTCAACAGCGAGACTCATTTTTAACCTACAAAAGTGCCGTTCCCTTTGAGGAGCTTTTTACGAGCCATCCTGGGCAAACATACAAAAACTTCAAAACAAAAACTCACTTGCCTTGGATGCCGCTGGATTTACAAAAACTAGGAAGAAATTTTCCATCAGACATTATTCTTAAAGAAGCCAAGGCCATTGAGCATTTAGCTTTAGCCCATAAAAGCGATGGAGATTCCTCAAAAGGATGGAAGTCCTTATGTCTGCATGGTCTTGGTACACAAGCCACTCTGAGCTGTGACCAATATGGTTACAAATATGACCACGAGACACCCTATGATTGGACAGAGGCTTCAGAGCTCTGCCCAATCACAACTTTATATTTTAAAAATGTTTTTCCTCACTCTCGTTTTAATAGACTTCGCTTTATGTATCTCGAACCGGGTGGATACATAGCTCCCCATGAGGATGTTCTTGATCCCAACCCCCATTTTACGGCGATAAATATTGCGGTTAATCAACCCAAAGATTGCACTTTTTTGATGGGAGTTCCTGATTTTCATTCTCAATCACGTTGGGGGGTTGTCCCTTTTCAAAAAGGCGGGGACTGCTTTTGGTTGGATCTCCGTAACCATCATTCTGTGGTCAATCTCTCTTCCGAAACAAGAATCCACATAATTGTTCATTTTTTATTGAATCTTGACGATACAAAAAATCTTCAACGTTTTGTACATATGCTTCCAAGCTCGGATTTTGCAGAAATTCCTTCCCCAAACAAGTCTAATGAAAAATTAAAGGTTGTTCTGGGTTTATGGCAGCCCCAAATTCAGTCTCACCAAGAGGGGTTACAGCCCTACATTGATCTTACCGATCGTTTTTCTCGATCTCTTGAGCCTCGAATAGATCTCAAAGATGTCCTCAGAGCCCCTCTGATTGACGAAATTCTTGCACAAGCCATACAGAGCAGCGACGCCGACTATTTACTTTGTTTGGGTCCTGGACAGATTATTCATCGAGATGAAGTTTTTTGGAAGGAACTCGCCCAAGAAATTTCACGACCCGAAAATAAAGACGTCGCTCTCTGGGCCCATATCATTGACAAAAGAAATCAATCTTATCCTGGCTTGCATCCGCAATTATTTTTTCTCAATTTAAAAAAATATAGAAGTTATGGATCAGGTCGCTTTGGCTTAGGAGATCAAGATCAATTGCAACTCAAGGCTTGGTTGAGAAGCGAAGAGAATGTCCATGATGATTACACTCCGACTTTTCTTAAACCCTTGAACGGATCTGTTTTGGCTAAAACCTCAAAAGAGGGCTGGTCTCTGATTCATGAGACCTTGGGGGCTCATTTCGAAATACGTAATTTTTCTCAAGTTATTCGTGATACAAAAATTCATGGTTATCCTGAAGAGAACTTCGAAGAGCTCGCAAAATTTAGAAGTCATAATATTTTAGAGAACTCACCCAAAGAAGGACCTCTTTTTGAAGGGCAAGTCACTTTTTTAAATTGGCTCAGAAAGGAAATTCAATCCTCTTATTCCCATATTCGGGTTTACAACAATGATTCCATTCTTAACCTTCCGGAGCCTCTCAAGAATAGGCCTTTAAGTTTTATTATCGGTCCGACGGCGGGTCACTGGGACTTCTCACTCTTCAGTCAAATTAAAAAAGCCTCTGATTTTAAAAGGGTTCATTTTGATAGCTCTCTGCCCAATTTGGAGTTTAAAAAGAGTATCATTCACAAATTAAGTCATGAACCCTTTCAACTTTTTTTGTTAAGGTATCTTAGGGATATTCCAGAAACCATAAACGTTTTAGAAAATAAACCTGGAACGTCAGAGCTAAGCTATGATGAGCTTAGAAAAAATCCATTGTGGCAAGATTTTAGAGGGGCTGACCACTTTTTTTTGCATCAAGATCTATTCAAAGACACTTCTCGTTTAATGGACTTTATCCCTCAAGACCAAGCGGGTGTCTTTTGTATCAGTAACCTCTTTCACTTTTTGCCGTCTCTGTGGCTCTATAACCAAGAAGAAACCAGAACGGCCTTTTTAAGACTTTTGCAAAAAATAGAAGAAAAAAGTCGCAACGTTTATATCCTTGGTAAAGATATTTATGACAAACCTATTTTTTTTGAAAATGTGAGCGATTTATTAAAGCGCTTTATTGAGAACAAAAGATAAAGCAGGGAAAGTATCTGCAAAAGATTCTCCTCGCAACTGATCAATAATCCGAGTTTCTTTGAGAAAAATTTGAGTTTTATTGGATTGAGAATCTACTTTTTTGAGAGCCATTTCAATCCAATCGATATGTTCTTTCTCTTGAGGACTCAGAGAGTGCTTCTCAAGAAAACTCATCTTTTCTAAGTTATAAATATCGCACATCTGATCACTCTCTTCGGGCTTCAGATCGTAAATACTTAAAAATGTGGGTTCAGCGGCTATTTGTAAAAAAAAGTTTCTTTGGGGAAAGTGTTCTCTCCACCAGCTTAATAATTCAAAAAGATAAATAACATTGTAAATTGTGACAGTGATTGCCAGTGATACTTGCAAGTGATGGGAACCAAAACAAAACAAGTCCCATAACTGCGCGTTTTTTACAATATCATCCCACTTTGAAGGGTTGCGAATATAAGTATTTTTTTCGTCAAAAGCATCAACGCTGAGGCCAATTTTTAATGTCTTAAATCGACTGAGTTTTTCTAAAAACTTTGGTTTTGGGGAGACCGTGCAATTCGTAAAAATCTCACAATCAATGTTTTTTAAAAGATTTTTTTGATCTAAATATTCTATAAAATCAAAAAAACTGGGGGATAAAAAGGGTTCTCCACCGGTGACTTTAAGGTTTTTTAAAGCAGATAAGTCCTGATCTGAAAAATCGGAAAGAGAGATTTCTTTTGAACTATAAGAGGAGTTGATTCCCAGTTTTTTTTCATCAAGTTCCCACTTCGTACTAAACTGCCCATTACAACTACGGCAACGAAGGTTGCATTTTCTTGAAAATCCTATTTCTAGTCCTTCGATTTCCACTTGATCATTGAGAGTGAATTCACCACCTCGAATAACCCGGCGCCGCATGCTGACTAAACCGGACTTATCCTCGAGATCGCACTTTTGACATCCCTCAACAGTTTGCCCCGCACTCATTTTTCTTCGAATCGAGTTAAAGCCCTCTCCTTTAAAATGAGAAATTGGGTTTATCTCTGTACCCCAGGTGAGGGATTCTTGGCCTGATTGAAAACGACAGCAGGGCTTAACAAAACCAGCTGGAGAAATCATGAGGTATTTAAAGGGGTGAGGACACCAGGGAGAGTCTGTTTGCATCATTTTTGATTGAAGTTGGAGTTCATCGCCAAATCAAGATAAATGTATGATTTGGATTAATAATGTTCTGCGGCTTTAGTTTGCAAATGAGATTGGGGGTTCAATGTTTGAAAGTCTACTCGGCAGACGGCAACAAGTTGTTGCTCAACTCGACAGCTCACCCGTCAAAGTCTGGACTGAGTTTCAACAGCTTGAAGAGGTTATACTGGGGCGCGCCTATCCGGCCTCGTTTTTTTCTTATCTAGAAGACAGTGAATTTCGCGATCAGATATCAAAAATATTAGAAGAAACTGAAGAAGACCTTCAAAGTCTAGAAAAGATTCTTGAAGGTCTCGGGGTGAAGGTTCGAAGGCCAAATATCTCTTTTCAACTGAATCAAGGTTCCGAGCCCTATGTATTTGATTTGCAAAAAAATAAGTTCACCTTTCCGAATCACCCGCTGATGCCACGTGATACGCTCTTTGCTTATGGTGACAAGATTGTTGAAAGCTTTACCGGCAGCCAGGGGCGTTTTTTTGAAAACACCAATTACTATAGTTTATTAATGGAGTATTTTAAGGGCGGAGCTCAATGGGTTTCTATGCCAGTTCCTCTTCTTGAGCAGGATGCAAAAAACTACCAAAGCCATGTCGGAAATAAAATTTTATTCCATGCAGCGAACCTCCTTCGTTGTGGAAAGGATATTTTTTACTCCCAACCAACGACGGCTGACTCAAAGTGGAGTGGCAAGGGAACCCCAGAGGGGCTTGATTGGATAAAAAGGCAGTACCCTTCAGCACAGTTTCATCCGGCCCCTTGTCAAGGCCATCTTGATGGTAAGGTTGCTCTCTTGAAACCGGGAGTCCTGGCAACATGGTCCCGACAATTTGTGCCTGAAAAATTAAAGAACTGGGAAATAATTATTGTCGATAGCCCGAATCCCTTTCCGGATGAGTTTAACTCTCTTCGCAAAAGAAGATTCTACAAAGAATTTGTCAGCGATTGGCTCACCGAGTGGATTGGTTATGTCGATGAAACTGTCTTTGATATTAATATGCTGAGCATTAGTGAAAATACAGTGATCACCAACGGCTATAACAAAAATGCCTATCAGAGTTTTAAACAAAACGGCATTGAGGCTATCCCATGGAGTTTTCGTCATCAGTATTTCTGGGATGGTGCTATTCACTGCGTAACCCTTGATGTCAGGCGCAAGGGCGAATTAGAGTCTTATTTATGAGTGCAGGACTTGTAAAATGCATTGCCCCCTGGAGGGCACTTTGTATCAAAGCCGACGGTAATGTTGTTCCAGACATTCAATATCGCGAAAGTTTTGGTAACATTAACCAACAAAATTTAATTGAGATACTTTCCCATCCAAGACTTAAGAGCCTACGGACGGCTCTCAAAAATCAAGAATTCCCTTCGGCCTGTATTAATTGTCAAAAAAAAGAAGCCTCTGGTGGTCGATCCAGACGCACTTTTTTCTTCGATGTTCTCGAGGAGCATCTACCCCAGTCGGGCTATGAAATTGAAGAGATCCCAGATATCCATTTTCTAGAATTGAATACCTCAAATGTTTGCAACTTAAAATGTCGAATGTGCAGCGGCCTCATTTCTTCGGGATGGATTAAAGACGAGATTTCCATCGCCGAAGCCAATCTATCCCTTGCAAGGCCGCGGTACGGTGTTTTTCAAATAGGACAAAAGGGTATTGACCAGATCTTTTCCACACCAGAAATTTTTCGTAACCTGCAATTTTTGGCCATTCGTGGTGGTGAGCCTCTTTACGAGGAAACCAATCTTTATCTCTTCGAGAAGCTCAATGAATTAGGACTGACATCGCAGATTCATTTGGATATTTCTACCAATGGCACTCTCATGTCCGAGAAAATTCTTAAAGCTCTAGATCGATTTAAAAAAGTTGAACTCTATCTGAGTCTTGAGGGAATTGGACCAGCCTATCAATTTATTCGTGGTGGAAAAAACTTTAGCATCCAAACCCTAGAAAAAAACATCAAGCTTTTTCAAGAAATCAAAAATGTAAATCTCATCTTCACTTTTACGACGATGGTTTATAATCTTGGTGAACTTAACGGTTTCTGGAAATGGTACGAGAGTGTTCGTCGTAAGGGTGATGAAGTTTCATTATCAAATATTGTTGCTAATCCGGACTATCTCAACTTTCATATTTTGTCTGATGAGCTTAAAGAAAAGTATTTTGATGAGATCGATAATGGACCCATCCCCAAGGGCCCTTATGATACCGGAGAAAGAATTCTCGGGGACGTTGGAATAGAGTCTATTTTGATGGGGCTTAAAAAAAAGGACTATTTTGCTCCTGACAAAAAAATTGAACTCCAGCGTGCATTTAAAGTTTTTAACACTCACTTGGATCAAGTTCGTGATATGCCCATAAAGTCCTATCTTCCCGAGATTGCAGATTTTTGTGATCAGATCCAATAATCAATAATTCTTAGACAGTTGTATCGGTTGTTGATTAAAATTGAGACGCTCAAAATAGTCCTCTCTCAAAACAACAACCTCGTCATAATAGCTTTGATCCCAAGACTTGTAATAACCCGTCTTTTTGAGCTCTCGGCTGGCCAATACGAGATCGGATAACTTTTGCACCATAAAGAGAAGGTACTGACCTTGATTAAAGCTCAGTTCATTGACCGATTCTTTCAAGTCGGGATGGTCATAGAGAAGCCATAGATCTTGTTTATAAAATTTATCTCGCATTTGTGTGACGAATTTTTGAACCTCAGAGGAATCAACTTCATGTCCCTTTTCAACGATGAGGAGAAAC
>JBGSSY010000090.1:0-1972 GCA_041736775.1 Bdellovibrionales bacterium | reverse complement strand
CAATTAGAACCAAAATAGCGGGTACTGGCGAATCAAAATCAATACATTCGTTTATGGAGCTTTGAGCCAGAATCTTTGGATTAGGTTACATGTAATTTAAGGTGAAAATTTTCAGGGAACGTGTCCGGTTTAGTTTTCAGCGATTCTGACCACCTATCGGCGTCATCCGGCTAATTTTGTAGTTTTCTGTATTTTGACTAGCTTTATTTTTCTTTTTGCGAAGTAGGCCTGCCAGTCGCCCCACTTGTTATAGCGGATTTCAATTCTTTGTTTTGAGATGGAGTGCTTGAGCGCATCAGCAATTACCCATTTGTCGCCGTTTATACTTACTGTGTGGTCACGTGCGACAATACGAAATTCCTTCACGCAAAGAATTGATTCAAGATCCACGGCGAGTGGCAGTGCTCGATAAGCAGTGACAGGATTGTGAGCTAAAACCATACTTTTTTTATTATGATTGGGTAAGTAAATTTTTTGTAAATAGTCATTTGCAGACTCAATCGTAGCTATCCCACGAAGTCGCAACTCCGGTACGATTCGATCTTGAAGAGTTTTAAACAGTCGCTCAACGCGTCCCTTAGCCTCTGGTGAGTGTGCGTAAATGACCTGCGCCCCCAAGTCTCCTAATGCTCGCTCTACTTGCGAGAAGTGTTCACGCTTCACCCCGCCGTAAACACCAGCTTTGTCAGTGTAAAGAACTTTAAAAATACCTTTGGTGGTAATTATTGAAGTGAGTAAGTCCATGCATGCAAGTGTTGTCTCGCCTTCATAAAACTTCGCAAATACCTCGCCCGTAGCATCATCAATCGCCGCCACAAGACATAACAAGCGATCTCCGAACCAACGATGGTGACTGCCATCCATTTGCAACATTATGCCTTCTTGGCTCATACGCTGGCGATAGTACTTTGGTTTTGCTCGCCGGCGTTGACCGTGCTTTACGTGATGGATTGCGTGGCACCATCTACGAAGTGTTGCGTACTTAATTTTGATTCCAAGCTCTTCAAAAAGTTTTTCCTTGAGATGAACCATGTTAAAATCAAAATACGTTTCTCGAATAAGTTTTTGTACCTCATTTTTTAAATCAACGGAGGTTAAGTTTGCAGGTGATCTGCGCCAATTTCCGTGTCTTAAAAAACTAATTCCTTCCTCTTTGTACTCTCGCACATACCGCCGTAAAGTTCTCTCTGAAACTCCTAAAATAACTTGTCCCTCAAGACGTTGCATCTGACCCTTAGCAACTTTATGCACGACTTCAAGCTTCAGCTGGTCTTTAACTTTCACAATGAATCCCTCCAAAATGTCTCCCCCTGATGCAATTCAAATGAAGAATCGTATCAGAATGACACACGTAAGCGGTCAAATTCCCTGAAAAGTTATAGCCGGTCAGAATCGCTGTAAAAGGACATTGGCGCTTTTTTAATTATAGCCGTCAAAAAGATGTAGAATAACTAACCACTGTCAAAAAGTTCTTCGATCAAATGAACTTTAGACAATCTACAGCAGGAATTTATATTGCTTTAAGTGATGGCATAGGGTGGTCGCGTGACTTTGTGTTTTACAAAAAATTTTATGTATTTTTTTGAGACTGCAAAATCGTGCTCGCTTTTAACTTATAGAATTCTGTACTTCGACATTTTTTAAAAAGCTACTTAATTTGGTGAATATAAAAACAGGTTATCTAACAGGGGTGGAAAAAATGACAAACAAAACAACAGCGTCTATGAAGATGACTTTACTTACATTGATTGGAGTCACATTAAGTTCAGGACTATTTATTTTGGTATTGAATAGCGACAAATTTTTTCTATCAACAAGCGGACTTGCTAGTTTTCAGAGCAAAGATTTGTCTGATTCTGAAGGGCTATTAATGGAGGAAAGCTCCGAAGAAATCACTGAGGAGGGCTCCGAGAAAAGTGCCTCCGATGTTCTCGATAAAAACGAATCTCATGGACATAAGCTAGCAAACAAA
>JBGSSY010000061.1:0-4138 GCA_041736775.1 Bdellovibrionales bacterium | reverse complement strand
TGTCTCAGTAACAACTCGCCGCGATTGTTGTGATTGGCATTTTCTACATCAATAATCGGCTGACCAAAATTAGTGAGCTGAAAAAGGAGTTGAGCCTTCACAATGGGGTATTGTCTGGTATCGATCTCGTAGCGATTCGCTCTTTGATTAAAGCGATAAACAAACATTTTATTGCGAACACAAAAATCTTCGGTGAGAAATTCATCAATAAAAGTGACGTCGTTATAGTCACGGCGAACCTGGAAGATTTTTTCTCGCCCTAAGCCAGCATGGGTATCCCAAGCTTTTTTCGCAGCAATGTCTTCACAGTCGGCCCACTCTTTACCAAAACGGCCCTTGTTCCAACGATCTTCGATGTCGCGAAAGAGCTCAATCCCAACTTTATAGGGATTAAAACCTGTTGGTGACATCGAGAGTGTTCCCGCACAAGCATCGGCATAATCAATCACTTCGGAGTCGTTCATAATTGACTCGGTCATAAGTTTAGAATGCCAGTAAGAAGCCCAACCTTCGTTCATAATCTTGGTCATCCCCTGAGGGGCGAAATAATAAGATTCACTGCGAATGATCGAAAGAACATCCTGTTGCCAGTGTTTCAGTGGAGCATTGTGCATGAGGAAAAGTAAAACGTCGCGCTCCGGTTTTTCCGGAATTTTTTCCATGCGATCCGAATCGGTTTTTTTATCAAAAACGAGTTTATGTTCTGGATTCACATAATCATTCATATATTCATGATCAAATTTGAGCAGCGCTTTGCGTGTTTCAATCTTCTTTTCCTCTTGTTTATCCACAATTTGTGGTTTGTAAGGAGAGTGTCGATCGATCAAATTCTCAATGCTGAGGCAAATATCAATAAAAGATTCAACGTCATCAATTCCGTAACGATCCATATATCGTCGAATGCGAGTCGCATGGTTAGCCATGGTATCCATCATTTTACGGTCGGTCGGTTCAAACCATTTGTTATTTTTGAAAAAGTCACAGTGGCCAAACACATGGGCCATCACTAACTTTTGATCGACAATGCGATTGCCTTCCATCAAGTAGGCATAACAAGGATTGTTATTGATCACCATTTCATAAATTTTAGAAAGCCCATACTCATAACTCTTTGAAAGCTTGTCGTACTCCATTCCAAAGCGCCAATGGGGGTAGCGCACAGGAAAGCCACCAAAGGCCGCAAACTGATTCATCTGATCATAGGTGACCATTTCAAAAACAGTATCATAACAGTCGAGCCCAACGGCTTCTGCTAAATCTCTAATCCGTTTTCTTTCTTCTTCAAGAATGGGTGGCAGAGCCGACATGATTAACGACCTTTCCCTAAAAATTCTTTAATGGAACCCAATATGGCATCTTTATTTTTAATTTTGCTCATTATAATTTTTTCTTCAGCCGGAAATTCTTTTTCGAGATCTTTAAAAAACTGACCACTTCCATACTTACTCTCGACCTGACCATAACCAAAAAAATTAACGGCCGGTAAAAGTCCTTCTTTTAAGATTTTCATGCAAAGTCGTGTGTCATCGCCCGACCAATTGTCACCATCGCTAAAATGAAAAGGATAAATATTCCACTCATGGGCAGGATATTCTCTTTGAATCATTTCACGACAAAGTTTATAGGCCGAGCTTATGAGGGTGCCGCCAGACTCGCTGGTTCTGAAAAATGTATCTTCATCGACTTCACGAGCGGTTGCATCGTGGATAATAAAGCGAGTCTCTAAACCTTTATAATGTTTCTTGAGCCAAGCGTTGATCCAAAAACTTTCAAGCCGAACGATTTCTTTTTGTTCATTCCCCATGGAACCAGAAACATCCATAATATAAATTACCACAGCATTGGCCTGAGGTTTTTGTGTCACTTTTGTGGATCGATAGCGATAGTCCCCACGAACGGGTATAATTATTGGATTATCGGGATCGTAAACGCCGCTAGCAATGTATCTTTTAAGGGCTCGTTTATAAGACGATTTAAAATGTCTTAGACCTTCTGGTCCAACCGGCGCCATCGAGGAGTAACGATTTTTATCGCTACTGATTTTTGATCCCTTTGGCATAATTCGCGGAAGTTCAAGCTGCTCGCCAAGAATATCGGCAAGCTCTTCAAAACTAATTTCAACTTCAATCTGGTGTTCGCCGGCATCGTTACCTGCTTTTCCTTGGCCGGACTGAGGATCTTTTCCTTGCTGACCACCGACAGAATCTCCGGGTTTTCCTTCACCTTGACCCACTCCGCCCTTTTGTTTGGGGCCGTATTTGAATCTTGGAATATCAATATAAGGAACTGGGATTTTGACATAGTCATTCTCCCGTTTACCGATCATCTCACCATGGGTGACATAGTCTTTAAAGTTCTCTTTGATTTTACCACGGACGATGTCTCTAAATCGACTGTGGTCTTCGCGAATTGACATAGGCTTTTACCCGTTTTCCTTAACATCTCCACGGGCAAAAATGCTGGCCACGTACTGAAGAACATCGGTGGCGGAAATCTCATCATAACCGAAGTCTTTTATCAGACGAGCTTTTACAATATCAATTTTTTCTTGAGTGGCTTTGTCAGCTTCAGAAGTCACCAGCGAAGTGAGCTTAATGCTGTCTTTTTGATCTTCGAACTGCTTAAGTTCAAGAGCGCGATGAAGTCTCTCATTCATGCGATAATCAAAAACTTTACCTTCAAGGGCAAGGGCGCCAATATAGTTCATGATCTCTCTTCTGAAATCATCTTTGCGAGATTCTGGGATATCAATCTTTGATTCAATTGATCTCATCAGTCTCTCATTGGGCTCATCATTTTGGCCGGTGAATGAATTACGGACCTTTTCTTTTTGAGTGTAAGCCTTCACATTATCAATATAGTTGGAACAAAGGCGCGCCAGTGAACCTTCGTCAGCACTGATTGCTCGTTGCACCTCAGATTTAATGATTTCTTCATACTCTTTACGAACCACATCAATCAACTCTCGGAACTCGGTCTTTAGTTCATCATTTGACAAAAGAGAGTGATGTCTAAGACCTGACTCAAGTTCGTTGAGAACCATAAAAGGATTCACCGACCCACGATTTTGTTGGGCTTGGATAAGAGCATTGGAAATTTTATCCTGAATATAACGAGGTGAAATTCCATCGAGCCCTTCTCTGACCGTTTCTTTGCGCAACTCTTTAATATTATCTTCTGTGTAATTGGGAAGCGATTTTCCGTTATAAAGTTTCATTTTTTGCAGACGAGTGAGATTGGCTTTTTTGGGTTTTTCAAGACGAGTCAGAACGGCCCACATTGCAGCCACTTCGGTGGTGTGGGGAGCAATGGATACGCCACGGATTTTTTTCTTATTAAAATCCTTTTCATAAATCTTAATCTCTTCTTCAAGTTTAGTGATATAAGGGATATCGATTTTAACTGTACGATCTCGTAAGGCTTCCATAAATTCGTTATTTTGTAAGCGACGATATTCTGGTTCGTTAGTGTGACCAATAATCACTTCATCAATATAGGTTTGTGCAAACTTTTTAGGTTTAACCACATGCTCTTGTGAAGCCCCTAAGAGATCGTAAAGAAAAGCCACATCCAATTTAAGGACCTCTACAAACTCAATCACACCTCGGTTAGCCACGTTGAATTCACCATCAAAATTGAAGGCTCGTGGATCAGACTCTGAACCATACTCTGCAATTTTTCGATAATTAATGTCACCGGTCAGCTCAGTGCTGTCTTGATTTTTTTCATCTTTAGGTTGAAACGTACCAATACCAATTCGATCGGCCTCACTCAGCACAAGACGCTTGACTCGAATGTGAGCAAGAACCTTATTGAGATCTCCGCCATATTTTTCCATCAAGGTTTTAAAGATGTAACGAGAGGGGGGAGAGAGCTCACCTTGGATTTTGACTCGGTACTCATCTTTTAAACCTTTGTTAAGGGTCTCTTCGAATTGAGCTCTCAACTCTTTTGGAATCAGAAGCAGCGGCTCCTCATGCATGGGGCTTGGGAAGACTTTAATGTCTTTTCCGAAAAGTCCATCAAGCACTCCATCTGAGTCTGTCCATTCAAAAGTGTACAGAGCACCGGTTGGTTTTTTAGAGTAAGCTTCAATTCCTTTTTTAATGCGACGACAAATCGTGGACTTAGCACTACC
>JBGSSY010000058.1:0-1770 GCA_041736775.1 Bdellovibrionales bacterium | reverse complement strand
ATCAATCAGCCATTTCTTAGCCTCGGCATTGACTTCAATCGAAATGTTTTTTGATTTTAATTGTTCACTGAGCTCCAATAAAAACTTATCAAGCACTCTTTCACAAATGACCGCATTGATCGGAGAGAAATGTACGATTTGATCCAATCGATTGAGAAACTCTGGAGAGAAGTGGCGTTTAATCGCCTCATCAGAAACCTTATAAGGATCAGCGGGATTAATTCCAATTGAACCTTTTGCCGCATCACGGGCCCCACAGTTGGTGGTCATGATAATAATCGCATGGGTAAAATCAGCGGTTTTGCCATGGGGATCGGTGAGAGTGCCATTATCAAAGACTTGTAAAAGAATATTTAAAAGATCAGGATGAGCTTTTTCAATCTCATCGAGCAAAAGAACACAGTAAGGTGTTTTGTTAAGAGCCTCAACCAGAAGTCCACCCTCTTCAAAACCGACATAGCCAGGAGGAGCTCCTATGAGACGAGAGACAGCGTGTTTCTCCATGTACTCACTCATGTCAAAGCGAATAAAGCGGTTCCCTAGATGGTGAGAGAGTTGTTTTGCAACTTCAGTTTTACCAACACCGGTGGGGCCGGCAAAAAGAAAAGAGCCCACAGGTTTTCTGTCTCGTCCTAAGCCCACTCGATTCATTTTTATTGAAGAAACTAAACTATGAATCGCTGGGTCTTGTCCGAAAATGAGAGATTTTAGACGAAGCTCAAGATTTTTGAGTTTATCAATGTCAGTTGAAGAAACGGTGTGAGAGGGCACTTGACCCATCTGAGCCACAATCCCTTCAATATGTTGTGAAGTCACTTCAATAGTATCATCTTGAGTTCGGTTTAAGTTTAGCTTGGCTCCAACCTCATCGATAATATCAATCGCCTTATCAGGCATATGTTTGTCAAAAATGTATTTATCAGAAAGCTCAACCACAAGTTTAATCATCTCGGTGGAAAAACGAACGTTGTGAAATTTTTCGTATCGCTCTTTAAGACCTTCAAGAATAAGAAAAGTTTCATCTTTGCTGGGCTCAGGCACATCAATTTTTTGAAAACGTCGGGCAAAGGCACGGTCTTTTTCAAGATGTTGGCGAAACTCTTTATAAGTGGTGGAACCTATACAACTCAGCTCACCACTCGCTAATACCGGCTTTAAAAGATTAGAGGCATCAAGACTTCCGCCGCCGGTGGCACCGGCGCCCATCAAAGTGTGAATTTCATCGATAAAAAGAATGGCATGCTCTTGACCGTTTAAATCAGAGAGAACTTTTTTAAGTCGCTGTTCAAAGTCACCACGGTATTTTGATCCGGCGATCAAACTGCCAAGATCGAGAGAGTAAATGGTGGCATCGAGCAAAACTTTGGGAACTTGTTTGTTGATAATTTTTAGGGCTAATCCGTCGGCTAATGCGGTTTTGCCCACACCGGGTTCACCCACTAATAAGGGATTATTTTTTGTTCGGCGAGCCAGAACTTGAATGATTCGTTCTAAAACATCTTCGCGCCCAATCAGAGGATCAATCTTTCCTTGGCGGGCTTTTTCGTTGAGGTTTATGGTGAACTGGTTGAGTGAGTTGCCTTTTTTGACCTCGTCATCATCACTGACTACAACTTTTTGCAATTGTGTTTGATTCAAGCGCCCATGGGCGATGTGGTTGATCACTTCATAGATTTCTACGCCTGATTTTAAAAAGAAATAGCGAGCATGGGATTCTTTTTCTTCTAAGATTGAAATTAAAATATGCTCCGGAAAGACCATGGTTTTTCC
>JBGSSY010000031.1:0-6343 GCA_041736775.1 Bdellovibrionales bacterium | reverse complement strand
GTCAATCCTGATGGTTCAGTCACAACTCCGAGCGGAGAAAAATTAACGAACGAAGAGATGATGACGGCAGAAGGACTTATGTCGAAAGGTTTTTCCGCCGCTCAAGCTCAAGGAATTATGGATAAAATTAATGAGATTCAACAAGCCTCCGCCGAAAAAATGGGTCTTGATGTTGCGGCTCTCAGCGGACAAGCGGTGAATTCGGGCGGATCGGGTGGGGGCTCAAACTTCGATACTTCTGGATCTTCTATTCTGCCCGATACGATTGTTGAGATTGAAGAGTATCGTGGAGTGAAAAATAAAAAAGAAGATCGCATGCCCGCCTCACAGGCCGCCAAACTCAGTAAAAACTTTAATGGCTCACCCATTGGAATCGGTATGGCCAATATATTTTTAATCGTTCAGCAAAAATATGATGAAAAGAAAGAGAAAAAAACCGAATTCATTCACAGAGAGTATTAAGATGATGAAACAGAAAGTTTTTTTTAAAAGAAGTTTGGTGACTCAACCCATTTTAATTTTGGGAATACTGTTTGGGGCAACAATCGCTCAAGCCAATCAACAAGTTGTTGCTCCTGCTCCTGCGGCCGCCCCTACAGGGCCAGCCGTCGCAGCAGCGGGGGCACCGGCTTCGGGTGAAGCTCAGCAGTACTCTAATAACATTGAACAAATTAACAGCTGTACCCAAATGAAAGAAAACATTACCCAGTTTTGTTCACACAATGTAACTCTTAATAATGCTCAAGCAAGAGCTGGAACGTTAGCAGAATCAGCAGCAATGGCTGACCGTGGAGACCGGGCAAGCGCAGAATCGAGGATTCAAACGACTCAGGCCAGTGCCCAAATGGCTGCGTCGTCAATTGCAGAGGTTTCTGAAGTTTGTGGAGCAGCTACAAACAAATGTCGCAATTTGTGTAACCAAGAGTATTCAAATGCCCTTGCAGTAACTCCACAAAATCCTCAGACGGTACAAATGGCTCAACAGGCTCAGCAAAATTTAAATTTTTGTGTCAAAGAGCATAAGAATACAATTGCAAAAGCCACAGCCGCTCGAATGAGTCTTGCGGAAGTTATGCAAAGTCTCTTGGCCCTGAAAGAGTTGTTGGGAATTGGGGGATCTGGTGATGATGCGGGCCTAACGGCAGCTGCACGGGAAGAAACCGATGGCGAAGAAGATGTGTGTGATGGAGAAGATAAACATCTTTATATTAAATGTGGTCAATCAGGCCCCAAGGGCACCCGAGCGAATCTTAAAAATACTGTGGCCGGCCTTAATGGTGGACCTCCGGGAGAAAATTTATTTAATCAGTCTGAAATGGGTGAACCCGGAGGCGCTTCAAAGTCGGGTGCTGGCAACGGATCTTTTGGCGGCGGAATGGGCGCGGGTTTTGGCGGTGGTATGATGGGAATGGGATCGGGTCTTGGTTCCGCAGCGGGAAGTGAAGAGGCCGCAACAGAAAGTTTGAATGCCGATATTAATAAGGGATTTATGTCTGCAGGCATGGGCGGTGGTTCATCAGGTGGTGGCGGAGGAGGATCTTCAGGGTCAAAACCTTTTGCTGGTTATGTTCCACCGGGAAATGATGCCGCAGCCAACCAAGCCTCACTCCAGAAAAAATTAAATCAATACGCATCGGGTGCGGGGCGGGGATTAGCTTCAACCGATGGAACTAATGGCCCCTTACAAGATATTTGGTCGGTGGTGAATCAGTCCTACAAAAAAAATTCAGAATCACTTTTTCATCAGTAAAAATGAAGAGAAGTTTTTGGAAAAATTAAATCAGCAAATACCTTGTCAATTCAGACTCTGAATAAGCCAAAATCTTGAGAACTCCTCAAGGTTTTTTCATTTAAGAATGATAAACAGCTCCCAAACCCACTCTCTTCTGAGCACCGGTGACTTCGGGTCGATGAACTTTAATATTAAGATGGCGGGCAAGGGCGAGAAAAGCAACCATCGATGATTCAAAGGCTTGCTCGGGCCAGCCCCAATCTTGAGTGGTCGATAGACAAATATTGGGGAGATGAAACTGAATTCTTTCCATCAAATAAGGATTATTCACACCACCGCCATAAAAATAGATTTCTTCGGGCATTTTAGGAAGTTGTTGATAGGCCATCTGCAGGGATTTGGCGGTTAATTCGGTGAGTGTGGCCAATTGATCAGCGAGAGTTAAGGCGAGAAAACGTTTTCCTCCAAAGCGAAGAATATAATCCAAATTAAAAAGTTCTCGACCCGTACTTTTAGGAAAACGTTTGGTGAAATAAGAGTGCATTAAAAAATCCCTGACACAAAGGGGATCCGGAAGACCTCTTGAAGCAAGAGTTCCATTTTTATCATAAGAGAGTTTCTTTTTCTTTAAAATCCATTCATCAAGAAGGCGGTTAGCTGGGCCAGTGTCAAAGGCAATAACTTTTCCTTTATGAAATAGAGTTAAATTGGAAATTCCTCCCAAATTATGAAAAGCCACTGAGTCTTTTTTTGCATTCTTAAGAAGATGGCTTTGAAAGAAAGGAGCAAAGGGTGCACCTTGTCCACCGCAGGCCACATCTCCACTGCGGAAGTCATAATAAACCGGTTTTCCTGTGAGGAGAGAAAGGGGAGCGGGATGACCAATTTGAAGAGTGGCTTTCTTTCCTTCATGGTGAACGGTTTGACCGTGAAGACCAATAATATCAAAGCGCCACTGGTTTTTAAGTTTTTTAACTTGTTTGGCATAAAGTTGTCCGAGTTCAAAATGAAGAAGGGAAACTTCGTAAGTTGAAGTTTGATTATTGGCACAAGCTATCAATTTCTTTTTGAGAAGAGAAGGGATGTCCATGGTTTTATGTTTTTTGAATTGAATTTTTTTTAATTGAGCATTCGCTTCGATCAATGAATAATCGATTCCGTCAAGACTTGTGCCGTTCATAATACCGAGTGCTAACATGTAACTCCTTATTTTGGACTTTTTTAAAAAAGCCACTGCTCTATTTTAAAAGACAAAAGTATTTGAGTAATTTTTTTTGGCTGTAAGAGTTTTTGCTCGATCAACAACAAAAGTATTTTCTAAATCAATTTGTCCGGTGAATATATTGTCTTTTCCAATCACATTAAGTCCTTTCAATTTCCACGAGGCAGGGGGTCTTTGGCCTTTGTGAAAAATAAGGTGATCCGAAGGGCTCAGAGACTCTTTTTCAAGATTCTGATTAAAAAATGAATGGATATTTTTTAGGGGAGACCAATGATTTTGACTGACTTCTAAACTGGCCGAGAGAAAAGAGGAGAAATCTCCGGTTTCAAACCAGAGATCACTTGAAAGATGGTGATGGGTCACCTTTTCTCCGGAGGCCATCGCTTTTACTAAAACATCATAGAAAATATTCGATTCACCGGGTGGAAGAAAATCAAAAATTCTTGGAGAAAAGATTTTATATCCCGTATAGTGAACCGGCTTAAGCTCCAATTCTGATTCTGGGGGCTTGAGTCCAAAACCCCTGACTTCACCCGCTTTATTCACCCAAACGGCTTTAAACTTTTTAAGGAGATCGGGATGATCACAGGTCAAAAGGGTGCAAAGCGTTTCTTGCTGTTGAAATTGATTATAGAGATTTTTGAGACCCTTGTTTGGGTCAGTGAGAAGGACTTCATCCCCATTGGCGACAAGAAAAGCATCGTCCTTAAGCCATTCTTTTGCTTTCCAAAGAGCCCCTCCGCTTCCTAAAATTTGTTCCACTTCAGAAGAAATATTAATTTGTTCTGCAAAGGGTTTTAGGTGCTCCACTTGAGTTTTTATTTTTTGGGGAAGATGGTGGGTGTTAAAAACAAAACGACGACAGCCGGTTTGATGAGCCCAATAAAAACTGTAGTTCATCAGCGGAAGATTAAGAAAAGGGAGACAAGGTTTTGGCAATGTTTGGGTAAAGGGCATGAGGCGAGTGCCAAGGCCTGCCGTAAGGATAAAACAATTCTCTAACAGATAGCCTCCCAGCGATCGCGAGAGTCGGTAAGAATTGTTTTTAAAGTTTTCATTTCGGGAAAGAGATTGAGTTTAGTTAAAACTCTTTCCGTAGTGGGTTTAATATAATGAAGATAGCGATTATCATCTCGGGTCATTTTAAAGCTGGCAAAAGAGCCACAGGCCTTAAAACAACGCTGAATACTTTGAAGATCAAAGAGTTCTTGCCACTGACTTTCACTCAGTTTGAATTTTGAAAAATACGGAAAGTTTGTTTTATAATAATTCATCAAATGCCCGATGGACTGATCATTAAGCTCAACATAAGAATCATAAAATAAACTGACCAAATCATAGACCGGGGGCCCAAGGCGGGCATCCTGAAAATCAATAATGGCAAATTCGTTGTATGAAATCATCACATTTCTCGAGTGAAAGTCGCGATGGCAAATCACTTGTGGGGATTGATAAAGGCGAGTGCAAATTTCAGTGAATTCTTTCTCAAGCTCAGTTTCAACCAGTGGGCTTAAATTCAGTTTAAGAACACCTTGTAAAAGATGTTTCTTCGCATAATTGAGTTCCCACAAAAGTTTTTCGACAGAGAATTCTATTTCAAAGGCCGTGCATTGCCCTTGGTTTCTGTTTTCAAAACTTAGAGAGTGGATTTTGATCAACTGATCCAATGTTTTTTCGTAAAAGGGGAGGGCGTTTTCTTGATTTTGAAACTCCCAAAAGCGTCTTTCGAGGGTGAGGTCACCGAGATCTTCTAATAAAAACAGTCCCTCTTTTTCTGAAAAGCCTAAAACTTGGGGCACTCGGATTCCATTCTTATCAAAAAAGGACTGAACGGATAAAAAGGGAAACTTTTCCGGTTCACTAAAGGGATCCCATTGCATCAACACCCAGGATTGTTCTTCACTGACCACACGATAGTATCGTCGGCTTGAAGCGTCGCCAGCGAGAGGGAGGACGTTATAGTTTTTAGTTTCAATCAAAGGTGCTAAAAAACTTCTGCAAAAATCCATGGTTAAAGCTTACATGAATCAGAAAGTGAAGAATAGATAAAATTAGGCCCCCAGCGGGGCCAAGACAAAAAAAATCGGTTAGTGGATTTCTTTGGATTGGTTAGAGAAAGGCAGAAAGTACACGCTCTCGCTTTTAGAGCTCTGATAATTCCATAACTTCACATCTCGGTGTCGGTAGAGTAAAAAATGGGCCTGTACTTGAGCAGAGATATTGTCTTTCACCTCGTAATACTTGAAGAGTTTTTGCAGGGACTCAACTTCAGGGGTCAGTTTTCCAGAGCTTGAGACGATGATCAGCGGTTTTTTATCTTTTAATTTTCTCAGCTCCATCAAATTTTTTTTCAAAGTCTCGAGATTATCCAAAGAGAGGGTTTCAATCTTTGGGATATAAATGGTGACTTGAGGAAAGTTTTGCCAATTATTGGGATCTTTCCAAATCAGGTCAGGAATTTCTTTAGCATTGATAAAGGCCCAATTGGGTATCCAATCGTGAATTGAAAAAGCCAAGTGGGAGTTAAAGCTGTCTTTGGCACCATTGAGCCAAATCGGCTGTTGATCATACTCGCGAGGAGGTTTTCTTTTTTTCCATTCGATGGGGGGACTCATCACTTTCTTGGTTTTAAGAGATATGATATTGGATTTATCATCCAAATGAGCCTTTAAAAGCGCGGCCTCTGTGGCCATCTGTAATTCTTTTTGTTGAGTCAGTTCGATATGTTCAGCGATGGTGAGCTGAAGAAACTGAGCCATTTCATCAAAAACGATGGCGTCTTTATTTTCAACCGGGCTTGCGACCGCAATGGCCTGCAGTTCACGTTTAGAGTTAAAAATAGGGAAAGAAACTTGTCTTAAAGTTCTTGAATAGACAAAAGAGTTTCTCCAATGGCTTAAAAACAAAGGCTGAGCTTTTTTTTCAGGCAATGTTGTTTCAATTTTCAACTGAGTTCCATAGCGAGCCATGAACATATTACTGACCGTCTTAATTATCTTATCCATTGATCCCATACCTTTTGGGGTGTTGCTTATACAAAGTCTGTGCCGTAATCCGTCACCTTGGGCTTGAAAAAAGGTGACTCTTTTGACCTTAAAGCTAAAAGCTTCGTTTTATAAATACTGTTGATTATTAGCTATTTAACCAGGGTCATTGAATGGTTGAGTTGAGGATAGTGAATTAATTTTAAGGATTGTCTAAAAAAGCTCAAGCTTTGCATCGAAAATCTTTCACGAGCAGTCTATAATTTTAACGTTAATTCACTTCACCCAACTTCGAAAGATCCATGAGCCAGTTGCGCAGTCCTGAAGTCCACTCTCCCCTAGATCGACACTTGCCGGTTCTTGATGGAATTAGAACCCTTGCTATTTTATTGGTGGTCGGACTTC
>JBGSSY010000029.1:0-13990 GCA_041736775.1 Bdellovibrionales bacterium | reverse complement strand
AAACCCAACCAATAAATAGTCCCGCAAGGGGTAGAGCCCATATGATTACAGGATTTTGGTTTCTAGCGTTGGTGGCCCATTCAAGAGAGATCAAAAATATTGCTGAAGCAATGCCCGCGAGAGTACCGCAAACTGCGCTTAAACAAGTCCAACGAATGTAACGATTTAGGGTTTTTGGTCTACTCAAGATACACACCTACCTTTCTTGGGGTAGGTGTCATCAGCACGACCTCACTGTGAGCGGCGGTTAAAGGCAGACAGCCATTGCCTTGATGTTTAGATTAAACTCGCCGACAAGGCTAAATCAATGAAAATGCTTTCGGCGTGGCGTGTAAAGCCGTTATTCCTCACGCTCCTTGGTTACATAGATGCCCCAAGGGTTGGTTAAGCTCCGGGCCCCGTAGTCGAACGATAGTTCGAGCTTTAAGTCGCCGGCTGCTTTGAGGCCCTGGATTTCTGTAATCCTATCTCCACTGACCGAAACCGATCGCTTAGATAAATTAACTAGGATCTTATTCGTAAAAACCCGCTGAGATACACTTTTCTCTATTGAGAATCGCGCAACATTGGATGCGGCAGTATCGTAGTTTTTCGTCAAAGCTGAATCAATGAAGACCTTCGCTCCTTCAAGTTGACCTCTCACAGTTTTAGGTTCCCATTTATACCTTCGCTCGATATACGCCTTGATCGCCTGTTTGATCTCGTTCTCTGGATTCGGCATTTCCGAGTTCTGATAAACAGAAGCATCCGGCGCAAAAGAAAACACCACTGGAGGCTTTGCCGCCTGATAGATGCACAGTGCAACCAATAGGAGACAAACTCCATAGGAACAAAATGCCGACATTTTTAAGAATTGGTTTGAGTGACTTAGTTCCGCAAGTGCTCTGGGAAGTTTTTTGATTTTCAGTTGAATTTTTTGGTTCATAAAATCCTTTCTTAGTATCGGTACATATCCCGACGTTTATTTTTAGCTTCTTTGGGATAAGGAACGATTAAACAGTTTTTAAATGAATCTAAGCCCCCTCCCCCGCCAAAAAGGGCCGCACCATTGATGGCCGAAGGCCTTTCGGTTTTTTATACATAAAATGTTATGTTCTATTCACACTGGAAAATAAGAGATTTTTATAGTTTGAAGTTTTTTAATCGAGAAATCCAAGTCAGGATGGCTCTTTTTACCAATCTTGTGGAATTTGAGAATATTCAGATGAGTCTTCATAATGGCTACTTGGCGGGCCACGCTTCAGCAATGGTCTGAGCTTTACTGGATATGATGTAATCCCAAGGCTTGAAAGGATCTCTTGGACAAGTGGGCCATACTTAATGATCGCTATTGCCTTTAGCTTTGAACCGCACTTTTTACACCTCTCTGGGTCAATGCCAAAGGTTCGCTTCATGAGCTCAGCCCATGAAAGCCTATTGGGGTTCGATACTTTTTTATCTTTTTTGGGAGTCTGATCTCTTACAATTTCTTTACGCCATTTTGAATTCGGGGCAAAAAAGCCATGGTAACGAACTAAATTAGCCCGGGCCGGTGGGATGAGGGCCACTAATTTTTCGATAAATTCGATGTTTGAGTAAACAACGTGGGTGGCACCACTTGTCCACATCTTTTTAAATCGGATGGCCACCTTATCATCACTGACCTTGATAAGTCGTTGACGAGAAATTGGACCTCTTAAAATGTAGCGACAGAGTCCTTGTAATTTTTCTCGGTCAGATCCTTTGATAAAAACTCCAGCATGGATATTGAAACCCATTAGTGATACTCCGCCGCTTGAGTTGCGTTTTGGCTCTTCGAGTTCATAACCATAAAGCTGAACTTTTTCGCCAGCTCTTTTGCCTACGGCAATTCGGTAAACAACGGATTGAGAATGAAGGTCAGACATCGGGTTTAAAAGAATACCCTCATGAGCAAAGTCAGCCTCAATGTAGGCTTTTTTTGTTAGTAGTCGGATTGTTCTTTTGACTACTAATTTTAATAGGTCTTCCATTTCTTTTTGACTGGGCTGCCTTGATTTTTGAAATTTTAATTTTGCTCCGTCTTTGTAATAATATCCGTCCACAAAAAGGCTATGAAAATGGGGATTCACATTAAGCGCTCCACCAAACCTTTGCACGACACTCACTGCACCAACTTTAATGTCTTTTTGATTAAAGCTTGATTTTTTTTTATACCAACGAGCAATGACCTGATTATGGATTCTTAAAATAGCAGTCACAATTTTAGGGTCATAAGCCATTAGATAACGAATAAAAAATGGGAATGACAAAACCCACTGACGAACAGGCTTCTCTGGGAAGACTCTTTCATCTAAAAAAATGGCAGAGTCATTCATTCGACGGGCAAGACATGAGGGGCAAAAGCCCCTTCTTTTACATGAAAAAGCGAGAGTTTGGGTTGATTGACAGTTTTTACAAAACAGCCTGATAAACCCGTAGGCTAGAACTCCGCACTTTAAAAAATCATCCACCTCTTTTTTTACAAAGTTTGGGATGCGCTCGGAATTATTATTCTCTGAATAGAACTCATTCAGGTGTTTTAAAAAAATGCTTCGGATGAGACAAGATTCTCGCGTTTCAAGTTTTGGGAGAGAGAGGTGGGATTGCACTAAAAAGAGTAACGTGCAAAAATGAAACATATCTTTTATCTGAACAATTGTTCATACAAGAGATAAATAATCAGAATTCGGATAAATTAGATCTGAATCCTTCCGCCACAGTTTTGCCGAATAATATTCTACAATTCCCTTTCCTCCTCTCAATGGAGTCATCACACAGGTATCCCGCATTTAACATTTCTCTGTCAAACCTTGAGAGATAGATATTATAAAAACTTCTTGACAAAATGTGCTAATTTTGGCACAATTTGTTGAATGAAAGAGATCATCTGGGATAAGACCGCTAGAAAAACAGTCCAAGACTTCTCAATCGATGTACGTAAAGAATTGGGAGCTTTGCTGATGATCCTTCAACAAGGTGGCATACTAGGATCACCCCAATCAAAGCCGATGAAGTCTGTTGACCCATCGGCTTACGAATTGAGAGTCAAAGATGCCTCTGGAATTTATCGAGTTTTTTATATCTTCTTTGACAAAAGGAGAATACTTATTCCCCATGCCTTCACCAAGAAGACTCAAAAAACACCAGATAAGGAAATTGAAACAGCAAAGAAAAGATTAAGGAGATTGATCGATGAAGTTAAGTAAACAGGCAAGAGCCCTCGCAGAAGATTTGGGATTAAACGAACTTGATGCAACCGTTATGGAGCTTAAGGCTAAGCTTTATCAACAAGCTTCTGCTAGCATCCAAAAGTCTAAATTATCCCATGAGGCTATTGCAAAAAAAATAGGAACATCACGCGCCCGTATCACCCGCATTTCTAACCTAGGGGAAAACAGCCTCTCCATAGAGCTGCTCATAAAAATCATTGTGGCGCTTGAAAATAAAATGCCTTTGAAAGTGGCCTAAAATAATGACCGTTCACCATTCATAAAATGACTAAAATAATGTATTAAATCCCTTGCCCAAATATAGCCAATAGGCTATATTGTGAAATGTGAAAGTAGCTCTCTAGGAAACATCATAGGGACGAAGTCCAATTGAAGACTTTATTAGTGATCTGCCAAAACCCGATCAGGCACGCTTTGCTGATGTCTTTGAAGGAATAGAAAAATTTGGTTTAGGCTGTCCACGTGTTCAATTTCGCCAGCTTCGCGGAAAACTTTGGGAGATCAAATTTAAAACACCGAGCGGTGGTTACCGTATTGCATATGTTCTTGTTGAGGAAAGCACTATGGTTTGGCTCCATACTTTTAAAAAGAAAACTCAAAAAACACCAACCAGTGATCTTGAGATTGCTGAAAAAAGAATGAAAGAGGTTTTAGGCTTATGAAGAAAAAATCATACAAATTAGCAAAGCCATTCTTCAAAAAAATGTTGAAAGACAAAGATATTCAAATTCATTTCGAAGAAGAAAAATCTAAGACTGAAATTGCTCACGCCGTAAGAACGGCTCGCTTGAGAGCTGGCCTTACTCAAAGTGAGCTTTCAAAACTTATCGGAACCACTCAAAGTGTTATCGCCCGGCTTGAAGGGGGTACAGACAAACGTGTACCATCAATACCACTTCTAGCCCGAATAGCAGCCGCATGTGGAGCACATTTTGAGTTTGGTTTTAATTTCAAAAAAGTCAGCTAAAACAACCCGTTTTATGAACAATTAACTTTTAAAAGGTATCATCGAGGTTTATTTTAAAACGTTGGGGTCATTAGGCAGTATCGCATTATTTAAATATCAATCTTTTCGCCGCTACTTTTTCCTGGGAATACTTTAGCGTACTTCGTCGTCGTCACTATTGAGTCATGACCCAGAGTAGTCTGGATGATTCGAATATCCTCACCCATCTCGAGCGCCTTAGTGGCGTGAGAGTGCCTTGTCCAGTGAGGGGACGCCTTTTCATTAACCCTTGCTCTAACTGCTGCGTTTTTAATGATTTTCCAAACTGCGACCCTTGATATTTTTGCTTCTTTTGAGACTTTAGCTCGAAAGATAAAAGCTTCAACGGATAAAGTTTCATTTTCCACAACTCTTAAAGAATTAAGCTCATCAAATAACTCTTTATTAAGCCCAATGGTGCGAGTTTTATTTCCTTTACCTATAACGATTAAAAAATAGCTTTTATCCCTTTCTCTTAAATTAGAAAATTTAAGCGAGCAAAGTTCAGACACCCTAATCCCTGTCTTATACATTAGACGAATCATGATCTTATTACGCAAGTTTTCTTCAAGCTCAATCATTCTCACGATTTCTTCGTGGGCGAGGACCCTGAACTGTGTTTGATCAGAGACTTTTATGGGGTCTAGGTTTTCAGCAGGATTTTTTTCTAGAAAGCCAACTCGCACGCAGTATTTAAAGAGTGATGAAAGAGAGGATTTTATCCGCGCCTTTGTAGAGTCCTTAAGATGTGGGTTTTGCTTAAAATAGACAGTGATGTGTGCTGTTGTGATTTCTTTAAGACTTTTCCCGTAATAAAAGCCTAAAAACTTCTTAATGTCTGATTCATAGGCAGATCTTGTGTTGGGTGTTTTTTGATAAAGCCAGGTGGCAATGATTTGAATCTCTTTAACAAGGGCATTTCTTTTATCTTCAAGGCCCTGTTCTTTTTTATTGTGATCCTCTTCAAGGATCTCAAGGTTTCTAAAGGTCGAGTTTGATTCTTTTGAATTTTCGCTCGCGCGAGTGTTGGAGTTTGCATCGAGAAAGGGGGTAATTTGGGGTAAATTTCGATGTTTTTCCAAGATTAAAAATCCTTTATAAATTAAGTTAACATAAGAACTATTATGTTAACTTTATAAACCTAGTCTTGAACATACCTAATAATAAAAATAACATCTTTTTGTGGCGTTATATGGCGCTAAAAATTGAATCTAAAATTTTCACACAATTTTTATTGGAGCTATCTTTTGGAAATTCTTAAGCAAAATAAGTTTCAAAAAACAAAAAAACTCTCACTCCCCCCAATCAGTGATTTTGCTTTTCCAATTTATGTTCAACGAAGGTCTAGGATGGGGATCACAATTATTTGTCCGGATATGAATATTGCCAGAACCCTTCCCCTGCCCAATCAATATGAATCAAGTAGTGATTTTTACCATGACCTTATGATCACGATGATCGAAGTTGATCGACTGGCAGTTGAAGAGTTTAAAAAAAGAGATCTCAACTCAAACAAAAAACATCGGGAAACCTTATTTCCTAGAGGACTTAAGGATCACTTAGAGATCGATATCCATAAGCTTAGATTTAAGCCACCCATTGCCTCTAAACTAACGACAAAGTCTCTACGAACATGGCAAAGATGGTGCAAAGAAAGACTAGTTAAAAGACGTACAAACGGGAAAGACTGGTCTAGGAAGCATTATTTGATTCCATTTTCAGAGATTGAACCTCACCTAAAACAAGAGTTTATAGAGAACCCTACCCTAATCCTAACTTATCTAAATTAATGTACTTTTTGGTAAACTTGACTTTTTGTCGCTTATATGCGACATTAAATTGTGAGCATCTTAGAGCGAAACATCCTGAAAATCTGCCAGAAGTTATTTAGACGATTTTAGGAGAAGACAAAATGGCTAAGAATTATACTGATGACCTTATTTCACGTCTCAAAGAGCCCGAGTACGCCGTTGATTATCTAAATGCTGTCCTTGCAGATGATGATGACCATGAGAATTTGGAGGATAGATTCCTCCTCGCACTTCGCGACGTTGCAAAGGCACACGGATTTTCGAATATCGCAAAATCAACGGACTTAAATAGACAAAATCTCTACAAAGCCATATCTGAAAATGGCAACCCTGAACTTCGAACACTCACCTCCCTACTACATGCACTAGGTATGAGAATTTCTATTACAAAGGAAACTGATGAGGCTTCCTAATTTAACATGAATTATGTTACGCAGAATTAGGCCAACTCAATTAATCGAAAGAAATCCTCTGGAAATTTATGAGCAATCTCAAAAAACCCAAGCGTACAGCCATTGGGTCTTGAAGCCCCCTGCTCCCAAGCTTTTACAACCTTGTCTGTTAAGCCCAAATATCGAGGAAATACAGGTTGAAATAGATTCAGTGATCCTCTGATTTTTTTATTTGTGAGATATTACCAGTAGCCCCAAATGAGCGTGGAACAATTAGAGTACAATCTGTGGAACATATAGATAACATCAAGAGTACAGTTTCTTCTTAAAATATTTTAGGCAAAAGATTAGGAGCACATAGATAGTACACCAGGAGTACTTATAGATAACATCAAGAGTACAACTAAAAATATACCTAGTACTATTAGAGTACATAAAGAGTACAGCGTTCTTCCAGATTTTGTTTAAATAATCTTTAGCAAAAACAACTCTCATGATTGGGAGTACAATTGGAGTACAAATAAAATACAGCTGTGATTATTACTTATTGATCTAGCACTTAAAACCAATCTTCCACTTGTTGATCGAACTTAACCACAGCCTCCTTTTTAACGCCTAATTTTAGCTCTGGTTACGTTTTAATCACAAACCGTTAGTTCTTTTTAGGGTCTTCAACAAATCAATCACCACGCCAAAACATAAAGAGTACATTTAGAGCACCTCAAGAGTACAAAAGGATAACTTTCAAAATATATTTTATTATCGATGTCACTAAGGATAACAGCAGGAGTACTAAAGGAGTACAGATGTAACGCATAAAGAGTACATCAGGTGTACAAATAATCAGACAAAATCAGAAAATTACTAACGGAGCACAAAAAGATAACATAAGGAGTACGGTCGACAAAATTTCAAAAAAGAATTAGATCACATTAAGAGTACAAAAATAAAACAATAAGAGTACAAGCTGTGCAAAATAAAATTGCAGAAGGGTAGGGCGTAAAAATTTATTCTCGACATAGGTCAACTTAACATTAGAAGACTAATTGACATTTGATGAGGTTTTCGTACCATTTGATAAGAAACCTTATCAAAGGACCTAAAGACTATGCAAACAACAGTAATCTCATCAGTCGAGCCAAAAGAGTCAAAGAATAAAAAAAATCCTAAGATACAAGGTCTAAGGCCATCAATACTTAAAAAACAATCCAACTACGATCCGCAAATTCCAAGAAAACTGATGGAAGCAATTTGCGGAACCAGCACAAACACTCTGATTAAATTAGAAACAGAAGGGATACTCCACCCCCAAAAAGTTAAACACGGTGGAATGGATTTAATAACGTACAGCGTAAGAGATGTTCATGAAACCTTCAAATACAAAAAGATAAATTTTAAACAAAAACAAGAAGCCGAAGTGATTTCGATATTTTCTCAAAAGGGTGGTGTAGGGAAGTCAGCCTTCACACAACACCTTGGCTCTATGCTCTCATTAGTTGGTAAAGTTCTAATAGTTGATCTAGATGCCCAAAGTGATGCCACTGTTCTTTTCGGACTTGATGCTAATTACGGCGATCTATTAGATGAAGATGCCGTTCTTGATCCAACCATCGCAGAGTTAATGGATTGGTCTCTAGAAAGCGGGGAGCCGTCACCATATGATTCAGCAGAATTTAAAGATGTCGTTAAATCAATTTCTCCAGCACTTGATGTAATACCAAGTGATTTGGATTTAGGAGAAATTAATTACTCTCTAAACAGACTCCCATTAAAGATGAGATATAACGAACATGGTGAACCTGAACCACCTCAGCTTTATATGCTTAAAGAGGTCTTTGATAAAATTAAAGATCAATATGACTATATATTGCTAGATTGCCCACCAAACATAGAGACCTGTAATGTAAGTGCTCTTTTTGCATCCAACAGAATCGTGATTCCTCTTGAACTTGAAGCAAAAAGTTTAACTACTATGAGACGAAACGTCCTATTTTTGGAAAGACTTAAAGATCTACATCCTGGCTTTACTTGGGATAAGGTCCTAGTTGTTCCAAATAAATTCCGTCGCGAGAACATCAAAATTAAAGCTCTAGCGGCTCTCGAAGACAGGTACTCTAACTCTGATTTTGTAACCTTATCTGAAGTTGTGGTTCCAAACTCTTCTATCATAGATAAATGTTCCGATTGGAAGAAGCCTGTTTATTCTGTTACCAACCGATTTGGTTCAAACTCAAAAGGCTCAATTTCTCAAGCCAAAGAGTTTACCAATTACTTTTGGGCGCTTATGCATGAAGTGCTTGATTTAGAGCTTGATCGACTCGTTTTTGATTCAACCGAACTCAGAGGGGAATAAAATGAGTCTTTTGGATTCAGACAAAGAGGTCATTAAACAGACTCAAGAACAGAAGAAGTCTAACAGAAAGGCTAGTACCTCTGGTTTGAATCGCTTTAAGTCTTTAAACAAATTTAAAAAGATGACTAGCGAATTCAGAGAGAAAGAAATTCCGAATGAACCTGAAACTGTAGCTTTCAAAGAAACTACACCAGCAACAATAGAGCCTGCAAACGATCAGAACAGTAAACAAACTCTTGAAGTTGCCGAGATTAAGCCTCAAACCATTAACCAAACTAAAGAAACCATTTTAGAAGCCACTCAGATTTCTGCCATTGAGCCTGTTGAGATTAAAAGTCCGCAGGTCAAAGCTGTCGATATTGTTACAACAGTAAGCTCACCAGCTGTTACGAAGACAACCGTTTTGGACGATCCAAAGCCGACAAAAAAAGAGAATGTAATTAGCAATAAATCAAATGAGTACATTGCTAGTACAAATAGAGTACAACAAGATCACTTAACGGATCACAACAAGATAACAACAAAGAAACAAATAGATAACAAACAGAGCACAGAAAAGAGTACAACACGAGCACCTTCAGGAGTACATCTGAGTACACAGAATTCGGATGTCCGAATGCTTGTTGGTCAGAACAAAAGATTGCTTAATATTTTCTTTCAAGACTGTAAAAGACAAGGGTCACTTTCAACCGGAAGATTCACTAACGAATTTCTTTCAGAAATTATGGAAGTTAAACCTTCTACTCTCAAAACTTTAATTTTTAGGCTTGATAAGGGCGAATACATAGAACGCCTTCCTGGAAAAAAGGGGCGGGGAGGCTGGATAAGAATTTCTTTACCAAAAGGTGTTTATGATCAACTTATTAATCTTGAAAATTCGGGTGAACTTGAAAAGCTTGAACAAGATTCTGTTGTTAATAAGGTAACCATTGGGAGTACTATTAGGAGTACAGAGCCTTCTAGTAGTAGTAGTAATTTTATATTAAATAATAATACTACAACTACAGACGAGTGGAATATTGTCCAAATCCCACAAAATGTCCGAGATATTGGATTCTCGATGGCCCACGTTCATCAAGTAGCGCGAGATGGGGTGTTGACAGTTGAAGAGCTTCAAAGCTCTCTGGATGCCTTCTCCTTTGATTTAAACGAAGGAACTGTTAGGGCATCTTTGGGCCCATTTAGATTATTTATGGGCGTCCTCAGAAAACAAAAGGTCCCATACGTCAGCGAAACCTTTATTGATCGCGAAAGACAAGAGCTTGAAAGATATCTAGAAAAACGCACAAACCTTGAGCTTGTCAAAAAACAAATGGCCGAAGACGCCTTACTTGATAAGTTCACTAGTTGGTGGTCAGGCCTATCACAAGATAAAAAGAACAAAATCGCCGAGCCTTCAAGCTTTGTCGTCGAGGGCAGTGATATACAAGAGAAAATCGCTCGGGGCTTATTTTTAGAAAATCCGCATATTGTTGAAAATATTTAAGAAGTTTTTATTTAGCGCCATTTAAATGAAGTTAAAATCTGCAGATAGATGTCTTTGGCGCTTACAACTAGATGTCGAAAAAGCATTATTTTTTAAGCAACCTTTTTCGACTCAAGCAGAGTTTAGGGTTTTTGCCCTGCACTCTTATTAGAATTATAAATCTTCATAAACAACAGGAAAGGGCCAAGGTTGAAATTCTCGAGTACAACAAAGAGCCTCACATTGCAAAGGACAGTGAAAAAAACCAAAATCGATATAACTTGTGGAGAGACATTGAAGGGTGCATGACCCGAAGTCATTTTTGGAAGTTAATTTTACATAACTCAAGAACCACCGCTGACATTCAATCATAACTGAATCACGATAAAATTGTATATTGTCTTTTTCTTTTTTCGTGTAGGAAACTCGGTTGCGCGTTTCATTTTCGACTTCAACGATACGTGAGTTTATTTGATCAAGTAGTTCATCGTAACGGTAGTAAGCATCTATTATTCCATGGTTGGATCCGTCAGAGTGTTTTCGTGTAGCATTAGCTGTTAAAGCATAAGGTAGATATTTTATCACAAGATCATTTGAGTAAGTAAAATAATTGCCATTTCCACCAACTCGACGATCAGGGTTAGCAATTGAGGTAATTCTAAAAGCTGTTATTTTATTGTTTAAATTAGAGTTTAAATAATCATAAGCTTGATTGGCATAAAAATTCCCTTGAGAATGGGCGATAACATGAATTCTATAACCAGCTTCTAGATTTTTCTTGTAACTATCTATGTGCTCTTTAAGATCATTATCGTAATTAATTTTTAAATTAAATAAGAACTGCAAACTCTTTGCTGCTCTTCTTCTAAATATAGATGTCATGTTACCTTTTAACATTAGCTCTAAGAAAGACTTTTCAGAAATCATCTCACTCGCAATTTTTTGTGAAAAGACTTCGTGAGCCTGAATGATTAGATTTTCATCTTTATTGTAGGCAAGGAAGTATTTATCATGTCTGGGACCGTTACTTTTAAATGTCTCTAGGGTTAAAGTCGCACTATCAATTGTAGTAAACATTCCATTGGCAAAAGATAGAGCTGACTTCTTGTTAGGGCAAATCCTTACACCAAAATCTGCAAAAAGAGTTGATGATAATAAAAATACAATATTAAAAATGAACACAATCTTCATCGAAGTTTTTAATATCATTGTTGAGTTCTAAAACCTTACCATAAAACTGACTTTCGTAAGCGTGGTATCTCAGTAGAGTCTCTTTTGTTGAAATTAGTTTACCCTGAATGTCCTCAATTAAACTCAAGGAACCTTCTTTATTGAGAAGATGTAAGCATGATACAATCCGATCTTTGGGGCTATTTAGATTAAAAACCATATTTAATTGATTGGATTCTAGCTTAGGATTCTTTAAGATTTTATCAAACTCAGTTGCATAGGACTTAAGAAGTTTATTAAGCTTCTTTTCTTTGTAAGTTAGGTCAATATACAAAATTGTTTTATCTAATTGTGAATTGTAGGGCTGAATTTGAGAGAAAAGATTGGCCCTCTCTTTTTGCCACGGGATCAATCTCATAATAAAAAAAATAAATATTAATGTTATTGATATGTATAGCAACAATCTAAATTTCATATTTTTGACCATTCATCTTGATATAAATTATTATTATATAAACATAGCATAAAATGGCATTTTATGTAAAAAAAGAAAGGCCTTCGGTCTTGAATTGTGATTCAATCTGTAATTGATTTAGAAAGTCTTTCGAAAAGCTTGGCCAGTCCTGACTTATCGATCTTTTTCTGCGCGAGACCAATCATAGCACCGTAAAGTTCATCGCTTGAATCTTCTATTTCAACATTGTGCCAATCGAGAAAAACAAGTGCCGATGCCAAGGCGGTTCTTTTATTGCCATCCACAAAGGGCTGATTCTCAGCAATATGAAAAGCATATGCCGCAGCCATTTCATAGACCCCGTTATGGACATACTGGCCACCAAATGAAGCACGTGGAGTCATTACAGCAGATTCAAGCAAATCTGGTGCGCGCACGCCAGTGGCACCGCCGTAACTTTCTAGCTGCATGGCGTGCAGCTCTAAAATGTCTTCGATACTTAAAAATCGAAACTCGGTTTCACTCACTTTGCGAGTTTTCTGAATGTGGCGTCATGTTTTTTCATAACTTTTTGAGCCGAAGCTCGAAGGCTTTTTTTTCCAGAACGAATGGGCTCGATGATGAGTTTGCTTCCATCGGTTGTCATTTCTAATTCTGTATCGCGGTCAATATTCAAAAGTTCAAGAATAGGTTTTTCAATCACCAGGCCAAAACTATTACCAACGGCAGAAAGTCTTTTTTTCACAGGGCACCTCCGTACTTACTAAAGTATAACCTATGTATAACCGATAAGCAAGCCCATGGAATACCCAGTAAAATGGGGTATTTATAGAATCTTTTATACCCTATTACAAAATAATTTTATTCTCTTTAGATAAATTTTGGAAGCACTGTGATTAACACAATGGCCGTAAACTTATTCTTTTCATTGGACTTTACATCGATGGAGTATTTGCTAGTTCTCTTTGGCAAGAGTTTTTGATTTGTTGGATGAGTTGCTCTGAGGCTTTAATATAATCATCTGCTGCGATGGCTTCTTGTGCTAAATCAAACTCAACTTTACGTGCCTCCTCTCTTTTCATATTTACCTCTGTTAACTTCCAGAAAGGACTGAGACGGCTCGACATAAAAGAAACGTAATCTTCGACTAAATTTCTAATTGAGGTTTCAGTGCAGCTGTTAGCTACGTAATCAACCATCGCATCGTTGAAGACCTGTTTATAAGTATCTAAACAGCCTGGAGAGCTTAGAGAGTCTTTGTAAACGTTCGAACAACCCATATTAAGTTGAATTACAATCATTTCCGGAGGACTGATATTTTTACCAATGATCGAAAGGTACTGCTTGACCTCATCAACCTTTAAGTCAGAGTAGACAGCAGATTCTGGATTTCTGCACGAAAGTTTTGTATTTGTTGGGCCCGGCTTTTTTCTATTGGCAAGGACTTCAGGGCGCCGAGACAACATTTCACTTTTTATAGCAAAAATTTCTTCGGAAGAGCCTATGCAAGTGTCTCTAATTTCAATTAATCTACAGTTGTTTGTAAGCCGTGATTTAAGATCTTCAAAAATTCTATCTTTTGCCGAACAAAAATGTTTTCTATTGTTTTCTTTTGAAATTGCAGACTGATCACCTTCATAGGCAAGGAAACGATTTTTTTCTTGTTCGGTCCTTATCTTTAATATTGCATCATTTGCAATTTGGTCAATTGGCCCACGGTCAAAAGGTACAAAATCATAGACCATATAATCGATAGTTGCTGTCGCTTTCTCCACCAAAGTTGTTACAGCTCTTTCTCCAAGGGAGCGTATATTTTTAGCCGAATTAGATATTGAACCATCGTTCGGAATAGCAACGCTAGAAAGGGTTATTAGGCATATAACCGTGCATAAACGTATCATGAATCTAGCTCCCCTCAATTCACCTAGTAAAGCAAATATTTGGCTTAACTTCTTGTAAGAGAGCACTTTTCTCATTTTGAGGCTATTGTTTGTTATTACCAAGGGAACCTGACCGGTTTACTCTCAAGGGACTTTGACCACCTATCGGCGTCATCCGGCCAATCTGTAATCTTTCTTTACTTTCACTAATTTTATTGGCCTGCGTGCAAAATAAGCTGACCAGTCTCCC
>JBGSSY010000144.1:0-6569 GCA_041736775.1 Bdellovibrionales bacterium | reverse complement strand
CCACACTTCATACTTATGATGCACAAGAGACGATTAATCGAATTCTCGCCGTCTTTGAAAGTCATCAGCAATCTCAGGTTCGTCGCCAATTGGCTTCGACCTTGCAAGCTGTGATCAGTCAAAGGCTCGCCACTAAAAAAGACAAAAGCGGAGTGGTACCGGCCATTGAAATCATGATTAACAACGCGCGAATTAAAGAAATGATTGAAGACCCCGAAAAAACCCGTGAAATCTCTGATGCAATTGAAAACAGTGCCAAATCAACCGGAATGCAGACCTTTGATCAAAGTATTATGCAACTTCTCAAAGATGGAATTATTGAACTTAAAGAAGCTCTCAAACTTTGCAGTCACCCCGACGATTTCTATTTAAAATTCAGTGGAATCTCTGGGGGCCAATCGGGGCAGAACACTTCTGTCGGCGTCATTGGTGAGCAAGAATTACCCTCCTTTCCTGATTTCGACCTTGATGATGATGACAACTGACCCGCGTTTTAAAAAATCAGCTCGAGTCAAAGCGATGGATTATCTGGCTCGGCGAGATCACTCTGAAAAAGAGCTTTATGAAAAACTCAAGAAAACTTTTGAAGAAACTGAAATCAGAGAGGCTTTGCAAGAAATTAAAGAGCGTGGCTGGCTTATCCCCGAGCATGAACTGAGCGAAAAAGTCACCCAAAGCCTTCATCGTAAAAACAAAGGGATTCACTATATCCAGCAGTTCCTTAAAAAAAAGGGGCTCCCGGTGACAGCTCTCGATCCCGAGGTGGAGTTCGAAAAAGCTCTGCACTTGGTTAAACAGCGAATCAAAGATCCTCAAGCTCTGCAAAAAGTCAGTTCATTGCTAAAGAATCGCGGATTTGATACAGAGACTATAGGGAAGGTGATTCATGAATTACGCCGAAGTTCGCAAAGCATTTACTGATTATTTTTCGAAGCATCAACACCAAGTGGTTGAAAGTTCACGCCTGATTCCCAACAATGACCCGACTCTGATGTTTACCAATGCGGGAATGAATCAGTTTAAAGATGTTTTTTTAGGAACCGATCGAAGACCCTACAACCGAGCCGTTACAATTCAAAAATGTTTACGAGCCGGTGGTAAACACAACGATCTTGAAAATGTGGGTTTTACCGCCCGCCACCATACTTTTTTTGAAATGCTCGGTAATTTTTCTTTTGGAGATTACTTTAAAAGAGAAGCGATTCATTTTGCTTGGGAATTTCTGACCGTCACTTTAAAAATTCCCAAAGAGCGTCTTTATATCACTGTCTTTACCACTGACGATGAGGCTTTTGAAATTTGGGAGAAAGAGATTGGAATCCCCAAAGAAAAAATCACCCGTTACGGCGAAAAAGATAACTTTTGGCGTATGGGTCAGACAGGACCCTGTGGACCCTGTTCAGAAATTTTTTACGATCACAATCCTGGTGGCCCCAAAGTGGCGCTCCACGAGGATGAAGCTCGCTTCGTCGAAATTTGGAATCTTGTCTTTATGCAATTCTTTGAAGACGAATCCGGCAAACAAACACCACTCCCCAAACCATCGGTTGATACGGGTGCAGGGATTGAGCGAATGGCCGCGGCTCTTCAAGGTTTTACCGACAACTACCAGTGCGATATTTTTCAACCCTTGATTCACAAAGCCTGTGAGATTGCCGGCATCAGTGCAGACTGGAACATTCTTAAAAAAGACCCCGCACAACTTGGAGCCGTTAAGGTTGTTGCTGATCACGCTCGTGCGGCCACATTTCTCATTGGTGAAGGAGTGCTTCCTTCCAACGAGGGTCGTGGCTACGTTTTACGACGAATTATGCGCAGAGCGATTCGTTATGGACGACAGCTCAATGACCAAAAATCTCTTTACCCGGCCGTTTGTGAACAAGTGATAAAAACCATGTCGCCCTTTTATCCCGAGCTTAAAGAAAAAGCTGAAAACATTTTGCAAGCTGTAAAGGATGAAGAAAAACGCTTTTTACAAACCTTAGATAAAGGCTCAGAGATTCTGAATCAAAACATCCAAAACCTCAAAAAGAATAAAAAAACCGCTGTTGACGGTGAAACTGCTTTTACACTTTATGACACCTTTGGTTTTCCCTATGATTTAACTGAGCTGATCGCTAAAGAGCAGGGACTGACTGTTGACGAAGATCAGTTTAATCACTTTATGAACCAAGCTAAAATGAAGGCTCGTAAAGCTCAAAAAACCCATTTATTTTCGAGCAACGACAAACATCTCAGCGATTGGACCCAAAAACTTTTTAAGACAAAAGGGGCTACTGAATTTATCGGTTATGAAAAAAGAGAAAGCACGGCCCAGCTGATTGGTTTGAGTGATGGAGAAAAAGAACAGTCCACACTCTCGGGCAATGGTCTTTGTGTTTTTAATCAGACTCCTTTTTATGCCGAGGGGGGAGGACAGGTGGGCGATCAAGGTTGGCTTCTGGATTCTCAAACCGGTGATCTTATTGGAGAGATCACTGACTGCAAAAAAATCAATGATTGTTTTATTCACACCCTGATCAATCTCAAAGTCCCTCTTGAAATTTCGAAAACTTATACTCTAAAAGTCAATCAAAAGCGACGTGACCTTTCGGCTCAGAATCACTCTGCCACTCACCTTATGCATGCCGCCCTTAAAAAAGTTTTGGGGACTCATGTTCAACAGGCCGGCTCACTTGTGACTCCCGATAAACTTCGTTTTGATTTTAATCACAACAGTCCGGTGAGTGAAGAGCAAATTTATGCCATTGAACAAATCGTGAATGGACAAATTTCAGCAAGTGCTTCGGTTGTTTCAAAAGTTATGGAACAAAAAGAAGCCATTGCCCTTGGTGCCGTCGCCATGTTTGGTGAAAAGTATGGAGACCAAGTGCGAGTAATACGTATGGGTGAAGTCGAAAACTCCCCCTTCTCGATGGAGTTGTGTGGTGGCACACACGTTGAAAACCTCTCACAAATTCGACTGTTTAAAATTATTTCTGAGTCGGGTGTGGCAGCTGGTGTTCGAAGAATCGAAGCCATAACTTCGGATCGAGCTTTCGATTATCTTAACCAAATGGCGGAAGAGTACCAACAACTTCGGCAAGACCGAAGCCTTGGTAAAGTTTCATCTGATGATCTGATATTCTTAAGAGAATTAAGAAATCTTCCGGTAGCGAAACCTTGGATGGCTTTGCGTGAATCCTTGAAGAAAAAATCTTGGGTGCCCACGACCCAAGAGAGAAACCAATTTGAATCTTTACTGGCTGATCTTGATCCGTCGATTTCACTGAGTTCTGATTTTGAAGGAGCCCTTAAAGTTTTTGAACTCAATCGTAAAATCGAAGAGGCCTTTAGCAAAAACACCCAACTGCAAAAAGAGATTCAAAGCCTCAAATCTCAAAGTATTTCAACGGATGATTTGATCCAAAAAGCGCGAACGGTCACCATCAACGGACAACCGGGTCTCGCTTTAATTTCTCGACTGGATGTCACTGATCGAGCCTTGCTGAGCGAAACCGCTGATCGTTTGCGCGATCTTAAAACTTCCCTTGTGGTGGCCCTTATTGGCGAAAGTGACGAAGGACAACCCAAACCACTTATTGTGGCGATGAGCAAAAATATAAAAGGTTTAAATGCTGGAAACATTGTCAAAGAGATCTGTCAAATTCTCGGTGGTAAAGGCGGCGGTCGTCCTGATTTTGCTCAAGGCTCGGTAGAAAATTTAGATAAACTCAATGTCGCCACTGAAAAATTTTATCAACTCTTGACAGGGCAGTGATGGAGCTGAATAAAAACTTTAAAACCGAAATTAAAAAAGAAGCCCCTCTTCTTTCGGATTGGTTTGAGAAGAATGCAAGGCCCCTGCCCTGGAGAGAGTCGCAAAACCCCTACTCCATTTGGATTTCTGAGGTGATGCTGCAACAAACCACTGTCACTGCAGTGATTCCTTACTATGAACGTTTTACGAATCGCTTTCCCAATGTCAAAGAGCTTGCACGGGCTTCTTTAGAGGAAGTTTATGAACTCTGGGCAGGGCTAGGCTATTATTCGAGAGCTCGAAACCTCCATAAGGCGGCTCAACTCATTCACCAAAAAAAGACATTTCCTCAAACCTATAGCGAACTTCTTAAACTCACGGGTTTTGGCGACTACACTTCAAGAGCCGTCAGCAGCCAAGCTTTTAACGAAGCGGTTGGAGTTCTTGACGGCAATGTGATTCGATTTCTATCTCGTCGATTTGGTCTCAACTGGCCTTATTGGAAAACAGAGTTTAAAAAAAATCTACAAAGTCTTTCTGATGAATACGCTCAATCGGCACAACCCCGAATGATCAATCAAGCATTGATGGAAATGGGTGCCACCCTCTGCACACCTCGCAGCCCCAGCTGTTTTTTATGTCCAGTGCAAAAAAAGTGTGTCGCTTACAAACAGGATTTGATCGAAACCCTTCCCCTGAAAAAACCAAAACGTGATTTTGAGATTTGGCATTGGCAAGTTCAGTTCATCGAAAAAAATGGAAAACTGGGTTTGATCGAGAACGACTATGCTCCCTTTCTCAAAAAACAACTGATTCTGCCTGGCCAAATAGCTAAGAAAACCAAACCTCCCGTTCAGTTTGATTTTCAACATGGTATAACCCACCATAAGATCTACGTCTCAGTAACCCGATCTCAGTCTAATTTTTTAAAATCAAAAAACCAGTCCATCGTGTGGATTGATCGTAAACAGCTGAAAGCAAAGGCCCCTTTTGCTCTTATCCAAAAGGCCGTAGCTGTTGGCCTTGCTGAAAAAATTTAAATTGCTGTTAAAATAAAGTGATGAATTTTCTTCTTTCACTGATCCTGGTTATTGTTTTTCTTCCCTTAGAACTCAGAGCTCAGGCGAGCGAGATGTCGGGTGACTCCCTCTTTATTGCTCCTCCCCCCGAAAAAGTCACTAAAATCGGCAAAAACCGACAACCCCAATTTATCAACAACGATCAATTTGTTTACGTCAGTCGTCATCGTCGTCAGCATAAAAATGACCAGATTTACCTGAAAAAAATCAGCGATGGAAGTGAACAACGAATCACCCATCAAAGCGGCATGGTCGCCACCGGTCATTTTATTCTGAAAGACGATACGCTGCTTTACACCAGCACAACCGATGAAGATAAGGAATTCCCTTTAGCACTCAAAGAGACGATTCAGCGCTTTCCCAGTTCGGTCAAAAATGATTTTTTTATGCATGCCGAATTTTTACCACAAGAAATTTATAAGAGTGCCGTTGATGGTGGAGACGTGGTTCGCTTGACTGAGAAAATGGGTTTTGATGGTTTTCCAGCATATAATCCACAGAATCGAATGCTCTATTACTCGAGTTTTAATAATGGTCAAATTATTCTTCTTGCAAAACCCCTCGCTGATCATCAAGGACAAGGTGTTCGACTTCTTAAAACCAGCGGACACGATTGGGGAATTCAGCTCTCTCCACAAAATAAAAAATTCACTTGGTCACGCTTTTCACCCGATTTTAAAAGTTCACAGATTTTAGTGGCAGGCCTTGATTTTAAAAACCCTCAGTTTGTGACCCTCGATTCTGGAATACAGTGGTCTCCGGTGTGGCATCCTTCTGGACAATCCATCATTTACAGTGCACGGGCTCAAGCCCGATCAGACTTTGATTTGTTTGAGATCAAGGTGAATGGTGAGTGCCAAAGACAATTGACCTCTTATGAAGGAGATGAGTTTTTTCCGACGATTAGTCCTGATGGTGAAAAGATTCTTTTTACTGGAACTCTTAAGGGTGACGAACAAATCTATAAACTCCCCTATCCCGGCGAGTGGAACTGTTCAGCCACTGAGCTCTAATTCATATTTTATAAATTCAAAATCGAAAATCTAAAAAAACTACTTTAAATTTTAAAGATTAACTAAAGTTTCAAGACTTTTGAAAAATCGCATAGGATCTTTATTCGGCGGAAAGTGACCGCCGTCGTCGACCACCTCGATTCGACTATTGGGAAGACTTTGGGCTAATTCTTTTTGTAAAAAGTAAGGAACTTGTGAGTCATCTCGACCGGTAAAAATCAAGGTCGGTGTATGAACTTTTTGCGGGTTAACGTCATCAATGCTGTTAAAAGAGGGCGTTTCAGGACAACGAAATCGATAAACTAAACCATCATAAATCGATTCTAAATTTTTCTGCTCTTCGGAGAGGGATTCAGAACAAATTAAAAAGTTAGCAATCATTCTCCATGAGAACTTTTTATCAACAATGACGTCTTCCACTTTAATTTTTGCCGACTGAAGTTCTGGTGTTATGAGTTGCTCAAGAGGTGCAACACTTTCAAAGTCCGCTTTGACGTCCTTCAAAAAATCAAGAAGGCCTTGATTGATTTGGCTGATATCTCCCAAGCGTTTAAAAAATTCCTGGCGAAGAAGATTCACCATTATTCCTCGAAATTCTGGAAAATGATTAATGCTGAGAATATGGGCCTTTTGCTGTTGTATCGAAACAGCTTCAATAAAATTATAAACTTCTTTAAATTCTTTTGTATAATCTGGATCGTTAACCGCCGCTAAATGTTTATCAAGCACTGGAAATTC
>JBGSSY010000349.1:0-12208 GCA_041736775.1 Bdellovibrionales bacterium | reverse complement strand
CAAGCACAAAACGAGACCATACCAAAAACTGGTCTACCTCTTCTTATAGCCGTTGATCAAGCGGGAGGAGATGTCATTCGTATAAAAACCTCTCCTTCACTTCCCAGTGCACGAACCCTCGCACTGACAGAAAACTTAGGTCTCGTGCAAGAAACAGGCTATGTCACCGGTCGACTCATGGCCACCTTGGGATTTAATATGAATCTTGCTCCGGTTGTGGATATTTCAAGTCTTGGAGTGACTGATTTTTTAGGAAATCGTTCTTTTGGTCACAAAAAAGAAGTGGTTAACAGTATGTCTTCTGCCTTTGCTAGAGGACTGGTTGATGCTGGAGTTTTGCCGACCGCAAAACATTTTCCGGGCCACGGCGGTGTGCAAACAGATTCCCATCTTAAAACACCTTATAAACAGATTACTCTCACCGAACTTATTTTTAATGATCTCTCTCCTTACAAAGAAATGCAAAGGCACCGTATTCCATTTGCCATTATGGCCTCTCACGTTTCCTATCCACTCATTGATCCCAGTAAAAAACCGGCCAGTTTCTCTGAGACACTTCTGCAAAATGTTTTACGAAAAGGTGTTGGTTTTGAGGGTATTGTACTCACCGATGACATTCAAATGGGTGGAGCTGCTGACGGCGGTCTTTCGATTGAAAAGCGTGCTGTTCAAGCCGTCTCTGCCGGCAATGATCTTGTGATGGTGGGATGGAATCATAACAACCAAAAACGAGCCATTCGGGCCGTTGTCGCGGCGGTCAGAGAAGGTAAAATTAGTGAATCGCGCATTGATGAAAGCATTGAACGACTCATCAAATATAAAAAGCAATTCTATCAAGACAAAAAACAGGAGCCACTTAAAAAACAACTAGCCCGGATTCCTCTTAAAAAAACATACGATAAAATTTTTCATGAGGTTTTCAAACATCAAATTCTTCCATTAAGTTTGGCCAATGGTTCAATGAGTGTGTATAGCTACTCTTGGCAATTCCTATCCGCCTTCAAACAGCAACGAAAGTCGCGGGGCTTTCATCTTAAGGATTTCAAGGGCTGGAATGGCGTTTCTAAAACAGGACATATTGTTTTTCATCTCAGCGGTTCACAAACAGAAAAAATGCTTTCAAGCGCGCCAACCGAAATAAGAAAGAGAATGATTGTTATTAATTCTGGAAAAAGTCTTACCCTCAAAAATCAGGACGAATTTAAAAAAGTCGTTCACGTTCACTCCAACCATCCTCAGCTTGGAGGCTTTGTGGCTCAGTTTCTCAAAGACAGCGCCGCGGAACAACGATTGCCCGCTTCCGCACAAGGGCAAGAAGAGACAGACTTTCAAGAACTCTAATTTTTTAAATTCTATGAAACTCTCGCGGCCGGTTCAATTTGATTCATTGAGATTCAATTCAACCTGTTCATATCAACTCGGCAAAATTCTTCTCAATCATTTCACTTTGACTCTACTCTATTCGATTAAAACATCAAATCTCATCTTGAGAGGGCGATAAACCAGTTGGTTTATCTTTTCTTCTTTTATAAATTCCAATTTCACTTCTCCACCCACAGAAAACTCAGATTTATTATTACTCGTTTTTTTTTCAATTTCTTTGATTTTGGATCCCATGAGAACATGAAGTGTTTCAGAGTTTTTTTCTGTGGATAAGCCATAAACTGAATCAAAAAGAAGGATGAGTGGCTCTATGATGGGACGGCCGACGGCCTCAATCTGTTTTATTTCTTGGTTTTTGGTGTAAAGATATGAATCATTTTCTTCATTCCAAGTATAGGCCTCTCCCCAGCGTTTTTCAGTATGACTTATTTCGTAACTTTTTAAAAATGCATCTTGGTCACCCAAAACCTGATAGACACTTTTTATTTCAACTTTGGACTTCAAGAGCGCGAATCGAACTTCTCCTTGAGCTTTTAATTGGAGTGCGCCTTCAGAGTATTGAGCGTCAAAAAGGAGGTCACAAGAGTAACCTAATTTTTTTGCACGCATAATGAACTTTAATTGGTTTATTTCGGATAAGTTTTTAGGTGTTAATTTCATGAAAAGACTCTCCGCTTAAGAGAGTCTAAATTAAGATTGGGCAACTTCAATACGGGCTTCAGCTCTTTTTCTCTTGTGATGGTATTTCTCAACATCCTCAGGAGTCGCATCCGCTTTATTAAGTATGTCTTCTGATCTTTTAAGAGACTCTTTGGCTCGAGCCAGATCAATTTCTGATTTGTGTTCAGCCGTTTCAGCAAGAATGTTCACACCCTGAGGAGTGACTTCTACATAACCCCAACTGATCGCGACTTTGTTCAAACTGGTTTCACCCTTAAGACGATATTTAAGAACACCCTCTGTGAGAGTGCTCACAAGAGGTGAGTGCCCAGGAAGAATATTCAGTTCGCCACGAAAAGCCGGAACAAAAACCTCTTCCATTTCGGCTTGGGCAACTAGTTTTTTGGTGGGAGTCACAATGCTAAGACTGAACATTATTGTAACGTCTTAGCTTTCTCGATGGCATCTTCAATTGTGCCGACCATATAGAAGGCCTGCTCTGGAAGATTATCGTGTTTACCAGAAAGAATTTCTCTAAATCCTTTGACGGTATCTTTGATATCCACATATTTACCTTTTAGGCCGGTAAATTGTTCGGCAACAAAGAAAGGTTGAGAAAGGAATCGCTGAACTTTACGGGCTCGGTTCACAACGAGCTTATCATCTTCAGAAAGCTCATCGAGTCCAAGAATCGCAATAATATCTTGAAGTTCTTTATAGCGCTGTAAAAGTGACTGAACATCTCGAGCTGTTTTGTAATGCTCTTCTCCAACAACATCTACTGTCAATAAGCGAGATGTAGAATTCAAAGGATGAACCGCTGGATAAATACCCATAGCTGCAATATCACGATCCAAATTTGTTGTAGCATCTAAGTGAGTAAAGGTTGTGGCCGGAGCAGGATCAGTATAGTCATCCGCGGGAACATAAACCGCTTGGACTGAAGTGATTGAACCTTTTTTAGTTGAAGTGATTCGCTCTTGAAGAGCACCCATGTCTGTACCAAGAGTCGGCTGATAACCAACCGCTGAAGGAATACGACCAAGAAGTGCTGAAACCTCGGCTCCTGCTTGTGTAAATCGGAAAATGTTATCCACAAAAAGAAGAACGTCTTGACCTTCTTGATCACGGAAATACTCAGCGATTGTCAGGCCGGTCAATGCAACCCGTTGACGAGCGCCTGGAGGTTCATTCATCTGACCAAAACAAAGTGCGGTTTTTTCAATAACTCCAGATTCAGTCATTTCAAGCCAAAGATCGTTACCTTCACGAGTTCTTTCACCCACTCCGGCAAACACAGAGTATCCACCATGTTCAGTGGCAATGTTACGGATCAACTCTTGAATAATAACTGTTTTACCAACACCGGCACCACCAAAGAGACCAATTTTTCCACCCTTAGCATATGGAGCAAGAAGATCGACAACTTTGATTCCTGTCATCAACATTTCAGCTTTTGTACTTTGCTCTTCAAAAGCAGGGGCTTCTCTATGAATCGACCAACGCTCTTTTGAAGCAATAGGTCCTTTGCCATCAACGGGCTCACCAACAACATTAATAATTCGACCAAGAACTGCTTTTCCAACTGGAGCTGTAATGGATTGCCCCGTGGCTTTGACGACTTGACCGCGAGTGAGTCCTTCAGAGGTGTCCATGGCAACGGTGCGAACAAGTCCATCACCAAGATGCTGAGCAACCTCAAGCACAAGATTATCAGGAAGATCATTGATCGATTTATTGGTGGCTGTTAAAGCAGAAAGGATCGGAGGGAGATTGCCAGAAGCAAACTCAACGTCCACAACCGGACCCATCACTTGTTTTACGATACCTGTTTCCATTAATAATTCTCCTTTAACCGTTGAGCGCCTCTGCACCGGTTGTAATTTCTATGAGCTCTTTAGTAATCGAGGCCTGTCTTAATTTGTTATATGTCGTCGTTAATGTTTTGATCAGCGCTCCAGCATTTTTAGTGGAGCTTTCCATGGAAGTCATCCGAGCACCATGTTCAGAGGCCACACTTTCAGACATACAACGGTAAATCTGAATAGCGAAATGTTTCTGAAGGAGTTGATCAATAATTTCTGCTGGAGTGGGTTCAAATATAAGGTCTTTTGCAAAACTTTGCTTATCATCCTCTTTAAAACTTGTAACGTCAGAGGTATCGACCGGTAAGATTCTCTCACAAACGGTGGTTTGAGAAATGGCCGATTTAAATTCGTTATAGATCACTTGAACTTCATCGTACTCACCACTTGAAAAGGCTTTCATAACTTTTGTGGCGACACCGGCTGCAAGTTCATAGGAAATGTCTTTATCAAGGCCGGTGATAAAATCGATGGGTTTTACATTACGGCGTGCAAAGTAATCTCGAACACGACGGCCGATAAAAATAAAATCAAGCTTTTCGTAAGAGCCTTTTTTCTCGGCCATGAGCTTTTCGGTATATTTGGCAATGCTCGAGTTAAAAGAACCGCAAAGACCACGGTCAGAAGCAATCACGACAACAAGAGCTTTCTGTGGATTTTCCACTTGTCGCAAAAGTTGATGGTCCACTTTTTGTGTTTCTGAAATATCAGCAATCAGCGTCAGTATGTTATTGGCATACGGACGCAAATTAACAATGTTGTGCTGAGCACGACGAAGTTTGGCAGCCGATACAAGCTTCAATGCACTTGTAATCTTTTGGGTGTTTTTCGTACTGTCAATTCGACTGCGAATATCCTTTAAGCTTGGCATCCACTGAACCTATTTCGTTGTTTCAAAAACCGCTTTAAACTCAACAATTGCTGCGTCTAATTGAGCTTTGGTTTCGTCAGAAATTTTTTGTTCTTTATTAATTGAATCAATAATGCTTGCAAACTTTTGCTTAACAAATTGCAAAAATTCTTTTTCAAAACGCTGAACCTGATTCACTGCAATTTGATCAATGGCTCCGTTAGAGGCCGCATAAATTGAAATAATTTGTTCTGAAACTTCAAACGGAGAGTATTGACCCTGTTTGAGAAGCTCCACAAATCGCTCACCTCGTGCCAACTGCGCTTTTGATGCGGGATCAAGATCGGATGCAAAAGCCGAAAAGGCTTCCAATTCACGATACTGTGCTAAGGCAAGCTTCAGTGTACCGCCCACTTGCTTCATCGCTTTAATTTGAGCGGCACCGCCCACACGAGAAACAGATTTACCAACGTCAACCGCTGGACGAATACCTTTGAAAAATAAGTCAGAAACAAGAAAGATCTGACCATCGGTAATTGAAATAACGTTTGTAGGAATGTAGGCAGAAATATCACCGGCCTGAGTTTCAATAATGGGAAGAGCTGTCAATGAACCGCCCCCTTCTGCTGCTGACATTTTGGCTGCACGCTCAAGAAGTCTTGAGTGAACATAAAAAACATCGCCCGGGTAAGCCTCACGACCTGGAGGTCTTCGGAGAAGAAGAGATAACTGACGATAAGCTTGGGCTTGTTTTGTAAGATCATCATAAACAATCAAAGCATGGCGACCAGAGTCTCTAAAGTATTCTGCCATTGCGGTACCCGCATAAGGAGCCAAATACTGCATAGGAGCGGGTGCCGAAGCGCCCGCGGAAATTATAGTTGTATATTCAAGGGCTCCGGCTTCGCGAAGTTTTTCTACAACAAGCGCAACAGTGGATTGCTTTTGTCCAATAGCCACATAAAAGCACTGAACGTTTTTACCTTTTTGATTAATAATTGTATCAATAGCAACCGCTGTTTTTCCAGTTTGTCTGTCACCAATGATCAACTCTCGCTGACCGCGACCAATGGGAATCATAGCATCAATCGCCTTGATCCCGGTTTGAAGAGGCTCATGAACCGGTTGACGAGAAACAATTCCCGGAGCTTTTACGTCGATCACTCGACGCTCTTTTGATTCAATGGGTCCTTTTCCGTCAATAGGATTTCCAAGGGCATCAACAACGCGACCAAGAAGTCCTTCGCCAACGGGAACTTCCACAATTTTTTGGGTTCGCTTAACTGTATCGCCTTCTTTGATATAACGATCTTCGCCGAAGATAACCACACCGACAGAGTCTTGTTCAAGGTTGAGAACCATTCCATAATTATCGCCAGGAAACTCAACGAGCTCTCCAGCCATAGCTGTTTGCAAACCGTAAATACGAGCCACACCATCGCCAACAGAGAGAACGGTACCCGTCTCTTTAATTTCAAGCTGTGTGTTGTACTTTTCAATTTGCTCTTTAAGAATTCGACTGATTTCGTCAGCGCGGATTTTTGTAGCCATTACTGGACTCTCCTCATTATAAAATCATTTAATTTTTGCATGTGGGACTGAATACTATCTTCAAATATATAACTACCAACACGAGCTTCAATGCCGCCAATCATTTTTGGCTTCACATTGAATTTAAGTTCAACCGTAGAGGCTAACTTTTTCTCAATCGCCTTTTTTGATTCTGGTTTTTTCGTCATCACTGAGTTCAACTGCAGAATGAACTTCTCCCGAAATTAATCCGGTATCCAAAGAGTATTTTTCTTTGTACGAAACAAGGATGTTGGGCAATTCATTGAGTCGATTATTTTTTGCCAGGAGACTAAATAAATTTTTTATTTCCGTATTGAGTGAATCTCCGAACGCCTTGCCAATCATTTCTTCTTTTTGAAGATCGGTAAGAAGGGGCGAGGTGAGGAGAGTTAGAACCTTAGGATTTTTTTCAAGGCAATCGCTCATGGCCTGAAGTGATTCAAGGGCGTGTTCAACTTGATTGGTCCGTTTGCAGGCCTCATAAAGCGCAATGGCGTAGCGACTCGAAACTTTTGACATTAATGGACTCCGCCGCTGGCTGAAACAAAGTGATTGTTCCAAGCTTTTTGTTGCTCGGCTGTTAACTTGTGTTCCAGTTTTGATTGAGCCTGAAGAGCCGACTTTGTATAGGTTTCAACTCTTAAGTTTTCAATTTGTTTTTGCGTTTCAAAATCAACAGAAGAAAGGGCGAGATTTTTAATTCTCTGGGCTTCGTTTTTGGCTGTTGCCAATTGATCACGATAGGCTTCTTCAGCATTTTTTTTAGCCTCTACCACCTGCTTATCAAATGAAGTGGTCATCGTGTTCAGGCGGACCATGACTTCATTGAGCTTTTCTTCGGCTTGTTTTTTAAATAACGAGGCCTGTTCAACACTTTCAAGATAAGCTTTTTTCTTTTCACTAAAAAAAGCGGCAATATTCTTTCTTTGAGTAAAGTAAATAAGACCAACAAGAAGAGTAATGTTGGCAATTTGAGAGATCACTGCCGCCACCGGAATTCCACCGTCACCGGCGGCTACCGCCCCAACGGGGCTGAACACAAAAATTATAAAAAGGAGACTTTTTATCTTTTTCACTCTTACTGCCTCATGATTTTGTTTTGAATATTTTCACTGATTGAGGGGATTAAACCCTCCATCTCTTTTCTCACCTGAGCAACCGTATCTTCCAGTTGTTTTTGAGCCTGCTTAAGATCAGCGTCCGCTTCTTTTTTTGCAGCTTCAATAATTTGATCACCCTCTGCTTTTGCTTTATCATTCCAAGCCGAAAAGACTTCCCGAATTTTTAGATTTAAATCTCTTGCGGTTTTTTTATAGGCCTCTTCTTTTTCTTCAGCTTCAGCGAGAAGCTTTTCACCATACTCTTGACCGCCGACAGTCCTTTTAATGCGCTCGTTATAAGCGGCCATATAAGGCTTAAAAACAATAAAATTCATTGAAATATAGGCTAAAAAGAACACGGCAAACTGATGAAATACAGTTGTATCTATGCCAAGGGATGTAAGAATCTCAATAACTTGACTCATATAAGCGGGATCCAAATGTTAAAATTGGATTATGATTTATGCTTTTGAGCCTAGGCGGTCAAGTTAAAATAAGCTGTTGGATTTCAAGCCCATCGCTCCGACCGGGCCACTCAGGCCCTTTGGAAAGGGCCCTGAATTCAACTTTATTTTTTGAAATGAGCAACTGATTTTAATTTTTGTGACAAGGATGTGAGCTCATCATCCGAATAAAATGAGATTTCAATTTTACCTCTTCCCTGTCTATAGAGAAGCTGTACTTTTGTCCCCAGAGCCTTTTGAATCTCATCGGAAAGATTTTTTATCATTCTCTCTTTGCTGTTCATGACGGAGTCAGTCGCAGTGTCGAGTTTTTCACGGTCGAGCTTCTTAAGTTCTTTTTCAAGGGCTCGAACTGACAACTTTTTAAGAGAGACCTTTCGGGCCAATTTGGATTGGAGCTTTGGATTATCCAATGAGAGAAGAACTTTGGCGTGACCGACTGAAAGCACACCCTGTCTGAGCATTTCCTTAACTTCGCGCGGGAGGGTCAGAACTCGAAGAGCATTGGTTACTGTCGCTCTATTTTTGCCTACTTTATCGGCAACACTTTGCTGAGAAAGTCCATATTCATCAATCAGAAGCTGATAACCCATAGCTTCCTCAAGGGGATTAAGGTTTTCTCTCTGCAGATTTTCAATCAGCGCTAATTCCATCGCTTTTTGATCGTCCACATTTTTTACGATCGCCGGAATTTCAGAAAGACCCGCAAGTTGAGAAGCTCTCCATCTTCTTTCGCCCGCAATAATTTCGTAGCGACCCTCAATTTGGCGAACAGTAATTGGCTGAAGAACACCCTGTTCTCTGATTGATGCAGCTAACTCTTCGAGAGGTTCTTTTAAAAAATCCTTACGGGGCTGACTTTGATTCGCCACGACCTTTTCGATCGCTAAACTCCAGATTCGATTGGAGGTCGATAAGTCTCTTTCGGGGCTTTGCTTTTCCGGAACAGATTCGATTTTTTGAGCTGTAATGACGGGAGCCACTGCCTTTTCAACGGAGGGGAGTGGATGATTTGTCTTTATATTATTGTCATTTTGTTGGTTTTGTCCGGCCAAAAAGGGTTTTATTTCTGGTTTTTGAATCACTTTAGGCTCTACTTTTGTTTCAAAATCCGAGGCATTGGTGCTCAGTAGGCTACCCAAACCCCTACCCAATCTGTTTTTATTTTGAGTATTCTTTAAATTAGAGCTGGACATCTGCGGCCTCCGCTTGGTCATTTTGAATACTCATTTGACTATTCATTTTGTGGTTATCAAGTATTTCTTTAGCTAATTCTATATACTTACGAGATCCAACGGATTTCTCATCATATTCAAATATGGGTAGTCCGTGACTAGGCGCCTCGCTCAATCTGACATTTCTAGGAATTATTGATTTGAACACCTTATCATTAAAGTGACTTTGGATTTCATTGACAACCTGATGGGATAAATTGTTTCGACTATCAAACATGGTCAAAAGAATTCCCTCAATTTTGAGTTCTGGATTCAAACTTTTCTTAACCAAACCAGCGGTATTGAGCAGTTGGCTCAATCCTTCAAGGGCATAATACTCACACTGCAGGGGAACTAAAAAAGATTGGGCTGCAGTCAACGCATTCAAGGTTAAAAGACCCAAAGACGGTGGGCAATCTATGAAAATAAAATCAAATTGATCATTAATCAGAGCAAATGCTTTTTTGAGTCGGTATTCACGCTCATGTTCATTGACCAATTCTATTTCAGCTCCAACCAGGTCTGAATTCGCTGGAATTATTGATAAATTCTTAAACGCCGTCGGATAAATGACTTCATGGACTGTGTTTTCTGAAATGAGAAGATGGTAAACATTGGCATCTTGATATTCATGTCTTTTTAAGCCCAATCCACTAGAGGCATTTCCCTGGGGATCAAGATCCACCAACAAAACCCTCTGCCCCATGCTGGCGAGAGCCGATGAGATATTGACTGAAGAAGTTGTTTTTCCAACTCCCCCTTTTTGATTCACGACACAAACTGTTTTTGCCATCTTTTTGCCTCATTTTTTAAGCCATCATGCTTAACGATTAGATGTTGAAATTAGTATTTTTTAAAAACCCGATAGGAACTGCTGGAAATAATGCGGCGCGTCTTATCTTTGAAGGCTTTTGTTTTCTCCATAATCTTTTAACTTTTTTGACCCACTTAAAAATAACAGTAGGTCTATAAACTTTTCAAGAGAAAAGACCGAAGTTCTATGTGGAACATGTCATTTTTAAAATTCTTTCTCATTTTCCATCTTATTATTCTATTGGGAGCCTGTGAGCCCAAGGGGTCCTACAATATAAAATCCGACGAGATGATCGCGGATCTCAATAAAGAAATCATTTCTCTCGAGTCTGACTTTAAAACATTAGTTGATGAATTAGAAAAGGTTGAAGTTGTTTTGGTGGACAAGGATATCGATACTGAAATTCGAAAAAGTATAAAAAAGGAAATCCTCGAAGGCGAAGAGTATAAAAAGCAAATTGATCAGATCCTTTCTTACTTAAAACTACAAAGAAAATCACGTCACAAATCCCTTATGGATAGAAAGAAGAGTCCCCATCTAACGACGGATGCAAAAGAAGAAGTTGAGGCCTATTTTCTCCAAAAGAAAATAAAGCCACTTCAACGACCTTGGCTAGAGCGATATCGCACAGCCATCGAACTCTAATTTCTATCTAATAATGCATTTTTTGACTATCCTTTTTTGACTATCCACAATTTAGTCCGATTCAACACTTCATTTGAGTTCCACGTGGAACTTTTCGGAACTTTAGGACTTTTAGGTTCTTCAAAACCTCAACAATGTCCGCGAGGTGAACATAAAACCACGCGAGTTATCATGTGAGAGGGCTAATAACGTAATTTTAATCATTTTTGACGAGGCATAGGCCCATAAACACAATAAAAGTAACATTTTTGCCGATTTACCACAGAGGAAAAGCTTTTGAGTAGCCATTGAGTATTCTGACTATCATAGATGACTATTCAAATGAAGAGTTCGATGCGGATCCGGCTTAAAACTTTTAAATTGTTGAAAATACCAACCTAATGGGTATTTCCCCGTATAAATTCTCTCTTTTCTGTCCGAATTTACAATTAGATCCGCATTAAATTGGTTAACCCTGGTTACTCATAGACAGTTCCACGTAGAACATATTCTTTATTGGCTAACCATGGGTGGTCAGAGTCGTCAATTTTTCGTATTTATTCGTTTTATTGAGCCCTTAAAGGCGCGTACAGCAAATAATAGCGTATTCTTTTTTGTGGGGGGGAATAACATAACTTGAGTGGAAATCAATTTCCCAAAAATCAAAAATTTGTGGAGGACAGGCGCCCATTTCTCTTGTCCATTGTTCAGACTTAAAAATATAAACTTTACCGCCCGACTGAACAGCCGAACGTGTTTCGAGGAGAAACCTTGGTAGGGGGGCCATGGCGCGACTTATTCCTAAGAAACACTGACCCTCTTTAAGTTCTGTGGAATTTCCAGCAAATACTTCTATATTATCAAGCTTGAGAAGACTTATGGCCGTTCGAAGAAACTCAGCTTTTCTCTGATCCCGTTCAACCATAACAAAATGTCGAGACGGGTCGGTTAAAGCCGCAATGATGCCAGGAAACCCATTGCCCGAGCCAAAATCATAGATTTTATGCTGCGGCGGTAAAAGATTAAGAAATGTCATGAGACCCAGGTAGGAGTCTGCAAAATGCTTTTCACCGGCCGTTTCAATTGTGCTTCTCGAAATTAAATTGAGCGTGCCGTTGTACTTCAAAACAATTTCATAAAAAGTAATAAATTGGGCCTCGAGCAGAGGACTGAGTTCAGGGATAAAAGTCTTTAAACTATTGATATCGCTCATTTTTATTTAAACTCTTTCGGCTATAAACCAAAATAGCCTGAATGGCTGACGGGTTTACTCCACTGATTCTTTGCGCCTGTGCGATTGTGCGAGGGCGCAGTCTCTCAAGCTTTTCCATCTCTTCGCGAGATAATCCATAGACATCATAATAGTTGAGTTGTTCAGGTATGACCATGTTTTCTAATTTTTTAGTCTGATTTATGACCTCATTTTGACGATTAATATAACCACTGTATTTAATACGAATTTCTACCGGATCATAAATCTGTTCGTCTTCGTTAAAAGATTCAGAGAACTCAGAGAGTTGAAGAAAGTTGATTTCGGAACGTCGCAAAAGTTCAGCTAAGCTGGTTTGTTTGGTTATTGGTTTTGTGCCAAGCCTTTCTAATTGAGCCAAAGTTTCCAAAGTTGGGGTTATTTTAATCTCTTCCAGTTTAGTGAAGAGTTGT
>JBGSSY010000311.1:0-4132 GCA_041736775.1 Bdellovibrionales bacterium | reverse complement strand
CATATGAGATTCATATTTGCTGTGGCTGGTATGGTCTTCTTGCAACCTTGATCGCACTTAAGATTAACAAGAGTTTTGATTTGAAAACTTACGATATTGATCCTTCTTGTCAGCCTATTTCCGAACTTCTCAATACTTTTTGGACGGATAATCAAAAAAAGTTTAAAACAATTACTCAAGACGTTTATAAATTGAAGCACTACGGGGAAGATATCAAGAAAGCCCAGTGTATAATTAACACATCCTGTGAGCACCTTGATTCATTTCAAGATTGGTACTCCAGCCTCCCCGATAAATCTCTTATTGTCTTACAAAATAACAATTTTTTTGAAATTAAAGAGCATGTGAATTGTGTTCACTCTCTTGAAGAATTCAAAAAGATGGCGCCCATGAGTGAAATTATTTTTCAAGGAGAAATGATTCTTACCAAATACACTCGGTATATGCTCATTGGATATAAAAAGATTTAATCAGTTAGCGATCTATTCTGACGAGAGAAATAATCAATTCGACCATTGATTCCTATAAAAAATCTAAAGTCAGGCGTACTCAGTCCATGATAAACCTCACGTCCGGCCCCCACATGCAGATCAAAATCGTAGGGACTTCGATAACGGTATCCTATCAAGAACTCGAGATTGCTATTATCGCGGTCGGTGGGAGTGAAGTAGAGGTCTGTTGGATAGCTTCCATAAATTTCCCCAATAATGGCTGAGCCATGATCGGAAATTTTATAGGAGAGTGCAGAAGAGTAAAGGATTTGATCGGGAAGGGGAGTGATCCCCGTGTTGAGTACCGCCAGTCCAGGCTGACGAAAACGATATCCCATATTCAATGCCCAAAGAATTTCAGGAGTGATCCACCAATCACCAATGGCTTCAAAATTTAAAGTGGGTCCTGCTTGTGTGCCAGTAAAGGGGTTATCTTTAATTTGGTCAAAATCAATCGTTGTCATAAACGAGAGACCAAAGAGTTCATCTTGATAAAAACGAACTTTTGAATTGAGGCGAATATCATTGATCCCTGTATCTCCATAGCTAAAGAGAAAGGGGGAGTCCTCAATGATTTGTGAAAGAATAAAACCAGCACTAAGACCTAAATCCCAACCTTTCATAAGACCAACGCCCAACTGAAGATGGGAGTAGGTGAGTTGATCGTCGGGCTCAGAAAACTTTTGATTGGGTGGGGTTGCAGAGAGGGCCGAGTAGGGGAGAGAGTTAATGCTATAACTCAGAAATGTGCCCATGTTTATGAGACCGGGTTCGAGAGTGCGCGATGACTGAACCGTAATAAATTCTAAGCTATTGGTGTTAGGGTTAAAGTTTTGTAGATCCGAGCCACCAATATTGGCAGAAGCCAGTTGGATGATAAAATGGAATAAAACAAAGGAGAGCATTATTAATTATCCAGTAATTTTGTAACTGTTCAAGAGAAACCAAATGAGCCAACAAAATAGTTTCTTTTGCTTACTTTGGCCGACAATATGAATGGGTTTGATGGTGGTCTATCCCATTTTTTACAAGCCCAAATTGAAAAGGTTTGCCTGGTTTTTTTTAAATCAACTGACTTTTTGGCTTAAAACAGAGAATTGGCTTTGTTTTTTGGAATCAATAGAACTCAGGAAACAGCTTCTTAAAGCTTTGCTTGCGGAGAGAATCAAGAGTGTCAGTATAAGTTAAAAATTCGTCAAAGTATTGAGCATTCCAATCTTCTTCATTCATATAAAGAAGAATGGAAGAAAGTTCTTTTGAAAAAGGACCTAGTTCGATTTCAGAAGAGATTTTTTTCTTTAAAGCTTGAGGAAGGGTTCGAATATTAAGGCAGTTGGGGTGATTAAGAATATTAAAATAAGGAATCGTTTCAAAATTCTCTTTAAAATATTTTGTAATCTCCGGTAACGATAAAATGTTGTACATCTGAACCGTTGTGTGGACGCCAATATCCAGAGGTACGCCCTCTTGTTTCAATAAAAAAATCTTATTAAGATTTTGTAATAAAATGTCCCAGTCCGCAGGAAAGCGAATATAATTGAGGAGTGGGCCCAGGCCATCAATACTGACATTGAGTTTTACTGTTTTAAACTCTTTCCATAGAGGGATCAATTTCTCTGGGAGGAGGGTAAGATTTGTATTGTATTTAAGAGTAATATCTTTGGAACGGCCGGATTGAATAATCTTTTCTAAAAGTTTAGTTTGTTCCAGTGATAAAAAAGGTTCACCGCCGGTTAAATAGATTTCTTCAACAACATCAAGGACAGGTAAAAGGTTCTCCCAGGTTTTCTCAAGAGTGGGCCAATCCATTTTTTTGAGTCTTTGAGACTCTTCCTCGCTGAGAGCGGAGCTTGGAACCAGTTGAGCTGTGTTGACGACTTTGTTCCATTCATCGACCCATTTGTTGCTGGCGTAAGGATTACACATTCTACATTTAAGGTTACAAAGATTGCCTAGCCGTAAATCAATATACTTAATACTCATCGGCGGATGAGTTTCGGAGCTAAACTCCGATGACCATCGTTTATTCCAGCGCTGTCTTGGGCTTTCAAGCCCACTGTCTTCTTCACGAAAACAGCGCTGACACATGGAAGGTCTTTTGTTGCTGAGCATTTCTTCGCGGATGGTTTGATAGGTTTTTGACTGCCAAGCTTGATCGATGGGGTTTTGATAAATCTTCATCGGCTGATTGTTATCATCCAAAATTAAATTTTGACCCGGGATGGCGTTACAACAGACCCGATAATAACCAGAGGCGTTGGTCGCAATCTGTGTCCAAGGAACAGAACAATAGGTTTTTGAATGAATTTGATCCACGGACAGACAGTAGCAAAAATTCCCCTTTTGTAAAACAACTATTCGTTAGCCATTATTCTGCCGTTCAATTTTGAAAGGAAGATGGGGCACAAACAACCGCTCTGCTGTTTCAAAATGCCCCTAACCGTAATATCCTTTATGAATTCAATTTGATCTCCTCCCTCTTCTCATTCAGGATGGCCCTTCTCTTGCAATCTTTCCTTTTTAAATTTAGCCAGTGATCAATAAGGAGATTTTATGAAACATGTTGATAAAGAAAAAAATGAAAAAAAAACTCATCCCCATTCCATTGAAAAAAAATCAAGGGATTCAAAGCAAGATCGGAATCAAGCCGATAAAAAACGCACGGGCTCTGATGATGATAAAAAAAGTCAGTCTGGACAGGCTCGCTTTGGACAAGTTGCTCCTCAAAATGAAATGAGCCAAGACCGCAAAAAAACCGATCGAAAAGTCTCTTATGAAGAGTCTGATCGAAAAGATCGACGCGAACAAGACAGAAGAGAAGAAACTAGTTTTTCTCATATCTTTTACTAGAGTTTTAATAAAAGAATGGGATTTCAAAGATCAGCCTATTAAAAGTTACTAGTGAGCCTCCAGCAGGCTCCGCTCGTTCTTATGACTTTTTAAAATGCAGAAGTTGAAGTTTCAGGAAATTTGTTGAAAGAATTTTGTTCCGCGGCAACGAGGTTTTCAGAATCAGAAATTTCTTTTTCTGAGTTATACCAAATAATCACAATTCTTTTATAATCGGTTGAGAATTCAACTTCAATTCTTTGATTTTGTCCATATTGCCCAAAACAGGAATATTCCGAGGGACATATAAGGCGATGGGAACGCTCCAACCATCCACACTTATAGGTCAACAAAAGTTGTTTGGGCTGATCAACACCACTGGCTTCAGCCAAACAATTTATGGACTTATATTTATTAAACAATAAATCCCCGAGTTTTTTTTGGTTTTGTCCACCTGTTGGTTTTTGAGGAACGATCTTATTTTTAGCCTTAACTTTAGTATCACTCACGCCCTCACAGCTGGCGAGGGTGCCCATTAAAATCAATAAAAATGAAATCAATCGAAGGCCCATGAATCTTCCTTATTTCTTATAGTGAAATCACAACGCGAGTCAGGTTCAGAAACAAGACACTGTGAAGCATTGAAGGGATGGAGGCGGGTGAAATTGAAAATGGTTGTGGGAATGGGAAAAGGTTTAGTTGAAAATGGAAAATGGTTTTGGGGATTGGAAAAGGTTTATTTGAAAATGGAAAGTGGTTAATGGAGGATTTTTGCTGCGCAAAAATGGCTCAGGAGGAGGGACTAGAACCCC
>JBGSSY010000292.1:0-1514 GCA_041736775.1 Bdellovibrionales bacterium | reverse complement strand
TGACAACTTAACCTTTGGTGGAGGTTACAGGGATCGAACCCGTGACCGCTACTGTGCCATCTGGTTGCTCTCCCAAGTCATTTTATGTAGCCAGAAAAAGTTCAATAAATTTAATACCTTAAACTATGTTAAAATACTTATAAAGTCGACCTTTCGCCTGACGAAATTCGTCATCAAAGTTGGCGCAAATGAAAGTAACTACAATGTCTAGAGGCAAATACGAAAAATATAGTCCTATAGTAAAAACAATTATATCGGTGACTGGTCGAATTGATTTATTTCCACATCTAAAAATTCCGCGCATGACGGCACTTCAGTGGGTTAAAAATGGATACGCTGGTATTGAAGATCCAATTATAGATCCACTTCTTGAAATTATTAATGAACTGAAAAATGAAAGTGCCGATGCAAAGAGAAATCTCGCGCAAAAAGAATCCATAATCAATCTACTTCAAGAGTCCTATAAAATTCTTGGTTTTCGAATCCACTGGAAACATATTGACTCGATTGATAAAAAATTAAAAATATTGAATTCCATCGAAGTTGCCATGCGGAAATCTCAGAGGAAAGATTGTTTGCTGGAACTTGGCCTATCTCTTTCGCGTTACAAGAGATGGCGTAGGGAACGTGCCGGTTGTGATCTTGTGGGAGTAAAATCTTGTCCAAGAGGCAGCGCAAATCAACTAACGCCAAAGGAAATTCTAATCATGAAAAATTTGGTAACATCAAAAGAGTTTTCACACTTCCCAATCAGGTCGCTTCATTTTTATGCAAAACGCAAAGGACTTCTCTTTTGCTCATACTCAACATGGAGGAAATATATTGATCATTTTAAATGGAAACGTCTTAGAAAGAAATTCCGTGAACGGAAACAAAGAATCGGGCTAAGAGCCAAATTTCCAAACGAGATTTGGCACCTTGATGTTTCTTATTTTATTTTACCAGATAAAACGAAACTTTTCATTCAAGCGATTATCGATAATTATTCAAGATACGTTATTGCTTGGCAAGTTATGGATTCATATGATGGTTCGAAAACTGGTGAGTTGTTGCAAAAAGCAATTGAAGTGGCAACAAAACCAAGACAAGGAGAAAAATTGCGTCTTATTGTCGATGGTGGCGGAGAAAACCGCAGTCGGCAAGTGAACAATCTAGAAGACGATGGGCATTTTAAAAAACAAGTGGCGCGTTTTGAAATTTCTTATTCTAACTCCATGGTCGAAACGCTTTTTAGATCTCTTAAACACAATTATCTTTTTCATCAGGAGATTCGTTCTCTTTTAAGTTTGAGGAAGCATGTAGATTTTTGGTTTACCGAACATAACGAAAAAATTCCACATACCGCTTTTAGCGGCGAAACACCTAGAGAGAGATTTCAAACAATAACAACACCATAACCAAAAGTTTGCCTGGAATAATTGAATTAACTAAAATGAAGATTCTTATCAGAAATATTAGATAAAGAGAAAACAGTAGTCTTACAAATGGATTAATAACAACTTGACTTTATGAGA
>JBGSSY010000271.1:0-10100 GCA_041736775.1 Bdellovibrionales bacterium | reverse complement strand
ACCGGAATATTATTTTCTTTGGCCCAATTGATAAAATCTTGAACGATCAAAAAATAACCCACAAAACCCATGTTATCGATCACGCCAATTTCATACTCAAGACGTTCTCGGTATTTTTCATGTTCGGCCGCAGGAACTTCTTCTCCCCGCTTTTGAGCTTCATCAAATCGATCAATAAGACCAAGCTGAGTGAGTCGTCTCAGTTCATCAACCAAAGTGAGATTGTTTGTGGTTGGAAAAGTCGGAAGATGGTAGATGGATTTTCCAGAGGAATCCTCAAGACGAAATTCAAGATTGCAGCGATCAGCGATTTCTACCGTTCTTTCACACAGTTCCGGACAGTCTTTAAAAAGATCATACATTTGGTCACTGGACTTGAAATAAAACTCTGAACTTCCCAAACGCCAACGACTTTCATCCTGCAAAGTTTTGTTACTGCCAATGCAAACCAAAACTTCCTGTGCCAGTTGATCCTCTTTATTCAGATAATAAACATCATTGCTGGCAACAAGGGGTACATTTTCTAGTTTTGAAAGTTCCACCAGAAAAGGTTCAACCTCTTGCCACTCTTTCACACCTGTTCGATTGACCTCAAGATAAAGACGATCTGAAAAAATACTTTTTAATTTCTTAAGCCTTTCACGTGCTGCATCGGCTCCAAAACGGCGAAAATGGGTGACGATATCACCGCTCAAACCCCCACTTAAAACAATCAGGTTAGAACTGTACTTTTCAAGCACTTCCCAATCAATTCGGGGTTTATAATAAAATCCCTCTTGATAACCGATGGAACTGAGTTGACAGAGATTTTTATAACCCTCGAGATTTTGCGCTAATAAAACGAGACGAGTGTTAGGTTGATAATTGTTGTCTCGTTTTTCATTTTTTGTAAACCGATCTTGGGGAGCCATAAAGGCGTCAAGACCAATGATGGGTTTAATCCCTGACTTTTTAGCATTGAGATAAAACTCAATGGCACCAAACATATTGCCATTGTCAGTAATTGCGACCGCCGGCATTTCAAATGTTTTTGCCTTCTTGAGAGTTTCAGGGGCGCGAAGACTGGCTTCAAGCAACGAGTATTGAGTATGGAGATGGAGATGCACAAATGGACGACTCAAAAATTAACTCCCCTAAGGTTCAATCATCTCACTCGAAAGAGGGTCGCCTCAAACGAGAAATGGAGAAAAGGATGGGGCTAACCACCCTTTTTGAGTAAACCACTCTTCTCCTTGATTTCAATGATAAAAAATAAAAAGAATCCCTGTCTGAATCCAGTGAAGCACTCGCTAACGCAGGCTATCAATCAGGCAAAATGGGCGCTCCCCTTTTTTGCTAAAATTAAAAATTTTAGAGATAGAATTGTATTCACCCAATGGGAGACAATCAAAAGCTTTACTCCCACTCAATGGTTCCCGGTGGTTTACTGGTTACGTCATAGACCACGCGATTAATACCTTCGACTTCATTGGTTATTCGATTGGACACTTTCTTTAAAAATTCAAAAGAAAAAGGATACCAGTCCGCAGTCATCGCATCATCGGAAGTCACAGCTCGTAAGGAAAGAACTTTTGCATAAGTTCTTGCATCCCCTTGGACTCCAACCGTATTAACCGGCAAGAGCACACAAAAAGCCTGCCAAATTTTATCGTAGAGCCCTGCGTTTTTGAGTTCAGAAATAAAAATACTGTCTGCTTCTCTCAGAGTTTCAAGGGACTCTTTTGTGACTTCTCCTAAAACACGAATTGCTAAACCGGGGCCAGGAAAGGGATGACGTCCAAGGCTATCATCAAGGATTTTTAGCTCCTTACCTATGGCTCTGACTTCATCTTTAAAAAGTTCACGGAGAGGTTCAAGAAGTTTTAAATTCATTTTTTTGGGGAGGCCACCGACATTATGATGGGTTTTAATGGTGACCGACTCTCCTCGGGGAGAAACACTTTCAATCACATCGGGATAGAGTGTCCCTTGCACTAACCATTTGGGTTTTGGTTTAAGTCTCTTGACACATTCATCAAAAACTTCAATGAACGCATGTCCAATTTTTTTTCGTTTTTTTTCGGGATCACTAATTCCCTTGAGAGCATCCATAAATAAATCTTCCGCTTTAACTCCCTGCACGTTGAGGTCCATTTTACGATATCGTTCAAGGACCTCCTTGTATTCATCTTTACGGAGAAGTCCATTGTTGATAAAAAAACAGTGAACTCGGTCTTTCCCTAAGGCTTCCGTAACCAATCGAGCGGCAACAGTTGAATCAACACCTCCACTCAATCCGACAATGACATGATCATCATCATCCACCTGATTAACAATGTGGGCTTTAAGTTCAGCAACAATATTTTTGGCTTGCCAGAGTGGAGCCACTTTTGCGCGCTCAAAGATAAAATATTTTAAGATATCAATTCCATGATCCGTATGACTGACTTCGGGATGAAACTGAACTGCAAAAAGTTTTTCAGATTCCATGGCGGCAGGGTGTTTCTCATCAGAAAGTGCAAGGACCTTAAAACCAGGGGGTGGAACTTTCACAACATCACCGTGACTCATCCAAACTTTTTGTTCCGGAGGAATAGTTTCAATTTTTTCAAGCCAATGAACTTGTTTTTGGCCGTATTCACGGACCTTCGCTTTTTCAACAATTCCACCAAACTGTTGAGCGATCAACTGCATGCCATAACAAATTCCCATGACAGGAGCAATTTCAAGAAGCTCCTTAATATCTCGGCGAGGGGAATCATCATCGTTCACCGATAAAGGTCCTCCACTAAGGATAATGGCCTTTGGTTTATGGGCCTTTATCTTTTCAAGAGAGACATTGTAAGGATGAAGTTCAGAATAAACATTCAACTCTCTTAATCGACGGGCTATTAACTGAGTCACTTGCGACCCAAAATCTAAGATAACAACTCCCCCATCCATAACTACTCCAATCGGTAATTGGGCGCTTCTTTGGTGATCGTCACATCATGGACATGGGATTCTTTGAGTCCCTGACTGCTGATCCGAACAAAACGAGCCTTTTGTTGAAATTCTTCAATATTTTTTGCACCGACATAACCCATGCCCGCACGCACACCTCCTAAAAGTTGGTGAACTATGCCACTGGCAGAACCACGGTACGGAACTTTTCCTTCAATTCCCTCAGGAACTAATTTTTCATTATCTCTCACATCACCTTGAAAATAACGATCCTTCGAACCTTGTTTCATGGCGCCGAGACTTCCCATACCGCGATAGAGTTTATAAGTTCGACCTTGAAACAGAATTGTTTCACCAGGACTTTCTTCAGCGCCCGCTAAAAGATTTCCAACCATCACAGTATTTGCACCCATCGCTAGGGCTTTGGCCATGTCTCCAGAAAATTTAATTCCACCATCAGCTATGATCGTTCGTTTAAATTCCTGAGCCACTTTTGAACAGTCTTTAATCGCTGCGATTTGGGGCATGCCCACTCCAGCCACAATCCGGGTCGTACAGATACTACCAGGGCCAACCCCCACTTTCACAACATCGGCTCCTCTTTCAAAAAGGGCGCGACAAGCCTCTGGGGTGACTACATTTCCTGCGACAAGAACGATATCTGGAAAGTTTTTTCTCACCCATTCCACCATTTCAAGGACATTTTTTGAATGCCCATGGGCGGTGTCGACAACCAGAGCATCGACATGTTTTGCATAAAGAGCACTGGCTCGTTCACGAGAAGTCCGATCAATGCCAATGGCTGCACCAACCAAGAGTCGTCCTTTTGAATCTTTTGAAGAATGGGGAAAGTTAATCGCTTTTTCGATATCTTTAATTGTAATTAAACCTTTGAGTTCACCTTTTTGATCAACCACCAAAAGCTTTTCAATCCGGTGTTTTTGCAAAATACTCTTGGCTTCATCAAGTGTTGTCCCTTCTCGAGTCGTAATCAAATTCTCTTTGGTCATAATATTTGAAACGGATTGAGTTAGGTTAGTTTCAAACCGAAGATCACGGTTGGTGAGAATACCCACGAGTTTATTTTCTTTAGTCGTAATCGGAACACCACTGATCGAAAACTTGGCCATAAGGTCAAGTGCTTGTTGGACTGAAGCTTCTGGAGTCAGCGTGATAGGATCGGTAATCATTCCGCTTTCATATTTTTTGACTCGTTCAACTTCTTGAGCTTGCTCTTCGATGCTCAGATTTTTGTGAATAATCCCTAAGCCACCCAACTGAGCCAAGACCCGTGCCATGCGACTCTCTGTTACCGTGTCCATCGCGGCCGTTAGGATGGGCGAATTGAGATAAATATCCCTCGCAAAAAAACTACGGGTCGAAATTTCACTGGGCAGAACCTCTGAATATTGTGGAATTAACAGCACGTCATCGTATGTGAGTGCTTCTTCAGTCATGTTCATTGTCTCTCCTTTTCAAGAGCATACCAGGATTTATAAGTTAAATAATTCTTTGCCGATTGACCTAAAAACAAAAGTTCTTCTTCTTTCAGAGGTCTGATTTTTTTGGCGGGTCGACCTAAGTAAAGCCATCCTGACTCCGCTCGTGCCCCTTCGGTCAAAAGAGAACCGGCACCCAAAAAACTACGGGGTTCCATCACTGAACCATCGAGTAAAATTGAGCCCATACCAATAAAAGCTTCATCTCCCACTTCACAACCATGAAGCATGACTTTATGACCGACAGTGACAGATCGACCAATTTTAACATCATGTTTTTTGTAAGTTCCGTGAATAACAGTGCCGTCTTGAATATTGGTGTAATCTCCAATTTCAATGGGGCAAACATCACCACGAAGGACACACTGAAACCATATGGAACACTCTTTACCAATTCTAACCTGACCAATAATATCCGCAGAAGGCGCAATAAAAGTGTTCTCGCCGATTATTGGAGTGTGACCATTTAAGGGAAACATTCAATCAACCTTTCCTATTCATTACATGTCTAAAAGCATTTCACCTTGCAAAAGTGAGGGTCGTGCTTTTGAAATTTTAACCAGCGCCAAATCCCCAGGCTTTTTGCCGGGGGCTTTAAATTCTACTTTTCGATTCTGTGAATTACGCCCAACCGCTTTTTCTTCATCAGTGACTTCTTCAATCAAAACCTCGTAAGTGTGCCCCAGAGTTTTTTGCGAAAGCTCAAAAGCAATAGGACGTTGGAGGGCAAAGAGTCTCTCCAAACGTTCTGATTTTTCTTCTTCACTGAGGTGGTCGGTCCAGCGAGAAGCTTTTGTAAAGGGCCTAGGACTGTATTTAAAAGCGTAAATTCCGTCATACTGAACTTCTTCAATGAGACTGAGTGTATCCAGAAATTGCTCTTTGGTCTCGCCAGGGAAACCTACAATGATATCTGTGGAAAGTGAGACTCCAGGAATTGTTTTTTTGATCATTTCAACTTTTGCAAGGTAGTCTTCGCGGGTATAACCACGATTCATCCGCTCAAGAACCTCTGAATTTCCCGATTGCACAGGGAGATGAATATAATCACAAATTTTATCTCGATAACGTTGTGAAATATCAACCAACTCTTGATTAAAATCTTTCGGATGGGATGTGGTGTATCGAATTCGCAGGAGATCGGTCTCTTCAGCCACAGATTTTAAAAGTTCAGAAAAGTCAGCACCACATTCCGATTTGTAAGAGTTCACGTTTTGTCCTAGCAAAGTGACTTCGCGAACTCCTCTCTGGGTCAGAGTATTAATGTCAGCGATCAGTTCTGAAAGTTTTCTTGAACGCTCTCGACCGCGAGTAAAGGGAACCACACAAAAAGTACAAAAATTATCACAACCCTTAGTGATATTCACAAAAGTTGAAACCCCGGGATTTTTTATGAGTGTTTCAATTTGATAGGGTTGGTTATGGAGAAAACGAGTCGAGTTAATTTTTTCTTCGCCCTCTTCCAATTGATGAATGATTGAAGGGAGCTGGTCAATGGAGTCCGTTCCGAAAACAAAATCCAACATCGGGATATCTTTGAGAAGTTGGTTTTTTTCTTGTTGAGCCACACACCCCCCCACTCCAATCTTGAGTTTGGGGTTGAGATTTTTCAAATTTCGATAACGGCCCACTTCAGAATGCACTTTATGAACTGGCTTTTCACGCACACTGCATGAGTTGATGATAATCAAAGAGGCTTGTTCGGGTTCATCAACGGGATGATAGTTTGCCATCTCCAGAAGTGAAAACATTCTCTCCGTGTCGTTGACATTCATTTGACAGCCGTAGGTGGTGATAAAGACGCCTTTTGATAATGTCTCCACTCAACCTCCTATCTGCTTGATATTTAAAGCAAAAGTTTATGACTTGCAGCGTTTAGTTGGATCGGTTATAACACCAAAATCAGGGGAGTCAACGATCGTCTTATAAAGGAGATTTTAACCATGGAAGCGCGCCTTAAAACATCCGTCCAATGGACCCCTTTCCCTTCTGAACTGTGCGAAAATGCTGTCCTTGTCCTTAATGAACGCTTTAAACAAGAATATGACTTAGAAAAAGGCGAATTCACTGTTGAGGGGCGTATCTATAACCAAGAGATCGTGGGCCGTTTTGGCTTAAGATTCAATAACCAGCTCAAACAGCATAACTTCGAGATCTCCTTTGATTTTGACCCTGAAAAAGACAAAGCCCTTGAACTCATCCAAGATTCCATGGACTTAGTCGAACACCTGTGGACAGAATTTCTTGAAGAGGATCGCGATGATTCTGAACTCTCCCCACTCTGGCAAAGTTTACTCTACAAAAAAACCAACTATTATTTTCGCTATACGACCGTCAACAGCCAACTTGAATTAGAAGCTGACAAGCTTCTCTCACAATTTGAAAAAAAGCTGGTCTACGACACACCCGATGAACAAGAGCTGGAATTGACCACATCTGAGGTGATTCTTGATGATAAGACTATTCACTAAATTAAAATATAACTTTGCTTAAGTTCTAGTACTCGCTGTCATCTCGATCATTCGAGTCAGTAACACCACGAACTTCTTCGATAAAACTTCTTTCTTCGTCAAAGTCTCTTGATTCGTCATCGTTGGATGAGTCGTCAATTTCTAACTCTTGGATAGCATGAAGGAATCCAGCTTCGGTACTGAGATCTTTTTTAATCAAATCCAGATACTTGGTTGGATAACGTGAGGTGAGTTCCTCGATATATTTTTCGAGTTTACCTTCTGATAGAATTTTTTTACGGACCTGGATTTTTTTCCAGAACAGCAAATAATGGTAACGACAATAACCTTCAACGACAGAAGGTTGGTCACACTCACGAACGCGGCAAAGAACTCTTCCTTCGGCATCGGTGATAACAATGTCTTTTTCTATGGTGATTTTTGCAGGTCCTGTTGAAACTGTTTCAGAAGCAGAACCGTCTGATTTTTTTATTTCTTTTTTTGATTCTTTAGCCACTTTAACAGGCTTTTCAGCCTGAGCAGGTTTAACTTTGGCTTCAACCGGAGCTTTTACTTTTTTAATTTTCTCTGGCTTTGCGACTTTGATTTTTTTAACCGCTTCTTTTTTAGTGACTTTTTTTTGCGAGGTTTTTTTAACAATTTTTTTAAGGACTTTGGCGACACTCTTTTTGATTTTCTTTTTGAGAGTTGTTTTCTTTTTTGAAGAGACTTTCTTTTTGGCGACTTTTGCCTTGGTGTTTTTCTTGCTCGCCGATTTTTTTCCGCCCGAAGGCTTCGTCACTTTTTTGGTGGCCTTTTTTACAACTGCTTTTTTTGCTGTCTTAGCTTTTACTTTTTTTGCCATAATTCCTCATTTAACGAAGGCTCGAGTCAAACTCGGGCTATTTAAGCACAACATCCCCGTACTTGGAAACGATTTTGATACTTCCTTGTTCTTTACCCTTAAGCTGTCCGCGAAGTTCTGTCCACTGCCCTTTTTGAATTTTACCAAAATGGGGTGGTGCTTTAAGATGCCCTTTTTCAGAGCGAAGGCTTGCAAGAGCCGCCGACTCTTTAGGAGCTTCTAAGACAATCACGGCTTCTTCACTATTCACCGCAAAGCTTTGCAAGTTTTTTGCGGTGACATTAAGAGTGCCACGAGTCACCTCACCCTCTAAACTGCCATCCATTTCCTTGATGTTGATAACTCCACTGACATTTTTGAGTTTGATGGCTCCTACAGACTGGTCAGTCACTATAGCCCCACTGTGGTTGACAACATGGAGAGGGCCTTGATGTTGAGAGATTTTGAACGAAGCTGAGTGGTTGTTCACCGTTAACGAACCTTTTGTTTTTTCTAGACCGGCTTGCCCTTTAAAAGTTTGAATCTCAATGTTTCCTTCATGTTGTGCGACCTTCAGTCGACCATTAATTAATTGGAGATTCAGTGGGCCTTTACCATCAGTGACACTCACATCTCCTTCAGAAAGTTGCAGACTCAGGCTATTTTTAAAATCAGAGACGACAATTTGTCCTTCAAGCCAAAAAACTTCGAGTTTTTTTGCAGGCGCGTAAACTTTAATGTCAAAATTTGGCAAATTGGTTTTAAGTCTTAGCTTTTCCCAATCTTCACTGTCTGAACTCCCTTTCACAGCCACTTCTAAACTATTTCCTCGGTCAAGAAGAACCACTGACCATAAAGGGGTTGTCCCCTCTTTTCTTTGAGCCTCCACCCGAACAGAGTCGCCGATGATAGGAACGATTTGCAAACGTCCCTTAAAACCTCGAATGACAAGTTTGTCGGCTTGGTTGAGAGGCTTGTTTAAACTTTGAGCAAGAGCATCAATGCTTAATAACTGGATGATCAATGTGAAAATTAACACTCTGAGCAAAGCTTTCACTCCTTTAAACTAAAAAATCTAAGGGTAATAGGGTCAGAAAAAAACCATACTTTACAAACAACAAAAGGGAAGCTCTATTTAATACCACGCTTAGTCAATAGACAGTTGCAGAACTGTGACTATTGCCACTTGCCCAGGGGCTCTAAGAGAGACTAATCTTTCCCTGTCATTTTTCACCCGATTCAAACAAAGGAGTAATTATGGAAACCTCTTTTATCCTCAGCGCTCAAAGAACCCCCATTGGCGCATTTTTAGGACAACTCTCAACTGTTCCCGCCACTCAATTGGGTGCCAAAGCTATTGCCTCTGCTCTTGAAAAAGCAAATGTCGACAAAAATGATGTGAACGAGGTGATTTTCGGACAAGTTCTCACTGCTGGAGCCGGTCAAGCCCCTGCTCGCCAAGCCGCTCTTTATGCCGGCTTGCCCACATCCACTCAATGTATGACGATCAATAAAGTTTGTGGCTCTGGTCTTAAAGCCGTTATGCTGGCTAACGACAATATTCAATTGGGCCATTCCCAAGTGGTGATCGCCGGCGGCCAAGAAAATATGTCCCTCGCCCCCCACCTCCTTGAAAACTCACGCACCGGTTATCGGATGGGAAATGTTCAAACCACTGATTCCATGATCAAAGATGGTCTTTGGGATCCTTACAATAATTTTCATATGGGACAAGCCGCAGAACTTTGCGTGAAAGAGTATAAATTCTCTCGCGAAGAACAGGACCAATTTTCTAAGGAAAGTTACAACTATGCTCTTGAGGCGCAAAAGAATGGTTTTTTCAAAAATGAAATCGTCGCTGTCGAAGTTGTGGGTCGCAAAGGCTCCGTGTTTGTCGATCAAGATGAAGAGCCTAAAAATGCCCAGTTTGATAAAATGGCCACTCTCCGACCGGCTTTCGATAAAGACGGAAGTATTACGGCCGCCAACGCCTCTAAGATTAATGATGGCGCCGCCGCTTTGGTTCTAGCCAGCAAAGATTATGTGTCCAGCAAAAATTTAAAGCCGATGGCCAAAATCGTCGCCCACGCCACTTTTGCACAGGACCCAAAATGGTTTACAACGGCTCCCGTAGGGGCGATTAAAAAAGTTCTTGAAAAAGCGAAACTCAAAGCCAGTGACATTGATCTCTTTGAAATCAATGAAGCTTTTGCCGTTGTCACTTTAGCCGCAATGAAAGAATTTGATCTCCCTCGTGAGAAGGTTAACCGTCATGGGGGTGCCGTGGCTCTTGGTCACCCGATCGGCGGTAGCGGCGCGCGTATTTTTACCACTTTGCTCCATGGACTTAAAACCCATAAGAAAAAATACGGACTCGCAACACTT